>CAJOHR010000043.1:0-32741 GCA_905234425.1 uncultured Oscillospiraceae bacterium | reverse complement strand
GACCACTTCCGGAACTACATTGCCGCCTTCAACAAGTTCTATTCCGCCGGCCTCATCAAGGACGACTTCTATTCCGAAAGCTACGGCCCGGACTACATCAACGGCTATGTCACCGACGATCAGTGCGCCGTCACCGCCATCCGGGGCGACAAGTTCACCACCATGACGGATGCGGCAGCCTCCCCCACTTTCCGGTTTGAGGCGCTGCCGCCGCTGGTGGAGGAAGCGGGCGGAAGCTATGACTTCCTGATGAAGACCAACTCCATCGGCATGGGCAATATGTCCGTTACCACAGGCTGCGACAATCCGGAGATGGCGCTCCGATTCCTGAACTGGTTCTACACCTACGACGGCTATCTGCTCACCAATTACGGCGAAGAGGGCGTGGCCTTCGAGTACAACGAGAACGGCGAGCCGGTTTACACCGACTTCATCGTGAACAACCCCGACGGCTACAACCCCATGAACCTCCGGAACATGTACACCAACCCGGTGTTCAACAACTACAACAACGCCACCTCCATCTTCTACACCTATGACGAGGTGGAGCTGGGGGCCTTCGATGTGTGGAACAACAACGGCACCTCGGACAAGAGCCTGCCCACCCTGAACCTGACCACTGAAGAAAACTCCCAGTACGCCAACATTGCCACCACCGTCTACACCTACGCCACCGAGCAGATCCTCAAGTGGATGATCGGCGAGCAGCCTCTGGACGACGCGAGCTGGAACGCCTATGTGGACCAGTGCAACGCCATGGATCTGGAAAAATGCGTGGAGATCTACCAGACGGTGTATGACCGGATGTACAAATAACATGAAAACATAAAAAGTGCCCCGCGGAAGCCTTTTCAGGGCTCCGCGGGGCGTTTCGTTTACGATTACTGAATCTCCAGGCGTCTTGTCGCCGGAGTGACCACGGTTTTCTTGGGCAGGTTCAGCTTCAGCACGCCGTTTTCGTATCCGGCGGTGATGGCCTCGCCGTCGATCTGGGAGATATCGAAGCTGCGGCTGTAGGAGCCGTAGTAGCGCTCCCGGCGCAGGTAGCTGTCGTTCTTCTCCTCCTTGTTGTCCGTGTGGCTGGCCTGGATGGTGAGCTGGTCGCCGTCGATGTCGATGGCAATGTCCTCCTTGGAGAAGCCGGGCAGCTCCGCCTCCAGGACGTAGCCGTTCTCCGTCTCCTGGATGTCGGTCCGGAAGGCCCGGACGGGGCTCTCCCCGAAGAAGCTCCTGGTCATCTTGTCGATGTCATAAAAGGGACCCATCATAGCTCTGGTCATAGGCATAAGTTCAAACATCACGATTCCTCCAAATCATTCAAAATTCGTGCGGGAAGGGGGGACGCTTTTTTGTTCCCCTTTTCTTTACGGTCTCAGCATACCCCTCTAGTTTGAACAATTTTTGATCCTTTTATGAACCGTCTGTAAATTTTAGCACTCTTTTTGCGAGAGTGCTAAAATGGCGGGGAGATATTCCTTTGTACTGATTGAGATTTGTCGGGGTCATTGAGCACCCCTGTCATTCTGAGGCGTCAACCGGGAAGGAAAGATCCTTCGCTGCGCTCAGGATGACGCAACATACCTCTCAGGTGACGCAACATACCTCGACAAATCCCAATTTGCAAAAAAGAACCCGATATGCACACAAAAACCTCCTGAAAGAAGGCCCCGAACCGGGGATCGGTTCGGGGCCTTTGGGGATTCCCTTTCGTGTCAGGGTTTACCGGGTGCCGGCCACGTACTGGTCGTAGGCGTCCTGATAGACCTTGATGATCTCGTTGATGCCCATGTCCTCGCAGGTGCTGACGAACTCACCCCAGGTGTCGTCGTTCAGCGGGGTGTTGCCGTTCAGGAAGGCCAGGATCACGGAAGGCGCATAGGTCAGGAAGTCGCCCTCGTACTCGGCGATGGCCTCGTTCTCCTCAACGGTGAACACGATGGAGTCAGGATAGTACCGTTCATCGGTGGCATCCAGAGTCCACAGATCCACCGCGTCCAGAGCAGTCTGGGGGAAGGTGGGCAGCAGACGGTCGTTGTCCAGATAGCCGCGCCGGCGAAGCGCTTCATGGTGAAGAGCTCCAGGGCCATCTCGGCGTTGGGGGCGTTCATGCCGGTGACGGTGACGGGGGTCTCCCAGTCGAACCGGGGTTCGTCGCCCTCCCAGCTGAGGCTCTGGCCCTCTTCGCCGTAGTTGACCAGCAGATAGCCGTCATAGGTCCAGAAGTAGTTCTCCCACTGGCAGACCAGCTCCGGATTTTCGCAGGAGGAGGACAGGGAGAAGCCGCCGCGCTGGTTGACCAGGCTCTGCTCCTGCTTCCAAACATAGGGGGCGTCGGGATCGGCGGTCACGTTGGGAACAGCGGCCACGGCAAAGTTGGGGTCCTCGGTGTAGCCGTAGATCTCCTCCAGCTTGTCGGCGTTGGCCTGCCAGATGGCAATGCCGCCGTTGCCGCAGAGGGTGTTCTGGGTGCCGCGGTCGTTATCCAGGGCCATGAAGTCCTTGTCGATCAGGCCGTCATCCATAAGCTGCAGCACATACTCCAGGTACTCCCGGTAGCCGTCCTGGACCCAGCCGGAGACCACTTCGTCGCCCCGGCGGAAGATGGCGGAGGACACGGAGGTCATGAAGCCGTCGCCCACCAGGGTGGGGATGGAGGTGTCGAACACGGCGTTCAGGGCCATGGTGCCGTCGGTGAAGTAGTAGGTATGGGGCACGTCGTAGGTGTCGTGCATCTGATGGAGCATGTCGTCAAACTGCTCCAGAGAGATCAGCTTGGAATCGAAGCTGATGCCCAGGGCGTCCAGCCAGTCGCCACGGGTCACATAGCCGTCGCCGGAGTAGGAGCCGTCGTTGACCTGATAGAAGGCCAGCAGGGCGCCGTCGGTGAGAAGCTGATTCTGGGTCTTCTCAGACAGGCACTCCCGGACAGCCTGGAAGTTGGGCATGTACTCGTCCACGTAGGGGTCGATGTCCACGATCACGTCTTCCTCGTAGGCCTTGGTCAGACCGGAGGAATAGTACTCCATGACGGGGATCAGGTCGGTCATATCGCCGCTGGCCACCATCAGGTTGAACTGCTCGGAGGCGGAGGAGGAGCCGACCTCGATGAAGTCCAGCTTCACGCCGGTGGCGTCTTCCGCAGCCTTCAGGGCGTTGAAGTTGGCGTTGGAATCCACAAACTGCACATAGGGAGGGGTGTAATACCACATGGAGATGGTGCCGCCCTCCTCCAGGGGATAGGAGATGAACTCCTCCTGCATGGCCTCCATGGGATCGCCGGCCAGCTCCTCCTCGGGCTCGACCTCGGCGGGCTCCTCAGCGGACGCCTCGGCAGGCTCCTCAGCAGGCTCCTCAGGCGCTTCTCCGGGTTCCTCGGCAGGCTCCTCGGCGGGCTCTTCTCCGGACTCCTCCACCGCGGCGGCGGAAGAATCAGCGGGCTCGGCGGCAGAACTGCCGGAGCTTCCGCAGGCGGCGAAGAGGGAAAGGAGCATGGCAAGGGCCAAAAGGATGGACAATGTCTTTTTCATGCTATCTTACCTCATTTCCTTAATATTCTGGTAACATACCAGCCCCCATACTATACAAAATGAAGCCTGGGATGTCAATATACCAGCACAAAATGACAAGATTTCGTGTATAAATATGCCATTTCGCTGATTATTGCGCGTCCACGTGATTCTGGTGCTGCCGGTAGAGCACCGCCTCCCGGAGCGCCCGGCCCTGATCCAGAAGCGCCCGGACCTGCTCGAGATCGTCGCGGCCTAAGGCATCCCGGAACTCCGTCAGGTTTCCGATCAGGGTGTCGATTTCCCGGAGCAAGGGGTCCCGGTTCAGATGGAACAGGCTGGTCCACATGTCCGGGTCCAGCTTGGCCACCCGGGTCATATCCTGGAAGCTCCCGGCGGTGAAGCCAAGGGTCATTTCCACCGTGGGGCTCTTGATGTAGGCCGAGGACACCACATGGGCAAGCTGGGAGGTGTAGGAGATGATGGCGTCGTGGCGCGCCGGGTCCGTCAGCTCCACCCGCGTAAAGCCCGCCGCCGTGGCCAGCTCCTTCAGGGTCTCCACCGCGGCCTCGTCGGTCAGGGCCGTGGGGGTGATGATAAAGCTGGCGTTTTTATAGAGGTCCACGTCGGAGTTGGCGAAGCCCGCCACTTCCTTGCCCGCCATGGGGTGGGTCCCCACGTACCGGATACCGTGATCCCGGTACAGCCGGTCCGCCGCGTCGATGACGGGCTGCTTCACGCCGCAGATGTCCGCCACGATAGCCCCGGGCTTGAAGTCCCCCACGTGCTCTGTTAAATACGCCACAGTGGCCTCCGGGGGCAGAGCCACAAAGACCACGTCCGCTTCCCTCAGGTCCTCCAGGGGCCCGTCGATGGCCCCCACGGACAGGGCGAAGGCCACGGTTTTTTTGTTTCTCGTCCAGCCCAGAATCCTGTGGGGCGTATACGATTTCAACGCCCGGCACAGACTGCCGCCCATCAGACCCATTCCCGCCACGCCGATGATCACAACGCGTCACCTCCATTTGTTTTCCTACAGCATAGCAGGATTTTTCGGAAAATCAAGAGGGAAACCTTGCGTTCCTAACCGTCCTGTGATAGAATAACAAATTGCTTGCGATATTTACAGCTTTTATGCTTTTTGGAAGGGAGTTACCGGCATTGGTAGACGAAAAAATCAGAAATGTGGCCATCATCGCCCACGTTGACCACGGAAAGACCACTCTGGTGGACGAGATGCTCAAGCAGAGCGGCATCTATCGGGAGAACCAGGAGGTGGTGGAGCGGGTCATGGACTCCGGCGACCTGGAGCGGGAGCGGGGCATTACCATACTGGCAAAAAATACAGCCGTCACCTATGGGGACACCAAGATCAACATCGTGGACACCCCGGGCCACGCCGACTTTGGCGGCGAGGTGGAGCGGATCCTCAAAATGGTCAACGGCGTTATCCTGCTGGTGGACGCCGCCGAGGGTCCCATGCCCCAGACCCGCTTTGTGCTGAGCCGGGCCCTGGAGCTGGGGCACCGGGTCATCGTGGTGGTCAACAAGATCGACCGGCCCGACCAGCGGATTTTAGAGGTGGTGGACGAGGTCCTGGAGCTGCTCATCGACCTGGATGCCACCGACGACCAGCTGGACAGCCCCATGCTGTTCTGCTCCGGCCGTCAGGGCACAGCCTCCTATTCCCCGGAGCAGGAGGGCACGGACTTAAAGCCCCTGTTCGACACCATTCTCGACTATATCCCCGCCCCGGAGGCGGATGTTGACCAGCCCTTCCAGATGCTGGTTTCCTCCATCGACTACAATGAGTTCGTGGGACGGATCGCCATCGGCCGCATCGAGCGGGGCGTGATCCGGCAGAACGAGGAGATCGTGGTCTGCAACTATCACGACCCCGACGCCGTGTCCAAGAAGCTCAAAGCCGTCAACATCTATGAGTTCAACGGCCTGGGCCGGTCCCCGGTGACCGAGGCCTCCGCCGGCAACATCGTGGCCCTCTCCGGCATCGGGGAGATCACCATCGGAGACACCATCTGCGCCCCCGGCGCCGTGGAACCCCTGGAGTTCGTCCAGGTCTCCGCCCCCACCATGGAGATGACCTTCACCATCAACGACTCCCCCTTTGCCGGCAAGGAGGGCAAATACGTCACCTCCCGGCAGATTCGGGAGCGGCTGACCCGGGAGCTTATGAAGGACGTGTCCCTCCGGGTCACCGAGGACGAAAATGCCATGGACACCTTCCATGTGGCGGGCCGGGGCGAAATGCACCTGTCCATCCTCATCGAGACCATGCGCCGGGAGGGCTATGAGTTCCAGGTATCGCCCCCGAGAGTGCTCTATCGGGAGATCGACGGCGTACGCTGCGAGCCCATGGAGCAGCTGGTCTGCGACGTGCCCGCGGACTGCGTGGGCTCCGTCATCGAGAAGATGGGCGCGAGAAAGGGCGACCTGACCGAGATGGTCCCCGTGGGCACCACCCGGATGAAGCTGACCTTCCTGGTTCCCGCCAGAGGCCTTTTCGGCTATCGGAACGAGTTTTTGACGGACACCAAGGGCGAGGGCATCATGGCCTCGGTCTTCGACAGCTATCAGCCCTTTAAGGGAGAGATCCAGCGCCGCCGGACCGGGTCCCTTGTGAGCTTTGAGACCGGCGAATCCATTACCTACGGCCTGTTTAACGCCCAGGAGCGGGGGACCCTGTTCATCGGCGCCGGCGTGCCGGTCTACGAGGGCATGATCATCGGCTCCAATCCCAGGATGGAGGATATCACCGTCAACGTGTGCAAGACCAAGCACCTGACCAACACTCGGGCCTCGGGCTCCGACGACGCCCTGCGGCTGATCCCCCCGAAGCAGATGAGCCTGGAGCAGTGCCTGGAGTATCTTGCCGACGACGAGCTGCTGGAGGTCACCCCGGAAAGCCTGCGGATGCGGAAGCGGATCCTCAACCACGCGGACCGGATGAAGGCCCTCAAGGGCGGGAAGAAATAAGAATCGGGACGGTGCGAAAAAGCGCGCCGTCCCTTTTTGGAGGACTATATGATCATGCTCCCATCTGAATTTCTCGCAAGAATGGAAGCCCTGCTGGGGAAGGAGTACGGCGCATTTCTCGCCGCCCTGGACCGGCCCCTGCAGAAGGGGCTCCGGCTGGGGCCCAAGGGACAGGACCTTGATCTCACAGCCGGGTTCGGTCTGACCCCGGTGCCCTGGGCGGAAAACGGCTATACCTATGACCCGGACACCCGTCCCGGAAAGCATCCCTACCATGAAGCCGGGGCCTACTATCTCCAGGAGCCCTCGGCCATGGCCCCGGCGGCCATGCTGGGCGCAAAGCCCGGGGAGCGGGTGCTGGACCTCTGCGCCGCGCCCGGGGGAAAATCCACCCAGCTTGCCGCGTCGATGGAGGGCCGAGGCCTGCTGGTCTGCAATGAAGTAAGCCCCAAGCGGGCGAGAATTCTGTCCCGGAACATCGAGCGTATGGGGATTTCCAATGCGCTGGTGCTGAATATGCACCCCCGAGATCTGGCCCGGCGGTTTTCCGGCTTTTTTGACCGGGTGCTGGTGGATGCCCCCTGCTCCGGGGAGGGCATGTTCCGGAAGGAGGAGGCCGCCGTGACCGACTGGTCTCCCGAGACCGTAGACATGTGCGCGGGACGGCAGTTGGAGATCCTCCGGTCCGCGGCCTCCATGCTCCGGCTGGGCGGCACGCTCTGTTATTCCACCTGCACTTTCGCTCCGGAGGAGGACGAGGGGGTCATGGCCAGATTCCTGGCGGAATGCCCCGACTTTTCCCCGGTGGAAGCGGACGTTCCCTGGTTTGACCATGCAAAACCGGAATGGGCAGAGCCCTTTGACAGCCGTGTATCCGCCGGATTCCGGCTCTGGCCTCACAAGCTCTCCGGCGAGGGCCATTTCCTCATGCTCCTGGGGCGGGAAGGGGATACGGAACCCGCGGACCTGCCTGCAGTCAAGGGCGGGCCGGTCCCCGCGGCACTCTCGGAGTTTCTGCGGGACCTGGACATTGCGCTCCCGGCAGGAGAGCTGATCTCCTTCGGGCAGGCCCTGTATCTGGTTCCGACGGGGACGCCGGTTCTGGACGGCCTCAAGGTCCTGCGGCCCGGGTTGGAGCTGGGCGAGCTGAAAAAGGGGCGGTTCGAGCCGGCCCATGCGCTGGCCCTGTGGCTCAGGACCTGCGCCCGCACAGCAGATTTTCCGGCGGATTCCAGGGAGATCGCAGATTATCTCCGGGGGCAGGTATTGCCCGGCGACGGGATCGGCTGGACCCTGATCACCGTGGACGGTCTCAGTCTCGGCTGGGCCAAGGCCTCGGCGGGGCAGCTCAAAAACCACTATCCGAAAGGCCTGCGGTGGACATGATACTACTATCTAATAAAAACCTTTCATAGGTTTTATTAGATGCGGCTGTCGCCGCGGCAAGCAAACAAATAGTTTGCTTGCGGTAGTATCGCACAACTTATCCCCCCTGCATTTCATGCAGGGCAGCGGCCATAGGCCGCTGGATTAAAACATGAATGTTTTAATCGGATAATAGTATGATACGATCAAAAAGGACGCCTCCAACCGGGAGGCGTCCTTTTCGCGATACACTATATAAATGGTCAGGAGATGTGCAGGCTCCGCTGGGCCGAGGCAGCCACACCCCGGTGGTACTTGCCTCCGGTGATCCGGTTCTTGCCCTGGTTCTTGCCCTCGTAGAGCCGCAGGTCCGCCTGATGGATCATCTGACGCAGGTCTTCCCCGTTTTCACTGTTACCGAAGACATAGCCCCCGGACAGGGTCACGGGCAGGTCCTGGTTGCCCACCTGCATCTCCTCCACAGACTTGATAAGGACATTGCCCCTGCGATTGAACTCGATCTCGTCCATACTGTCCACGATGATCAGGAATTCGTCCCCGCCGTAGCGGTAGCAATGGTCAGCCCCAAAGCCGTTCCGCAGGAGCTTGCCCACCTGATGGAGCACCTGATCTCCGGCGGCATGGCCGAAGGTGTCGTTGAGGAACTTGAAGTTGTCCAGGTCCATCATCATCACGTGGAGGGATTTGTCCTCATACAGGTTGTAGTCCCGGCGCAGGGCGAACCGGTTCCGCAGGCCTGTCAACGAGTCCTCCATGGAGGCGTCCTTCAGCACCCGATTGCTCTCCTCCAGCAGGCCGTTGGTTTCCAGCAGGTCGTCCACCAGCTCGTCGTGCTGCTGCTTCAGCCGGCCCACGAAGAAGCCGTTGAGCAGAACGCCCAGAAGGATGATGACCAGCTTCTGGAGGTTCACGGCGGTATAGGAAAAGAAGCTGTGGTCTGTGGAGAAGAAGAACATGGAATAGACCACCATAATGACGCCTGCCGCGGCGCCCGACGGACCGCCGAACAGAGCGGTAAACACCACAAGGCCTGTGATCAGGATCATGTTGGGGTTGGGAACCTGAAATGTATAGACTACCAGGCAGAGCACGATCATCACCAGCACGGAGAAGACCACCTTCTGCCAGGGCTTCCAATGATTGCGCCGCATACGCTTCCATGCGTCGACTCGAGTATCCACGGGATAATGCCTCCTTGATTTTCTCTCTTCCAAATAGGTCTTTAACGGATGGAGGATCATACCTCCAGATTGTCAAAATCCAGGGCCTCCTGGGCCAGATGCTGGTCGGCGATTTCCCGGACCTCTTGTTCGGCCCGTAGGAACACGTCGGCAACCACCGGGTCAAAGTGAGTGCCGGACTCCTCCCGGATGATGTCCATGGCCTTCTCAAAGGAGAAGGGGGCCTTGTAGCTCCGCTTGGACACCAGGGCGTCGAACACATCCGCCACGGCCATGATCCGGGCGGAGAGGGGGATTTCCTCACCCTTAAGGCCCTTGGGATAGCCCTTGCCGTCCCAGCGCTCATGGTGATAGGTGGCCAGGTTCCGGGCCTCGCTGAGGTAGCCGGGATCCGGGGAGATCTCAATGGCCCGGGAGATGATCACGCCGCCGTAGATCGTGTGCTTTTTCATCTCCTCGAACTCCTCGTCCGTGAGCCTGCCGGGCTTGTTGAGCAGAGTGTCGGAGACCTGGATCTTGCCCACGTCATGGAGGGGGGCGGAGTTGGCCACGTCGTTGATGAACTGATCGGTGACCTGGTCGGCGTAGACGCCCTCTTCCTTCATCTTCTGCAGGATCATCCGGGCGTAGGCGGCGGTCTTCCGAACGTGGTCGCCAGTGCACTTGTCCCGGCTTTCCACCATGTCCGCCAAGGTCATGATCAGGCCGTTCTGCATCTTCTGGATCTGATCTGTCTTCTCCTGGATGTCGGCGATGTAGGAAACCGTGTCGCCGGAGGTCTTGGAAATGGCCTCATAGAGATGCTCGATCTCGTCGCCGGTGTGGATATCCAGGGCCACCAGGGCCTCCATGCTGTCGGACCGGGCGGACTGGGTGTCGTAGGCGAACGCGCTCGTGGCCATGGACATGGTGTTGATGGGCAGGATCACGTTGTACTCCGCCAGCCACAGGCCAATGGCCAGGATCATAATGAAGAAGCCCAGGAACAGCGACAGGACCTTGACCAACAGGGAGATCTCCTCCATGGTCAGATCATGCATAGACACATCCGCGCAGGCATAGCAGACCGTTTGTCCTGTGGAATCCCTGACGGGAAGGTACACGGTCAGGAGCCAGCCGAAGGTGTCGTCCGTGACGATGGGATCGATGGGCTGACCGGCCAGAAGCATAGGCAGGTCCTCGGCAAAGCTCTCGTCAAAGGGCACCAGCTCGCCCGGCATGCCGCCGGGGGTGTCCGGGGTGTCCAGGTCAAAGACCACATGACAGCCGTCGGTTTTGATCTGGTAGACGTAGAGGTATTCGATGTCTGGAGAGGCGTCCTTAATGGCCTGGAGCTCGGCTTTGGTCTCCAGATACCCGTCCGCGGCCTCGCCGTCCCGGACGTAGTCCTCCACCCGGTCCGGGTCGATGGTGCTGGCAACCATATTGGTCACGCCCTGCCCCAGCTTCACATGGGTGTCCATGGTGATCCGGTGATTCATGGTGATGCAGATGGCCGTGGCAGCTCCGGCGATGAGCAGGGTCAGGAAGGTGAGCAGCATCAGGATCTTGGCCTGGAGGGAAACACGGCTGGCCGTTTTCTTCTGAGCGGACCGCCGCTCTGCGGCGCTCATGGGCGTCTGCTGCCAGCCGGTGAAATAGAGCTTATCCTGAATCCACTGAGGAATCAGGCGCAGAGCCAGAGCGGAAACAGCCACGGTGACAACCTTGTCTGCCAGATCGATGAGCATATCTGCCGTGAGCTGGCTCCAGAACACGCGCATACCGGTGCTGTCGAAGATCCGATGGGCCAGAGGCGCGGAGATGCCCGTGCCGAAATCGAAGCCGTACATAAGCCAGGTTATGACGGAGCCCAGGGCGCCGCCCACCAGAGCCAGGAGCAGAACCGTTACCGCCGCCTTCCAAAGGGTTTGGAAGGCGCCCTTCCGAGCCATGTAAGCGGAAATCACGGCGATCAGCACACTGAGAGACGCGTAATAGGTGGTGTCCGCCGTGCCGAAGCCGTTGATAATATTGGACAGATAGCCCACGGCGATGCCGGGCAGATAGCCGCCCAGCGCGGCGGCCAGGACCGTACCGATGGAATCCAGGAACAGGGGCAAATGGGCGGCAGTGGCAAGCCTGGAGCCCAGGCTGTTGACCAGAATGCCCAGAAGAACCAGCAGCAGGGCGAAAACAAAGCCGCCGTCCCGGAAGGTCTTTTTCTCTTGCATAAGGCGCCTCCTTTTTAAAGTGAGGTACTATAACCGCATTATTATAGCACGGTATTTTCCGAATGACAAGGGAAAAGCGCCGGATTCGGAACCGGCTCGCTAGGTTTCCAGCTCCCTGACCCGCAGGGTCAGAACAATCTCTCCGTCTATGTCCTTTCGCGTCATCTCCGCCTGGATTCCCCGCTGGCGCAGGGCGGCGGCGTCCTTTTCCATACGGCGGGACAGAAGCCGGATCTCCCGGCGCCGGAGCCGCCGGTCCCCCTCGGACGCTCCGTTTTCCAGCATGGCCTCCACATACTGCTCCGTCTGGGCCACGGTCATGCGGCGGGCGGCCACCTCCCGGATACACCGGAGCCGTGCCTCCTCGGACTCCAGCCGCAGAAGGACTCTGGCATGACGTTCGCTGAGCCCCGCCTCCTCCAGCTTCTGCCGGACGGCAGGGCTGTGATGCAGGAGCCGGAGCTTGTTGGTCAGCGCCCCGGGGCTCATGCCCAGCCTGGATGCGGCTTGCGCCCGGGTCATGCCCGTGTCCCGGAGATAGGCCTCGAGCAGCTCCGCCTCCCGGAAGCAGCCCAGGTCCTCCCGATGGAGGTTTTCCGTCAGAGCAATGAGGGCCGGGTCCGTGTCTCCGTCCTCCAGCAGGAGGCAGGGCAGCTCCCGGAGCCCCGCCATCCTCGCCGCCGTGAGCCGCCGGGTCCCGGAGATCACCTGATATCGGCTTCCGATTTTTCGCACGGTCAAAGGCTGGAGGACCCCGACCTGGACCATGCTGGCCGCCAGGGCCTGAAGGGAGGCTGTGGCGGCCTGACGGGGCTCGTCCCGGACGGTCAGGAGCCTTGGGGGAAGATAGAGAAGCCTTCGCCTGGATTGGGACGTCATGTCGTTCCCTCCTTTCTCGGTCAGATTACATCCTGACAGAGGCAAAAGGCCATTGAAAACCGTCGAAAGGACGAAAAACAGTCGTTTCAAAAAATTTTACAATTTGTAACTAGCAAAAGACGAGGGCCTATGGTATAATGGGAACGCATTATATCCAAGGAGGCTTTTTACATGAGGAAACGACGGTTTGCCGTCTGTATTCTGCTGGTGTTCTCCCTGTCTTTCGGAGTTTTTGCCGCTGATCCCGCGGCTATGACTGATATTCGGGATCACTGGGCCAGAGACGCCATCTACTACACCGTGGTCGAGGGTCTGTTCAACGGCGTTTCGGACACGGAGTTCGATCCCAACGGCACCATGACCCGCGCCATGTTCGTCACGGTGCTGGGCCGGCTGGCCGAGATCGACACTGAGGAGTTCAGTCCCTGGTATCTGGGGGATCTCTATCGGGATGTCTCCGCCGATGCCTGGTATGCACCTTATGTGTGCTGGGCTACCCGGTACGGTGTGACCAACGGCGCGGAGGGCGGCATGTTCCTGCCAAACGCCCCCATCACCAGAGAACAGATGGCCGCCATGACGGTGCGGTTTGCATCCATTTACAACACCATTCTCTCCGGCGCCGGCAGCAGCCAGGCGGAGTTTTCCGACGCGGAGGAGATCGCCCAGTACGCAAAGGAGCCCGTGGAGAGTCTCCAGCGGACCGGCGTGCTCACCGGCTCTCTCCAGGAGGACGGAACGTACATCTTTGCCCCCAAGCAGAATGCCACCCGGGCCGAATGCGCCGCCCTGATCAGCCGGCTGACCCGGGCCATGAAGCCCTACACATACAGGACCGTGGTGGAGGCAGAAGGCATCGATTTCGACAAGACAGAGATCGACCTCTATGAGGGGGACACCTCCGGCATCAATGCCGCGGTCTATCCCGAGGACGCCACCAACCAGACCATCACCTGGTTCTCCACAGACCCCTCCGTGGTCCAGGCGTCGCCCGGCGGCGTGCTGCACGCGGGAAGCGAGGGCGTGGCCTGGGTCTATGGTCTGACCTACAACGGCCTGTCCGAGGCCTGCCAGGTCACCGTCACCCAACGGCCCAGGCCGGTCGCCTATCCCGTGGCCAACGAGAGCTATGAGGAGAAGTGTATGCGGATCTTCGGCGAGGTGGTCTCGGACTACAAGGGCTATTACATGGGCAAGGGCGACGATCACATCGTCTCCGTGGAGGTGCCTGTGTGGCAGTACGCCGACAGCTCCCACACGGAGAAGCGCAGCACCACGCTGACCCTCCAGGTCCATAAAAACATCGCCGATACGGTGGTGGCCGTCTTCACCGACATCTACAACAGCGCCGAGCGGTTTCCCATCTATTCCGCCGGCGGCTACCGGTCCAACGAGCATTCCGAGCATGGTCTCGGCCTGGCCATCGACCTCAACCCCACGGAGAACGCGGAAATGGTCTACGACGGCAGCGGCAACCTGGTGCCCACAGGCAACTGGTTCTACACCCCCGGCGAAAACGACTATTCCATTCCCGCCGACAGCGAACTGGTGGCCATCTTCCGGAGCTACGGCTTCGGCTGGGGCGGCGACTGGCGCTCCAAGAAGGACTATATGCACTTCAGCTACTTCGGAACCTAGGCTGTTTTGCGCCGCGCCCTTTCCCGCGAAAGGACGCGGCGTTTTTTGTTTCTCCTTTGGAGGGTCGTTTTCTCTGGTTACCCGTTGACATTTCCGTGATTTCCTGCGATAATATGGGTTGGATAAAAACAAAAAAGGAGAGTGTTTCCAATGGCCATTGAAACTATTGCCGTACTCGGCGCGGGCCAGATGGGCTCCGGCATCGCGCAGATTGCCGCTGCCAACGGCTACAAGGTAATCATGCGGGACATCAAACAGGAGTTCTGCGACAAGGGCGTTGCCACCATCAAGTCCGGCCTGGACCGCCAGGTCGCCAAGGGCAAGACCACCCAGGAGGCTGCCGACGCCATCCTTGCCAACATCTCCACCACCGTGGAGCTGGAGGGCGTGGCTCCCGCCGATTTCGTGATCGAGGCTGTTCCCGAGATCATGAGCCTGAAGCAGGATACCTTCCGTCAGCTGGGCGAGATCTGCAAGCCTGACGCCATCCTCTGCACCAATACCTCCTCCATGTCCATCACGGAGATCACCGGCGCTACCAAGAACCCCGAGCGCTGCATGGGCATGCACTTCTTCAGCCCCGTCTACGCCATGAAGCTGGTGGAGATGATCCGGGCCGAGGCCACCTCCGACGAGACCGTGGCCGCCGTCCGTGAGGTCTCCGAGAAGATGGGCAAGGTGCCCGTCCTCTGCCAGACCGACACCCCGGGCTTCATCGTCAACCGCTGCCTGTTTGCCTTCATGCTGGAGGCTGTCCACGAGTACGAGGACGGCGTCGCCACCATCGACGACATCGACACCGCCATCAAGCTGGGTCTGAACCATCCCATGGGACCCTTCGAGATGATGGACCTCAGCGGCCTGGACACCTTCCCCCATGTGACCGAGATCCTCCAGAAGCTGCCTGTTGTGACCGACTGGTCCACCCCCAAGAGCCTGGAGAAGCTGGTTGCCGAGGGCAAGTTCGGCCGGAAGTCCGGCGAGGGCTGGCACAAGTACAACTGATTCGCAGGTCAGAAACGGGGTCCCTTCCGTGGGCGGCAGCCTGCGGAAGGGACCTGAGTTGAGATTATTCTACGAAAGGACGCGATTCCCATGAACGTGAAAGACATCAAGACCATCGCCATGTACGGCGCCGGCACCATCGGCGGCGGCTTTGCCGCTTACTTCGCGCTCAAGGGCCTGAACGTGAACGTCTACGTTCGCAGCGAGGCTTCCATCGAGCGCGCCACCCCCAAGGTCCAGGTTGCCATCGACACCTATGTGAAGTACGGCCTGTGCGATGACGGCCAGAAGATCTGGGACAAGATCAAGTTCACCACCGATCCCGCCGAGGCCTTCACCGGCGTTTACTTCGTCCAGGAGAACGGCGCGGAGAACCTGGAGCAGAAGCACGCCATGGTCGCCACCATGGAGCAGTATCTGCCCGAGGACGCCATCATCGCCTCCTCCTCCTCCGGCACTCCCGTGACCAAGATCGCCTCCGAGGCCAAGCATCCCGAGCGGATCATCGTGGCCCATCCCTTCAACCCCGCCTATCTCCTCCCCCTCATCGAGATCTGCGGCGGCGATAAGACCGATCCCGCGGTCATTGACCAGGCCATCGAGTTCTACAAGATGTATGACAAGGCGCCCGTCTATGTGAAGATCGAGAAGAACGGCTTCATTGCCAACCGGCTCATGCACGCCCTGTGGCGTGAGGAGATCGCCCTGGTCACTGAGGGCGTGTGCTCCATGGCCGACGCCGACGACGCCTGGACCTTCGGCCCCGGCATCCGGCTGGCTGCCTTCGGCCCCGCCATGAACTATGAGCTGGGCGGCGGCGACCTGGGCCTCAAGGGCTGCGCCATCAAGTTCGGCGCCATGACCGACGCGGTCTTCGCCGACATCTCCGACATGAAGAAGGTTCCCAGCACCTGGGCGGACCAGTCCGGCGACGAGATCGGCCCCCTGATGGAGGCCTTCCCCGAGGTCATCGGCCACGACAAGGCCAGCATCGCCGACTTCCGGGACAACCTGATCATCAACGTGCTGAAGATGCACAAGAGAATGTAATATCGGTAATTCTCAAAATCTGCCGGCGCCTCTGTTTTTCGGAGGCGCCGGTTTTTCCATGCTCCGCTCTTCTCTCTTCTCTCTTCTCTTTTCGCTCTTCGTTATAAAAAAGCCGCCGCCTGCCCGGAATCCGGACAGGCGGCAGCTTTCAGGAAATGAGTATAAGCATTCTATGGATTACCGGAAAATCACTTCTCCAGGTAGCGGGTCACAGCGGCCTGGGTGATCTCCTGGAGCTCGTCAAAGCCCATGGACTTGCAGGTGGATACATAGCTGTCCCACTCGGCCTCAATGTCGGCCTGACCGGTGATAAACTTCAGGCGCATCTCCTCCTCATAGGTGTTCAGATCCGTGTACAGCTCATAATAGCGCTGGGTCTCCTCATCCGTATAGGTCAGCCAGTTGGTGTTGGGCATGGTCTCCTCGGAGCTGTCGAAGGCGGCGACCCATGTGGGCACGGCGGCCTTCTGGGCATCGGTGTAGGTGCTCTCCTGAATGGACAGGTCGGTGATGCAGGGCAGGCCCGGGTTGATGTACAGGCTCTGGGCCAGCTGCATGCCCATCTCAAAGTTGGTGATCAGATCGGTAAACTGGTTCTCTCCGTTGACCACCTCATAGGTCAGGCCCTCGATGCCCCAGTTGGTCAGGGTGATGCCGTCTTCGGTGTACAGATAGTTCATGTACTGGAGAGCCAGCTCCGGATAGTCGCTGGTGGCGGAGACGGAAACCGTGTACTTGTCCGCGGCATAGACGCCAATGTAGCCGGTGTTCAGCTCCTGGTCGGGGGTCAGCCGAATCTGACCCATGGGCTGGAGGTCATAGCCGGGGATGGTGGCGTTGCTCACATAGGTGGAAACGGAGATCACGTCTTCATTGAAAATGCCGGCGTCGCCGCTGTAGACGATGTCCTGGGGCGGTTTGGTGTTGGACCAGTTGTAGGAGACGAAGTCCACGTTGATGAAGCCTTTTTCGTAATACTCATGGAGCTTGAGCATAACGTCCTTGCCGTTGGTAAGGGCGCCGGAGACGATCTTGCCGTCCACCAGATGGTCGTCTGCCTCATAGGCTCGGGTCAGCAGGTCGCAGTTGCCCTCGGACAGGACCACAAGGGGATCGGACATGCCCATGTCCTGGAAGCTGGCGAGCACGTCTTCCAGCTCATCCAGGGTGGTGGGAACGCTCTTGCCCACCTGATCCAGAGCGTCCTGACGGATCCACATGCCCTGGTCGGTGTAGTAGGGGTCCTTGTACATGCCGATCAGCGCAGGGACCTGGCCCTGGTCGGTGACAACGGTCTTATAGAAGGTCTCGTCCGTGGACATGATCTTCCAGTAGTCGGGCATATTCTCCTCCAGAAGCGGAAGCAGGTCGATGAGGATGTCGTCCTCGATGGCCTTGTCGCCGCCGCCGGTGTAGTGGTCGGCGCCCTTCTGGATCAGGTCGGTCAGGTCGCCGGAGGCGGCCCGGAGCATGAAATCGTTGGCGTCGTTCTCCGTGGAGACGGCGATGATTTCCAGATGGATGCCGGTCATCTCCTCCAGGGCGTCAAAGGTGGCGGCGTCGGAGGGATCGGAGATCTCACTGAGGAAGGGAGGCCAGGCCTGCCAGTAGGTCAGGGTGGTGGGCTCATCCACCAGGGGATACTCCAGGGTATAGGCGGGCTCAGCTTCCTCCTCGGGCTCCTCGGCGGCGGGCTCGGACGCCTCTGCGGGCTCCGCTTCGTCAGCGGGGGCGGCTTCCTCCTCAGGCTCCTCCGCCACGCTCTCTGCGGGGGCCGCTGCACTCTCGGCAGAGGCGGCGGGTTCCGCGTTGGAAGCGGCGGAGCTTCCGCAGCCGGCGAACAGGGCGATGATCATGGCCAGGGCCAGCAGCAGGGCAAAACTCTTTTTCATGGTTCTGGGTTCCTCCTTGTAATATTTGGTTTCAGGGCGCACCCGCCCCTATACACCGCCATTATATCCGCTTCCGGCCCGGGAGACAATTTTCAAAAAACAAACCGGGTTATCAAAATCCGAACAGGAAAGGGGCCATTTTCGCTGTTTTCCCTTCCCTTTTTCCGTAAAAAGGTGTATGCTATCGGAAACGAGACTTGATTTAGGAGAGAATCACATGAACGAGATGTTTTTGCTGAAAATGGGAGAGATCGTGCTGAAGGGATTGAACCGCTCCACCTTTGAGGGGCGGCTCCATTCCAACCTGAACCGGCGGCTCAAGCCCTACGGAAAATTCAAGATCCGGCTGCTCCAGTCTCTGGTCTATGTGGAGCCCGAGGAGGAGGACTGCGACATGGACGGGGCCTGGGAGGCCTGCGGCCGTGTCTTCGGCGTGGCGGCCATGAGCCGGAGCCGAAGCTGCGACAAGGACATGGACGCCATCCTCCGGGCCTGCAAGGAGTATCTGGGGGACGGCATCGCCGGGGCAAAGAGCTTCAAGGTGGAGTCCAAGCGGGCGGACAAGAAGTTCCCGCTGACCTCCATCCAGATCTCCCAGGAGATCGGCGGCCTCCTGGCCGAGGCCTATCCCGAAACTGCCGTGGACGTCCACAACCCGGATTACACCGTCTACGTGGAGGTTCGGGAGGATCGGGCCTACGTCCACGGACCGGACCAGCCGGGAGCCGGCGGTCTTCCCACGGGCGTGGGCGGCAAGACGGCTCTGCTGCTCTCCGGAGGCATCGACAGCCCTGTGGCGGGCTACATGATGGGCAAACGGGGCGTGGAGCTGGAGTGCATCCATTTCTTCTCCTACCCCTATACCTCCGAGCGGGCAAAGGAAAAGGTCCTGGATCTGGCAAGACTCATGGCCCGGTACTGTGGCAGGATGACGGTCCATGTGGTGCCCTTTACAAAGATCCAGGAGGCCATCCGGGACAACTGCCCTGAGGAGTATTTCACCCTGATCATGCGGCGGATGATGATGCGGATCTCCGAGGCCATGGCGGAGAAGCTGGGCTGCATGTCCCTGACCACCGGCGAGAGCCTGGGCCAGGTGGCCTCCCAGACCATGCAGGCCCTCATGGTGACAAACGCCGTATGCACGCTGCCGGTGCTGCGGCCCCTGATCGGCATGGACAAGGAGGAGATCATCACCGTGGCGAGAAAAATCGGCACCATGGAGACCTCTATTCTGCCCTATGAGGACTGCTGCACCGTGTTCACCCCCAAGCACCCCAAAACGCGACCCTCTCTGTCGGAGATCGAGAAGATCGAAGCCGCTCTGGACGTGAAGGCCCTGGTGTCCGAAGCCGTGGAGGGTGTGGAGCCGGTGTACATCCGGGCGGGACGATAAGCCCATGGCATACATTGAATTAAAGGACCTGGTCCGGGTCTACGGCACGGGCAGCGCCGCCGTCCGGGCCCTGGACGGCGTGAACCTGGAGATCGAGCAGGGCGAGCTGTGTATCATCGTGGGCCCCAGCGGCGCGGGCAAGACCACGGTGCTGAACCTGCTGGGGGGCATGGATACGGCCACCTCCGGCACCATAGAGGTGGACGGCCGGGACATCAGCCATCTCCGTGGCCGCCGGCTCACGAAATACCGCCGGTACGACATCGGCTTTGTATTCCAGTTCTACAATTTGGTGGGGAACCTGACGGCCCTGGAAAACGTGGAACTGGCCAGCGAGATCTGCCAAAATCCCATGGACCCGGGCGAGGCCCTGGACCGGGTGGGGCTTCAGGACCGGAAGAACAACTTCCCGGCTCAGCTCTCCGGCGGGGAGCAGCAGCGGGTGGCCATTGCCCGGGCCCTGGCCAAACGGCCCAAGCTCCTGCTCTGCGACGAGCCCACTGGCGCCCTGGATTACCGGACGGGCAAGGAGGTCCTGCAGCTATTGCAGGATACCTGCCGGAAGGACGGCATGACCGTGGTGATCATCACCCACAACTCCGCCCTCATGCCCATGGGGGACCGGGTGATCCAGATCCGGAACGGCAGGGTCAGCGCCATGGAGAAAAACGACCATCCCACCCCCATTGAGGAGATCGAATGGTGAAAACGCTGCGAAAAGAGCTCCGGCGGGAGATCCGGGCTTCGCTGCCCCGATTCCTCTCCATCCTGGCCATGGTAGCCCTGGGGGTCCTGTTTCTGGTGGGTCTCCGGTCCGCGGCCCCGGATATGCGGGACACGGCGGACCGGTATTTCGATGATGTGGCCCTTCGGGACGTGGAGATACTATCCACCCTGGGACTGACGGCGGAGGATATCGACGCCTTCTCCAAAGTCCGGGGCGTGGAGACCGCTTTGGGCGGCCAGAGCCTGGACGGATACCTGTATAAGGAGGAAACCCGGAAGACCGTCAAGCTCCTGTCCCTGACGCCGGGAATCAACAGCCCCACCCTTCTGGAGGGGCGGCTCCCGGAGAAACCGAACGAGTGCGCCCTGGATGAAAAGGTTCTGACTAATCTGAAGCTCTCGCCCGGGGATACGGTCACCCTGGAATCCGGGCTGGAGGACGCGTTGAAGGAGACCGCCTTCACCGTCACCGGGTCCGTGGTCTCTCCCCTGTACATCTCCCTGGACCGGGGCACCAGCACGTTGGGAGACGGCACCGTGGCGGGCTTTGTGCTTCTGCCCGAAAATGCCTTTTCCCTGGATTATTTCACCGCCGCCCAGATCCTGGTGTCCGGAGCCGCGACACTGGACGCCTACGGGACGGCTTATGACGACAAAATCGACGATGCAGTGGAATCGCTGGAGGCGGAGGCCGGAGAACGGGCGGCCCTCCGATATCAGGCGCTCCACGACGATCCCATGACGGAGTTGGAGGCAGCCCAGACGGAGCTGGACGACGCCAGACTGGAGGCGGAGGAGGCTTTCGCCGAATCCGAGCAGCAGCTTTCCGACGCCCGGACGGACCTGGACGAGGGCTGGGACGGCCTGGAGCAGGCGAAATCCGCCCTGGCCCTGGGGCTCATGACCCAGACTCAGATCGACGAACTGGAGGAGACCCTGGAGGACGGGGAAGAACAATACGCGGAGGGCCTGGAGGCCCTGGCCGAGGCCCGGGAGACGGCGGCGGAGGAGTTTTCCGACGCCCAGGAGGAGCTCGACGAGAACCGGGAGCTTCTGGAGGATCTGGAGCCCGCGGAGGTCTACGTTCTGGACCGGGACAGCAACTACGGCTTTGTGAGCTACGATCAGAACGCCACCCGTATGGAGAATCTGGCCAGGGTGTTCCCCCTGATCTTCTTCCTGGTGGCGGCCCTGGTGTCCCTGACCACCATGACGCGGATGGTGGAGGAGGAGCGGACCCAGATCGGCGCCGTGAAGGCCATGGGCTACGATACGGCGGCCATTGCCTGGAAGTTTCTGACCTACGGAGCCCTGGCGGCCCTGGCGGGGAGCATTCTGGGGTCGGCCATCGGCACCACCTTTATCCCCTGGGTGATCTTCACCTCCTACGGCATTATGTACCGGCTCCCGGCCCTCCATCTGACCGTTCACTGGGGACTGTGCCTGGCCTCGGGACTCACAGGCATCGGCTGCACCGCCCTTGCCACAGCCTGGGCCGTGCTGTCCACCGCCAGGCAGACCCCGGCCGCTCTTCTGCGGCCCAAGGCCCCAAGGGCCGGAAAGCGGATCCTGCTGGAGCGGATCGGACCCCTCTGGCGGCGGATGCGCTTTTCCCTGAAGGTGTCCGCCCGGAACCTGTTCCGGTATAAAAAGCGACTCTGGATGACGGTCATCGGCGTGGCGGGCTGCACGGCCCTCCTGATCGCGGGCCTGGGCCTCCGGAGCAGTATCTTCGGCATCATTGACATTCAGTACGGGGAGCTCTATCATTATAATATCCAGCTCACCCTGGACGGAGGGACGGAGGACGCGGAAGCCAGGGTGGAACAGGCCCTGGAGAACTCCGGGAATCTCCGATCCTTGGCCCCGGTGCGGACCCGGTCCGTCACCTTCCGGAAGGGCGGCGTCTCTGTGGACGGCTACGTCAGCGCCACGGACCGGCCCGAGGATGTGACGGAACAGATCCTGTTCCGGGACATGAAGACCAAGGAACCCGTCCCCTATCCCGCGGCGGGCGTCATGCTGGACGAAAAGCTGGCGGAGCAGCTGTCCGTGGGGCCCGGAGACACGATCACCATCGACGCCGGGACGCCGAAGGAGGTGCCCGTGACGGCGGTGACGGAGCATTACGTCTACCACTACGCCTACATGACGGCGGCGGACTACGAAGCCCTGACGGGAGAGGCCTATACCCCCAACGAATACCTGATCACCGTGGAGGACGACAGCACGGAGGCGGTCTCCGCCCTGTGCGAGACCCTGCTCACCCTGGACGGGGTCCGGGGCGCCACCAATCTTCCCGCCATGGCCAAGGCCTTCCGGGATTCCATCGACGCGGTGGATGCGGCGGTCATGGTCATCGTCCTGTCGGCGGCGGCCCTGGCCTTTGTGGTCCTCTACAACCTGACCAATATCAACATCGCCGAGCGGATGCGGGAGCTGGCCACCATCAAGGTCCTGGGCTTCTACGACGGAGAGGTGGCCATGTACGTCTACCGGGAGAACCTGGTTTTGACGGTCCTGGGCATTCTCCTGGGACAGCCCTGCGGCAAGCTCCTGACCACCTGGCTGGTGCGGACCATCGAGATGGACGTCGTTATGTTCGGCCGGGACGCCAGACCGGGGAACTACGTTCTGAGCATTCTTTTAAGTCTGGCCTTCGCCGCCCTGGTGAATTTCGTCATGTTCTTCCGGCTCCGGAAGATCGACATGGTGCAGTCGCTGAAGTCCGTAGAATAACATTTTTTACTGATTGAAAGAAGGTTGAAACCATTGCCAACAAGACGACTGATGACAAAGGGGCTCTACAACGCCCGGGATCTGGGGGGCTACCCCACGGCGGACGGGAAAACCACCAAATTCGGGGTGTTCGTCCGCAGCGAAGCGCCCTGCGGCCTGCCTGCGGAGGACATTCAATATCTCCGAGACTACGGCGTCACCGTGTCCATGGATTTCCGGGGCACGGGAGAGGTCCGGCAGCGGCCCAGCGACCTGGACGGCCCCATGACCTACTATCACAAGCCCCTCTTCAACGAGGCCGCCATGGGCAAGGGCCCTGGAGGTCCCGGAAACGAGGGCGGCCCCGGGGGACCGCCTCCCGGAGGTCCCGGCGGGAAAATGCCCGGATGGGGCGAGATGTACAAGCAGATGGCCGAGGAGGCCCGGGATTGGGCCATGGAGGTCCTGACCATCGCCGCGGAGGCCGAGGGCGCGGTGCTCTACCACTGCACCACCGGAAAGGACCGGACGGGCCTCATGTCCTGCTACCTCCTGTCCATCGCCGGCGTCAGCCGGGAGGATATCGCCGCGGATTACTGCGTCTCTCAGGTCTATCTGGAGCCCGTCTATGCGCAAATGCGCTCCGGCGCGCTCATGGGGCCTCCCCCCGAGGCGGAGGGCGATCCCAAGGAACAGGGCTTCCAGCCGCCCATGGACGACAGCTTCTTCCAAACCCCGGCCTCAGCCATGCTGACGCTCATCGACTATTTGACGGAGAACTACGGCGGCGTGGTGGAATATCTGCGGCACATCGGGATTCCCCAATCCCTCATGGATAAAATTCGGGAGAAATTTACCGAGGAATAACAGTACAATAAAGGAGGAACGACTGTGGAACGCAAATGGTGGCACGGAAAGACGGCCTATCAGATCTATCCCAAGAGCTTCTGCGACACAAACGGCGACGGCATCGGGGATCTGCCCGGTGTGCTGTCCAGGCTGGATTACCTCAAGGAGCTGGGCGTGGACATTATCTGGCTGTCTCCCATCTACTGCTCCCCCCTGGCGGATCAGGGCTACGACATTTCCGACTACTACGGCATCGACCCCAGGTTCGGCACCATGGAGGACCTGGACCGGCTCATTGCCGAGGCAAAAAAGCGGGACATGTACATCGTCATGGATCTGGTCATCAACCATTGCTCCGACGAGCATGAATGGTTCAAGGCGGCCTGTGCCGACCCGGACGGCCCCTACGGAAGGTTCTTCTATATCCGGGACTGGCACGAGGGAGAGCCCCTGCCCTGCAACTGGCGGAGCTACTTCGGCGGCCCCTGCTGGGATCTGCTGCCGGGCCACACGGACAAGATCTATCTCCACGTGTTCCACAAAAAGCAGCCGGACCTGAACTGGGAGAATCCCATGCTGCGCCGGGAGCTCTACAGGATGATCAACTGGTGGCTGGAAAAGGGCCTGGCGGGCTTCCGCATCGACGCCATCATCAACATCAAGAAGCTCCTGCCCTTCCGGGACTTCCCGGCGGATCGGGCCGACGGGCTCTGCTCCGTGGACCGGATGCTGGAGGAGGCCAAGGGCGTAGGCGACCTGCTGAAGGAGCTGGCGGACAACACCTTCCGGCCCCACGACGCCTTCACCGTGGGCGAGGTGTTCAACGAGAAGCCCGAGGAGCTGCCCGATTTCATCGGGGACAACGGCTGCTTCTCCAGCATGTTCGATTTCTCCGCCCATCTGCTGAACCGGACCGGCAACGGCTGGTACGATCAGGCCCCCGTGACCCCGGAGCAGTATAAAAACGCGGTGCTGGGCGCCCAGGCCAGGGTGGCGGAGGTTGGATTCCTGTCCAACATTATCGAAAACCACGACGAGCCCCGGGGCGTCAGCTACTACCTGCCTCCCGAAGGACGGAGCGAGGCGGGGAAAAAGCTCCTGGGCGGCGTCAGCTTTATGCTCCGGGGCCTGCCCTTCCTCTACCAGGGCCAGGAGATCGGCATGGAGAACGTGGTCCGGACGGATATCTCCCAGGTGGACGACATCTCCAGCCTGGACCAGTATCAGGTGGCCCTGGAGGCGGGCCTGACCCCCGACGAGGCCCTGGCTGCCGTGAACCGGTTTTCCCGGGACAACGCCCGGACGCCCTTCCAGTGGGATGATTCGGAGAACGCGGGCTTCACCGCCGGGACGCCCTGGCTGCCCGTGAACCCCAATTATAAGGCGATCAATCTGGCGGAGCAGCGGAACCGGCCCGATTCCATCTACAGCTTCTACCGGGCCCTGATCCGGCTCCGGAATCACCCGGACTACGCCGAGACCGTGGTCTACGGCGCGACCGAGCCCTATATGCAGGAGATCCGCAGCCTCATGGCATACTTCCGGAGAAGCGACGAAAAAACCCTGCTGGTGCTGGGAAACTTCCGGGACGAGGTCCTGACCGTTCCCCTGCCGGGGGACGTGAAAACCGTTCTCATCAACAATCTGAAGGAATACAGCGCGGAGGGAAACAGGGCCGCCCTGGCACCCTGGCAGTTCCTTGTGCTGGAAATGGAGGGGTAAACAATGAAGCGTGCATGGTGGAAGGAGAGCGTGGTCTATCAGATCTATCCCCGCTCCTTTTGCGACTCCAACGGCGACGGCGTCGGGGATCTCCCCGGCATTCTCAGCAAGCTGGACTATGTCCGGGACCTGGGGGTGGATGTGATCTGGCTCAGCCCCGTCTATCAGTCCCCCAACGACGACAACGGCTACGACATCTCCGACTATCAGGCCATTATGGCGGAATTCGGCACCATGGCAGACTTCGACGCCCTTTTGGCCGGCGCCCATGAGCGGGGCCTGAAGATCGTCATGGATCTGGTGGTGAACCACACCTCCGACGAGCACGCCTGGTTTGTGGAGAGCCGGTCCTCCAAAGACAATCCGAAGCGGGACTGGTATATCTGGCGGGAGCCCAAAAACGGCGGCTTCCCCAACAACTGGGGCAGCGCCTTTTCCGGTCCTGCCTGGGAGCTGGACGGGCAAACGGGCATGTACTATCTCCACTGCTTCTCCAAGAAACAGCCCGATCTGAACTGGGACAACCCGGCGGTCCGGGACGCGGTGTTCGACATGATGACCTGGTGGTGCGAAAAGGGCATCGACGGCTTCCGCATGGACGTGATCTCCATGATCTCCAAGCCCGACGGCCTTCCCGACGTGCCCATGAATCCCGGTCAGCTTTATGGGGACGCCATGACGGGCACCTGCAACGGCCCCCATGTCCACGAGTATCTCCAGGAGATGAACCGGCGGGTCCTGTCGAAGTACGACCTGATCACCGTGGGCGAGACGGCGGGCGTCACCATCGACGAGGCCAGGCGCTACGCCAACGATCAGGGCACGGAGCTGAGCATGGTGTTCCAGTTCGAGCACGTGGGCCTGGACGGAGGCCTTGCGGACAAGTGGTGCACGAATAAGATCGCCCTGCCCGCCCTGAAGGAGAACCTCAACAAATGGCAGAAGGAGCTGGAGGGCCGGGCCTGGAACAGCCTCTTTTTCTGCAACCACGATCAGCCCCGGGTGGTCTCCCGGCTGGGGGACAATTCCCCGGCCTCGGCCAAGTGCATCGCCACCATGATCCACATGATGCAGGGCACCCCCTACGTCTATCAGGGGGAGGAGCTGGGCATGACCAACTGCCCCTTCCCCTCCATCGAGGCCTACCGGGACCTGGAGACGGTGAACGCCTACTATGAGCTCACGGCCGCGGGGCTTCGGGAGGGAGACGAGCTTCTGGCCGCCTTCGCCCGGAAGAGCCGGGACAACGCCAGGACACCCATGCAGTGGGACGGCTCGGAGAACGCGGGCTTCACCACGGGAACCCCCTGGATCATGGTGAACCCCAACTACAAAACCATCAACGCCGCGGCCCAGGAATCCGACCCGGACAGCGTGCTGAACTACTATCGGGCCCTGATCCGTCTCCGCCGGAACAGCCAGTGGACCGAGGCCATCCGGGACAACGGCTTTACCCTGCTCTCCCCGGAGGACGCCCGGATCTTCGCCTATCTCCGGCCCGGAAAAAACGCCGCGCTTCTGACGGTCTGCAACCTGTCCCCGGAGGCCGTGGATTATGCCCTTCCTCCGGAGGTCCCTCAGGGGGATTGGACGCCGGTCCTTTTGGCAGGCGCGCCCCCGGCTCTGACGGAAATCCTGCATCTGGAGCCCTGGCAGGCAGGCGTTTGGGGCATAAATGCAACAGCTAGTATGTAAAATTGCACAAAAAAGGATAAAATAAGGCTTGTGCTTTCTACATCGCAGTGGTATAATTTGCATGTGGTTTCGGGAAAAGCCCGAAAACCTTCAAACAAAAAAGAGAAAGGGTTGACAGTAATGAAAAAGAGACGTTTCCTCGCACTGGCACTGGCTCTCGCTCTGGTCCTCGCGCTGACCGCATGCGGCGGCGCTTCCAGCGCAGCCGAGCCCGCTGCCTCTGCCGCTGACTCCGCGGCTGCCAGCACCGGCGATGCCGCTGCTTCCGGCGGCCAGACCATCCGGCTCAGTCGACGCCATGCTCAAGAAGCTGGCCCAGATGTACGAAGAGAAGACCGGCGTGAAGGTCGAGATCGAGTCCATGGGCGGCGGCATCGACATTCAGGGCACCCTGAAGGGCTACTATCAGGCCGGCAACATGCCCGACATCTTCGTCAACGGCGGCTCCACCGACTTCGGCAACTGGGAAGGCCTGCTGGCCGACATGAAGGGTGAGGCCTGGGTCTCCGACACCGACGCGGCCTATGTGGACGACAGCGGCGCCGTCATCGGCTTCCCCTACACCGTGGAAGCCATCGGCCTTGCCTACAACAAGGACATCCTGGAGAAGGCCGGCATCGACGCCTCCGCGCTCACCAGCCCCGCGGGCATGAAGGACGAGCTGGGCCTGACGGCTGTGGTCGGCTACTACACCGAGCCCGTGAACCTCTACTGGTCCACCGGCAACCACGTCTTCGGTCAGTACATTGACGCGGGCCTGGCCCGGGAAGACACCACCTACATCGACATGCTCTCTGACGGCGGCAAGCTGGACACCGAGCGCTTCAAGAAGTTCGCCGAGTTCATCGGCCTGCTCCAGGAGTATGCCGATAAGGACATGATGATCTCCGGCACCTACGATCAGGAAGTGCTGAACTTCGCCTCCGGCAAGTATGCCTTCGTGACCCAGGGCAACTGGATCGGCGCCACCATGACCTCTGACGACGCCGACGCCTATGCCGCCGCCGGCAGCTTCCAGGCCGGTTTCGCGCCTTATGCCTTCGAGGATGGCATCGACACCATCCTGACCAACTCCCCCTCCTGGTGGGCCGTTTACAAGGACGGCAACGTGGACGCCGCCAAGGCGTTCCTCCAGTGGCTGACCACCGACGAGGCCCAGGAGGTTCTGGTCATGGAGGCCGGCTTCATCAGCCCCTTCAAGTCCAGCAAGTACGTGGCCACCGATCCCTTTGCCCAGACTGTCTCCGACTACATCGCAGCCGGCAAGACCTCCAACTGGCATTGGCAGAGCACCAAGGAAGGCCTCGCACAGAACTATCTGGGCCAGGTGTTCAACGACTACGCCCAGGGCAAGCTGGATGTGGATCAGTTTGTCTCCACCTGCGAGCAGGTCTGCGCGGCTTGCTATGCCTCATAACAGAGCCTTCTTTTGACGCTTGCTGAAAGCGTCTTCCGGCGGGCAGCCGCGTGTAAAATCCCCCGGCTGCCCGCCGTTCGGTATCCCTTTGGGATACCCATCCACTGAGGAAAGGAGTTTGTTTCGTATATGGCCTCTGCAAATCCGTTAAAAAGAATCCTGTCCATCGTGCTGCTGATTGCCGGCGCTGCCCTGATCGTGATCGCACTGGCGCTGGACGTGATGAAAAGCTCCTTCGGCCTCCGGGGCGCCATGCTGATCGTCGGTATCGTGGCCTTGCTGGCCGGCCTGTATTTCTTCCCCACCCAGAAGCGGCACAAGGATATGGTCAACATCATCTTCCTGTTCCCGCTCCTCTTCACCTTTGCCGTGACGGTGATCATCCCCCTGCTCCTGGGTATCTTCTACTCCATGACCGACTGGAACGGCATCAAGTTCAATGAGATCGTGGGCTTTGCCAACTACGCCGCCATGTTCAAGGAGACCAGCTTCCTCTGGTCCCTGCTCATCACCATCCTCTTCGTAGTGATCAACATGGTGCTGGTGAACGTGGTGGGCTTCTGCCTGGCGCTTCTCTGCACCAGCCGCATCAAGGGCATCGGCTTCTTCCGGGCGGCCTATTTCCTGCCCAACCTGATCGGCGGCATCGTCCTGGGCTATGTGTGGCAGTTCGTGTTCAACAACGTGCTGATCCAGCTCATGGGCGGCGGCATTTCCCTCCTGAGCAACACCAACACCGCCTTTATGGCCATCATCGTGGTCTATATCTGGCAGTACGCGGGCTACATCATGCTGATCTACGTCAACGGTCTTGTGACCGTGCCCGGCGAGGTCCTGGAGGCCGCGGCCATCGACGGCGCCTCCACCCTGACCACCCTGTTCCGGATCAAGATCCCCATGATCGCCTCCACCATTACCATCTGCACCTTCCTGACCCTGACCAGCGCCTTCAAGCAGTTCGACGTGAACATGGCGTTGACCAACGGCACGGGCTCCGTGCAGAACTTCCTGGGCAACTATCTGACAAACGGCACCCAGATGCTTGCCCTGAACATCTACAACACCGCCATTTCCAAGAACAGCTATGCCCTGGGTCAGGCCAAGGCCGTGCTCTTCTTTATCATCCTGGCCATCGTATCCCTGGTCCAGGTGCGTATATCCAATAAAAAGGAGGTCGAGATGTAATGAAAACGAAAATGCGGACCGGCCCCTTTATCATTGTCATGATCCTGGCCATCGCCATCGCCATTTACACCCTCATGCCCTTCTTCCTGGTGGTGGTCAATGTCTTCAAGGTCAACACCGCCATCGTGGCCAACCCCATCGGCGTGTCCGAGGCCTCCTTCGGTCAACTGAAAACCAACCTGACCAGCGTTATCAACAACTCCAACTTCAGCTTCTGGTCCGCCTTCGGGACCTCGCTGATCATCACCATCGTCTCCCTGGTGCTCCTGGCCGTCTTCGGCGGCATGGCGGCCTGGGTAATCTGCCGCAACAAGACGAAGTGGTCCACCGCCATCTACATGGTCTTCATCGCCTCCATGATCATCCCCTTCCAGGTGGTCATGCTGCCCCTGATCTCCACCTTCCGTGACGTGGGCAATTTCGTGGGGCTTTCCATGCTCCAGTCCATCCCCGGCATCGTCTTTGCCTATCTGGGCTTCGGCGGCGCCATGACTGTGTTCATCCTCACCGGCATGGTCAAGACCGTGCCCTACGATCTGGAGGAGGCCGCCTCCATCGACGGCTGCTCCTATGAGGGCATCTACTTCCGGATCATCTTCCCCCTGCTTCGTCCCTCCATCGTGACCGTCACCATCCTGAACGGCATGTGGATCTGGAACGACTACCTGCTTCCCTCCCTGATGCTGGGCCAGAACGGCAAGGTCAAGACCCTGCCCGTGGCGGTCCAGGCCTTTGTGGGCAGCTACGTCAAGCAGTGGGATCTGATCCTCACCGCCGCGCTGCTTGCCATGATCCCCATGATCATCATCTTCCTGATCGCCCAGAAGCAGATCATGAGCGGCATGGTGGAAGGCGCCGTCAAGTAAGACTGGCACATGAAGCTATTTGACCCGGAGGGCCCCGTCATGGTGGGGCTGGGAAAGCTGGCGGATCTGGTGTTCTGCAACATCCTGTTCTGCCTCTGCTCCCTGCCGGTCTTCACCGTGGGCGCGGCGGCCGCGGCGCTGTTCGACTGCGCCATGAGCATCACCGAGGATATGGAGGAGCAGCTCATCGTCAGACAGTACTGGGAAGCCTTCAAGAAGAATTTCAAGGATGCCACCCTGGAGTGGCTGATCCTCCTGGCGGTGATCGCTCTCCTCGCGGTCTACGCCTGGGCCGTGAACGTCCTCTCCGGCTCCCTCTACCGGATGTACCGGGTGACGTTCTATGTGCTCCTGTTCCTCTTCCTGGCCGGCTGCCAGTATGTGTTTCCTCTCCAGGCGCGGTTCCGTCTGGGCGTGGGAAAGACCTTGAAAACCGCATGGCTTCTGGCCGCCGCAGCCCTGCCCTTTACGATTCTGGGGCTGCTGGTCCTGGCCGCCGCGGTTTACATCTCCTTCTTTATGAACCCGAACGCGGTGAACAGCTTCGTGTTCCTGTGGGCCTTCGCCATCATCGGCGTGATCGCCTACGTGAACAGCTTCTTCTACCTCCGGGCCTTCCGGAGATTACCCAAACAATAGAGCACCTATAAATAGAATGGTGTTCCGCCGCTCCACATAAAAAACGGCGGTACATACATAACAAGGAGGTCGAGCTACAACCGACAGGCTCACGGTGCGGCAGTGTGGAGTTCTGCCGCAAAGCGTCCCGATGTCGGGACGTGAGACGCAGGCGTTTTCGCCGCGTCAGAGCCCATATCTATGGCAACTGTGACGATCAAAGGCTTGAAAAAGATATATGACAACAATGTGACCGCGGTCCACGATGTGAATCTTGAGATCAAGGACAAGGAATTCATCGTGCTGGTCGGTCCCTCCGGCTGCGGAAAGTCCACCACGCTTCGGATGGTGGCCGGTCTGGAGGACATCTCCGAGGGCGAGCTGTACATCGGGGACCGCCTCTGCAACGACATTCCCGCCAAGGACCGGGACATCGCCATGGTGTTCCAGAGCTACGCCCTGTATCCCCATATGTCCGTCCGGGAGAACATGGCCTTCCCCTTGAAGCTGCGGAACTTCCCGGCGGAGGAGGTCACCCGCCGGGTGGATCAGGCCGCGGAGATTCTGGGCATCACCCAATACCTGGACCGAAAGCCCCGGGCCCTGTCCGGCGGCCAGCGGCAGCGCGTGGCCATCGGCCGCGCCATCGTCCGGGAGCCGGCGGTGCTGATGATGGACGAGCCCCTCTCCAACCTGGACGCCAAGCTCCGGAACCAGATGCGCGCGGAGATCATCAAGCTGCGCCAGCGCATCAGCACCACCTTTATGTACGTCACCCATGACCAGACCGAGGCCATGACCCTGGGCGACCGGATCGTCATTATGAAGGACGGCTATGTGAACCAGATCGGCACCCCGGTGGAGATGTACAACAAGCCCGTGAATCTGTTCGTGGCGGGCTTCATCGGCACCCCGGTCATGAACTTCTTCGAGGACTGCAAGCTGAAGCTGGAGGGCGACAAGTATGTGGCCGAGATCCGGGGCGTGGACTTCGTCCTGGGCGACTTCCAGCAGAAGGCCCTGAAGGCAAACGGCCAGAAGCCCTGCGACATCGTGGCAGGCATCCGGCCCCAGCACATCCAGATCGGCCAGGGCGAACTGACCGCCGTCATCGAGGTCAACGAGATGCTGGGCAGCGAGGTCAACCTCCACGCCCGGAGCAACAACGACGACGTGGTCATGGTGATCCCCACCGTGGGCCTGAAGACCGACGTGTCCATGGGCGCCACCGTGAACTTTACCACCCAGCCCGAGCTGATCCAGCTCTTCGACAAGGAATCCGGCAACAACCTGATCTGGTTCGATAAGGAATCCTTCGACAAGGACGCTCCCGTCAGCAAGAGCTATCCCTTCGGTGACATCGAGTATCTGGGATAATTCCATCTCATACAGGAAACCGGCTCCGGGCCCCCGGAGCCGGTTTCCTGTTGTACAGACTGCAAAATGCAGGAAACTGTCTCCAGGGATGCATCCGGGGACGGGTTTTGTGAAAAAATATCTTCATTTTGCGGAAAATATGGGGAAATCGCAGTCAAATTCCCTGATAATTTGATTTCCCGGCATTTTTTCTTGCATTTTTTCCGCGTTCATGGTACAATCCATCCAAATCGCCGCATTCCGGCCTCCGGGCCGTCTTTTTGTTTGCGGGAAAGTGTATAGGAGTGTGAATCTCGTGATCGACATTATTACCAGAGTCAACGACGCCGTCAACGGCGCGGTCTGGGGCTGGCCTGCCCTGATCCTGCTGGGCTTCGTGGGCGTGCTGATGACCTGTCTGACGAAGTTCTTCCAGGTGACCCATATCG
>CAJOHR010000042.1:13247-25060 GCA_905234425.1 uncultured Oscillospiraceae bacterium | reverse complement strand
GGCGCCGAAGGGATGGTCAGGTCGTGGTTGGACTTGACGTGGAAGATCTTCCACGCCCCGTCCTCCTTAATGAGGTCCGCCAGCACGTGGCCGGAAGTCCAATAGCCCTTGGCGGTGCCGTCCGGCTGGGGATCGGTCTGATGGCCGTGGTCATAGGCCAGATACCGGGCCCAGAGGCCGTCTCCGGAGAGCTCCACCATAATGGTGTGGTAGGTGTGGGCGTTCATAACGGAATTGCCGTATTCCGCTCCCGGAACGGTCTTCCGCACCAGCTCAAGCTGGGCCTGCCGCTTCTCGGCGATGCCGTCCACATAGTAGGCCTTCACGTCGGCCATGCCCACAAAATAGCCCTTGTTGTTGGACAGGGACATGTTCGCCTGATTCTCGGGCTTTTTGACCCAGAGCTCGTCCAGCTCCTTCTGCCGCCAGTCGTTCTGCTTGTAGTAGCACCGGCGGGCCATCAGATCCTTGACGATCTCCTTGTCCCAGAGCCGGGTCACCAGCTCCTCATTGGTATATCTCTGATTCATCATGTTCTCGTCCCTCCCTTACATTCCGTAGCTGAAGGTTTCGCCGAAGGTCTCGTAGGGCTCGGGAATGGGCGGCGTCTCCGTAAAGGGCCGGCCCACATAGTAGGCCTCCCGCAGCTTCGCCGGCACATTGGGCGCCGGGAAGCGGAAGTCCTTCATGGGGGCAAACTCCGGTTCCTCCGGGAAGGTCATCCGGTCGCCCGCCCAGTCGCTGCCGGTGGGGTTGTTGATATCCTTGAGATCCTGCATGTGCCAGATTTTCCAGGCTCCGTCCTCCAGGATGAAGTCCGCGCACCAGTAGCCCCAGTCCCAGTAGCTCACGGGGCCTGAGGGCGTCATGTCCGCGTAGGTTCCGTGGAGACTCCAGAGGCCCTTGGCCGTCTGGCCGTCGCCGGCCACCTCGATCACGAAGGTGTCGATGGGCTTGACGCCCAGCTGGCCCACGCCGTAGAGCTCCTCCCGGGTTTTTCCTGCCAGCTTCTCGGGGAAGGTTTTTGCGATGATGTCGCTGGCAAGCCGGATCTTCTCGCCCAGGGCGTCATAGTAGCCCTTGACCGCGGCGGCGCCGCTGTACCAGCCGTCGTTGACGCCCAGGCACACGTCCTCCCGCTTGGACCAGAACCGTTCGTAGCCCTGGGCCTCTTCCATCATCAGATAGCTCTGGGAGAGCTTTCCCATGACGTTCTGGATCTCCCGACGGGCCTCCCAGCGGGTCAGCAGTTCTTCGGGTGTGAATGCTCGTTTCACGTTTGGATCACCTCTCGCTTCCTTGTCCGTCCCGGTGCCCGGGGCGGTACATTATAGATAGTTTCATGATAAAATATCCCCGCTCCCACCTCAAGCATCGTTTTCCAAAATGCGAGAACAATTTCCGAACAAACGCCGGTAAGGCTCCCAAACAGGAATCAGGCGGTCTGTATCCTGACCGCCTGATTCCGACATGTTATGATGTTTGTGTCCCAAAAGGGACCAGAAGGACGCTGCGCAAACACGGCAGGCGGTTTCGCCACATTCCCGAAAGGGGGTGTGTATTATGCCCATTACTCTGACGTTCCATATCCTTGGATATACGGTAATGATTCAGATTAAAGGCAGAAACCGCCACTCTGGCAAGTGACGGTTTCTTAGTTAAACCCTAGCTTCCGGGCGAAACCGCTTGTTGCAGCGCCCTTCTGTCCTTATTATACGGATTCCTCCGTATTTGTCAAGGGAAACCGTCTCGCAACCGTTTCACTCCGCATACCCCGTGATCCGGAAGCGGATCTCTTTTCCACGCTTTGCCCTTCCCCGGCTCGTCAGGACGGTGACGGTCACACCCAGGAAGAAGCCCAGAACGCCGGTCAGGGCCCCGGAAACGCCGGTCAGATGTCCCAGCAGATAGCCCAGGAAGAACAGGACCACCGGCAGGGCGTAAACCAGCAGAATCGCGCCGTAAACCTCACCGTCTGCGGCCTCCAGGACCACCTGATCCCCGGGCGACACCCCGACAGGGTCCTCCGCCCGCACGGTGATCTTCTCGTGGGCCACGGTGCTGCCGCAGCCGCCGGCGCAGTGGGCGCAGTCGTTGTGACAGGCCGTGGGCCGGTCGTAGGCCACCACCGCGGTCCCGTTGTTCGCTGAGAGCACTGTCACGGTCTGCTTCATGCCGCCTCATCCTCCAGAGGCACGTCCTCCTCGGTAATCTCCCGGGCGGCCGCGGCCTCGCTCAGATCCCCCACGGTAGCGGCGGTATCTGTCTCCAGCTCCACCGTGGCCTCCTCCGTGGGCTCGGAGATGGTCACCAGGACGCTGTAGCTGCCCATGGCCCCCACGTCGCTGACGCCGTCCACATAGATAGTGGCAGGAACGCTGAACTGGCCGATGGCGTTGATGCCCGACAGGTCCGCCACGGCGCGGATGGAGCCGGAGGCCAGGGAGTTGACCGTCTCCTCCGGACCCCGTACCTGGACGGACAGAGAGATGGTCCCCAGCTTGGCCTGGAGCCCCTCGGGAGCGTTGGTGTATTCGATGTTGGTCACCCGGAAGGTCCTGGTCTTGAGATTCCGCAGCTCCACGGTGACAGAGGCCGTGGTGCCGGTCATGTTGATCAGGCCGTCGGGGATCACGATGGTGAATTCCTCCGTCACGGAGGTCTGGATCTGGGCCAGATCCACCGTGCCGAGGTACACGGAATTCAGCCCCGCCAATATCTCCGGATCGCCCTTTAAGGTGATGCCCGCAGGCTCGATATTCACCACAGTGTGGCTCTCCGTGGCGCCGCCGCCCTCAATGAGCTCCACCCGCAGGGGGACCTCCTTGAGCATATTCACCTGCATGAGCACGCCCACCTTTTCCACGGTCACGCCCCCCACGGTGCACCTTAGATCCTCAGAATCCACCGGGTTGCCGTCCTGATCCATGAGGGTGAAGGACAGGGTGTCGGAGACGGATTTCGACACATTGGTCCGCTCCAGGATCACCTGGGCATAGCTCACCATGTCCACCTGATCCCTGGGGCCGCTGACCGTCAGGGAGTCGAACTCCAGCTCGATGGCGTCGGGGGTGTAGCCCTCGGCCACGTTGCCCTGGAAGACCGCCCGGATCTCCACGCCGTCCCTGGTGGCCAGCCGGTCCACCACCACGTTGATGGAATAGATCGAGCGGCGGTCGATGCTGATGCTGTTGGCGGAGACAGAGTCGGGAAACTCCACCTCGTAGGGCAGCCGCCATTCCCCCTCGCCGGTGACCTGGCTCAGGTCCGCCGTGATGGTGATGTTGGCGCTGCTGAGTTTTAAGAGATCCTGGCGCTTTCCCCGGAGCCGCAGATCCACGGTGGTGTCCCGGCCCGAGGCCAGCACCAGGTTCCGGTCGGAAAACAATCCGTCCTCGTTGACGAACTCCACGGGGATCCGGTAGATCCACTGGTCGCCCTCGGGCGTCACGGTGCTGACCACATAGAGCCAGAGGCCCAGGGCGATGACAAAGGACAGCAGGATCAGAAACACTTTATTTCTCGTCATGGCTGTCCCCGTCCTTTTCCCGCCTGATTTTTTCCAAAACACTCTGGAGCCAGCCGGTATCCTCCGTCTCCTCCTCTGTCAGTTCCTTCTTGAGATATTCATACAGCGTCTCAGGCGTCATGTACCGCCGCAGGCTCCCGCCGGCGGCGCAGGAGATCACGCCCGTCTCCTCGGAGACCACCACGACCAGGGAATCGCTGCGCTCGGTAATGCCGATGGCAGCCCGATGGCGCGTCCCCAGCTCCCGGCTCAGATTGGGATTCTCCGTCAGGGGCAGCACGCAGCCTGCCGCCGCCACCCGGTCGTTCCGGATCACCACCGCGCCGTCGTGAAGGGCCGCCTTGGGGAAGAAGATGTTTTTCAGAAGCTCCGCCGACACGTCGGCGTTGATGACCGTGCCGGTGGAGAAGTAATCCTCCAGGCTGTCCTGGCGCTCAAAGACGATGAGCGCTCCCACCTTCCCGGCGGACATGGCCTGGCATGCCTCCTTGGTCTGAACCAGGGTCTCCAGGGAGTCTCCCGCCCCGTTCCGATGGGACAAAATGCCCTGAAGAGAGCTGCCGCCCAGGCGCTCCATGATCCGGCGGAGCTCCGGCTGGAACACCACCACCAGGGCGATGACGCCCACCTCCAGCACCTTGCTCAGGACGAAATACAGGGCGTTGAGCCCCAAAAAGCTGGAGGCGTAGCTGAGAACCAGCAGCAGGATGACCACCTTGACGATCTGGCCTGCGCTCCTGGACTTGGACAGATTGAGCACCATATATATGAGAAACGTGACAATGAGGATGTCCAGCACATCCGTCAGCTTGATGATGGTGACGGCTGCCAGGATCTGGCTCCATAGTGTCTGAATTGTGTTCACGCGCCTGCATCTCCGTTTCGGGGGATCTTTGGTTTACATATTACGGTTTATTATACAACAGGCAGGGAGGTTATGGCAAGTGCCTCCACGGTTTTTTATAGTTTTTTTACGCAAGAAGCTGCTCCAGGGTCCGGGTCAGGAACCGGACGTCCCCGGCGGTGCTGAAGGGGCCCAGGCTGGCCCGGACCGTTCCGGTCTCCAGAGTTCCGGCAGTCTCGTGGGCCAGCGGGGCGCAGTGGAGCCCGGCCCGGAGGGCGATGCCGGCGGCGGCCAGCTCCCCGGCCAGGCTCACGCAGTCCCGTCCCTCGGCCAGGAAGGACACCACGCCGGTCTGCTTCTCCCCCCGGAATACCCTGACGCCGGGAATGCGGCCCAGACGCCCGGTCAGCATCTCCCGCAAATCCGATTCCCGTCGGGCAACGGAATCCAGTCCCTGGGTCCGGAGATACCGGAGGCCCGCCAGGAGGCCGGCCGCCCCGGGGATGTTCTGGGTCCCGGCCTCCAGCCGGTCCGGCAGGAAATCCGGCATGTCCCGCTCCCGGGACACGCTGCCCGTGCCGCCGGCCAGAAGGGGCGCCGTCCGGGTGTGCTCCCCGCAGAGCAGCAGGCCCGTGCCTTGAGGGCCCAGAAGGCCCTTGTGCCCAGGCATGGCCACAAAGGCCGCGTCCCACTCCCTGAGATTGACCGGCAGGACCCCCGCGGACTGGGCCGCGTCCACCACCAGGGGAATTCCCCGCTCCCGGCACAGCGCCGCGATCTCCCGGACGGGCAGGACCCATCCAAACACGTTGGAGACCTGGGTGGTCACGCAGAGGGCCGTGTCCCGGGTCAGAAGCCGGTCGAAATCCCGGAGCAGGGCTCCATTGTCAAAAAGCGCGCCCCGCGCCGCCTGAATGTCCGCCCCCAAAGCATGGAGAGGCCGGACCACGGCGTTGTGCTCCATGCCGGAGATCACCACCCGGTCCCCGGCCTTGGCCAGGGATCGGATGGCGATATTCAGCCCGTGGGTGGCCGAGGTGGTGAGTATCACGTTCTGGGGCTCGCAGGAGAACATCTCTCCCGCCGTGAGCCGCAGGGTGTAGAGCAGCTCGTCCGCCTGCTCCGAGGGCTTTGCGCTGCCCCGGCCGGGAGAGGCCAGATGGCCCGCCGCCCAGGTCATGGCCCGGATCACCCCCTCGGGCTTGGGAAGGGATGTGGCCCCGTTGTCCAGATAGATCACAGCCGCACCTCCCGGACCTCATCCCCCGTAAATCTGTAGCTGCGGGTATAGGGCCTTCCCTGCCGCCGCAGGACCGCCGCCGCCTCCGCCCCTCTGTCCGCCCGGACCCAGAGGCCGTAGCCGCAGCCCTTTTCCGAGATCCCCGCCGGGGACCGGTCCATCCTGGCCGGAATCCCGGCCTTCTGCAATATCGAAACGCCCATCCGGGCCTGGGTGGCGGCCCGGTAGGTAAAAAATATCATGCTCATGGAAATACCTCCTCCATAAGCATGATATGTCGAATTATGCCGTGGGGTCCCGCTCCTCGATCAGGCAGACGCAGTGGGCGGCGATGCCCTCTCCCCTGCCTGTAAAGCCCAATCGCTCCTCGGTGGTGGCCTTGAGGTTCAGCCGCCCCGGCTCCAGGCTCATGGTCCGCTCCAGGGTTCCGGTCATCTGCTCGAGATAGGGCGCCAGCTTTGGCTTCTGGGCGATGACCGTCGCGTCCAGATTGGAGATCTCATAGCCCTTCTCCCGGATCATCCCGCAGACCTTGTACAGCAAAATCTGGCTGTCGATCCCCAGGTATCTGTCGTCGTTATCCGGGAAGTGCCGTCCGATGTCCCCCAGGCAGGCCGCCCCCAGCAGGGCGTCCATGATCGCGTGGGTCAGCACGTCCGCATCGGAGTGGCCCGCCAGGCCCAGGTTCCAGGGGATCTCCACGCCCCCCAGGATCAGGGGCCTGCCCGCAGTCAGCCGATGCACGTCGTAGCCGTGTCCGATCCTCATGCCTGTTTCCTCCCCTCCAGAATCATTTCCGCAAGCCGCAGGTCCAAGGGGGTGGTGAGCTTGAGGTTTTCCTCGCTCCCCTCCACCAGATAGACCGTTTTTCCCATGTCCTCCACGGCGGCGCAGTCGTCGGTGAAGGTCTTTCCCGCCTGCTCCGCCCGCTTCCAGGCCGCCCGGAGCAGGTCCTTCCGGAACACCTGGGGGGTTTGCACCGCCCGCAGGGTCTCCCGGTTGGGGGTGGCCGTCACCTTCCCGTCGGCGTCCGTCTCCTTCACCGTATCCTTGAGGGGCACGGCCGGGGCGGCGGCGCTGGTTTTCCAGGCCTTGGTCACCGCCCGCTCGATGATCTCCGGGGTCACCAGGGGCCGGGCCCCGTCCTGAATGGCCACCAGCTCCATCCGGCGGCTCACGGCTTTGAGGCCTGCCCGGACGGAATCGGGCCGCTCGGCTCCCCCGGCCACCACGTCCTTCACCTTTTCGCAGCCGTATTCCCGGATCAGCGTCTTCACAGTCTCCACCTGCTCCCGGCGGGCCACGATGACGATCTCATCCACCGAGGGGGCGGCGGCAAAGGCGGACAGGGTGTGGACGAGCACAGGCTTTCCGCCCAGCTCCGTCAGAATCTTGTCCACGCCCTCCATCCGCCGGCCGGAGCCCGCGGCCACGATCACGGCGGCGCAGGGTTTTCTTCCGAAATTCCGCAGCTTTCTCAGCAGGGATTGGAGGCTCATGCGCGTTCCATCTCCTTCATCTGTTCCAGGGCCAGCAGAATGCCCAGCCGGCCCGATTCATAGGTGATTCCGCCCTGGAGGTAAGCCGTGTAGGGCGCCCGCATGGGCCCGTCGGCGCTGAGCTCGATGGAGGCCCCCTGGACAAAGGCGCCGGCGGCCATGATCACAGGGTCCTCGTAGCCCGGCATGGCCCAGGGCTCCGGCGTCACGTAGGCGTCCACCGGCGCGCCCATCTGGACGCCCCGGCAGAAGGCCCGGAGCATGTCCGGCCGTCCGAACTCCACAGTCTGCACAATGTCTCCCCGGACCGCACCCGCCGCCGGGGAGGTCTTGAAGCCCCGCTTTTCCATGGCGGCGGCGCAGAACACGGCTGTTTTCAGAGCCTGAGCCGTCACATGGGGGGCCATAAAGAAGCCCTGATAGAGCAGCCGGTTCACGTCCTGGGTGGCCCCGCACTCCCGGCCGATGCCGGGGCAGGTCAGCCGCATGGCCGCCGCCTCCACCAGCTCTGTTCTGCCCACGATGTAGCCGCCGGTGGGGGCGATGCCGCCGCCGGGATTCTTGATAAGGGAGCCGGCCATAATGTCCGCGCCCGCCTCCGTGGGCTCCGTCTCCTCCACAAACTCCCCGTAGCAGTTGTCCACAAAGACCAGGATCTCCGGGTTCGCCGCCTTGGCCGCCCGGATGATCTCCCCGATCTCCCGGACCGTCAGCGCCTCCCGGCTGGAATACCCCCGGGACCGCTGGATCATGAGCAGCTTTGCGTGTTTCTCCTGTACCGCCGCGCAGATCCCGGGGACGTCGGGGCGCAGGTCCCCGGTCATGGGCACCTCACGGTACGCAACGCCCATCTCCCGCAGATTGCCGGGGTAGTTCCCCGTGACCCCCAGAACGCCCAGGAGGGTGTCGTAGGGCGGACCGAAGGCGGAGATCACCAGATCTCCCGGCCGGAGGATGCCCATGAGGGCGCAGGTGATGGTATGGGTGCCGCTTACAAACTGGCTGCGGACCAGACCGGCCTCGGCCCCGAATACCTTTGCGAAGATCCGGTCCAGGGCGTCCCGGCCCAGATCGTCGTAGCCGTAGCCCGTGGTCCCCACCAGATGGGCGGCGCTGACCCGATTCTCCTGAAAGGCGGCGAGCATCTTCTCCGCGTTGGTCATTGCCACCCGGTCGATTTCCGCGAAGATGGGGACGCATTCCCGCTCCAGCTCCGCCGCCAAGGCTCTTGTCTCCTCTGAAATCTTCATATACATCCCCTGTTTACAGTGCGTTTACCACCTGCTTGAACCGGTCTCCCCGTTCCTCGAAGTTCCGGAACCGGTCAAAGGAGGTGCTGGCGGGCGACAGGATCACCACGTCCCCCGGCTTGGCCCGGGCGGCGGCGGCGCGGATGGCGTCGTCGAAGCCCTCCACGTCCAGGATCTCCGGGTTGGTCCCGTCAAAGCCGGGAACCTGCTCCGCCGCGGCCCGGATCTTCCCGGCGGTCATGCCTGTGAGGACCATGAGCTTCACGTGCTCCCGGAGCTCCGGCCCCAGGCCGTCATAGGCGATGCCCTTGTCCTTGCCGCCGGCCACCAGGATCACCTTCCGGGAGAAGCTCCGGAGGGCGGCGGTGGTGCGGCTGGGAGAGGAGTCGATGGAGCTGTCATAGTATTTGACCCCGTCCTTCTCCCGGACCAGCTCGATCCGATGGGCCACGCCCCCGAAGGTCCTGGCCAGGGAGACCATGTCCTCCCGGTCCACCATGCCGTCCACGGCGCAGAAGGCTGCCATATAGTTTTCAATATTGTGGACGCCGGGGATCAGAATGTCCTCGGCCTGCAGGATCTCCCGGTCCTCTCCGTCCCAGGTCCGGAGGATCACCCCGTCCTCCCGGAGATAGTAACCCCTTTGGGGCTTTTCCCGGCGGGAGAAGGTCAGGATCTCGCCCTTGGCCTTGGGGAGAAAGCTCCTGGTGACGTCGTTGTCCAGGTTCAGAACCACTCTGTCTTCGGGACCCTGATGGAGATAGAGATTCTCCTTGGCCTCCACGTATTCCGCATAATCCTTGTGGATGTCCAGGTGGTTGGGCGAGAGGTTCGTCAGCACCGACACATGGGGGCTGACCTCCATGCCCATGAGCTGGAAGGAGCTGAGCTCCAGCACGGCCACGTCCTCCGGCGTCATCTCCGCCGCCTTGTCCAGCAGGGGCGTGCCGATGTTTCCGCCGCACCAGACCCGGTATCCCGCCTTCTCCAGGAGCTTTGCGGTCAGGGTGGTGGTGGTGGTCTTTCCGTCTGATCCGGTGACGCCCAGGATGGGGCAGGGGCACACGGCGAAGAAGGCCTCCATCTCCGAGGTCACCGCCGTCCCCTTCTCCCGCAGGGCCATGAGCTGGGGACAGAAGGCGTTGAGGCCCGGGGTCCGGAACACCACGTCGGCCTCGATGTTCTCAAGATAGCTTTCCCCCAGGGTCAGCACGGCCCCCAGGCGTTCCAGCTCCAGCACCTCCGGCAGGAGCTTTTCCCGAGGCGTTCGGTCCCGGCACTCCACCGGAATGCCCCGGTCCAGCAGCATTCTCACCAGCGGCCGGTTGCTGATTCCCAGGCCGATCACGGCCACCCGCTTTCCGCGGAGGCCCTCAAAATATTCTTCCACTGTCATGGCTATCGATCCTTTTCTTGGAATTAAATGGATAGGCGCGCATCCCAATGGGCGCGCATGGATTTTCCGATCTATTGTATACGATCTCCCCGGAATTTTCAATCCTTACGGCAGGTCGGCAGGCGGGAATGCGGAGAATTTCGGGACAATTCCCTGTTTGGGTTGCATTTTTCGATGGATTATGGTAACATAATCAAGTTACATCTGAAAAAGTGAGGAACTCTCATGAAGCATAACGATCTGACAGACGAGATGGATCAGAACGGTCCGGACATCGACGCGCTGCTCCGGGACCTGGGCGCTCCGGACACGGAGGACGCCGTGCTGGACGACATTCTGCGGGAGTACGGCTCCAAAAAGCCGGAGGCTCCCCAGGCGTCCGACGATTCCCCGGCGGCTGAGGCGGCGGACCAGGCGGAGCTGGAGGACATTCTCTCGGACAAGGCCAATCTGGAAACCTTCCGGGACTCCGGCACCTATCGGTCCTTCGACGGCAATCGGGAATACCGGTCCTTCGACGAGACCCTGCCCGACGCCTCCCCCGAGGAGTGGTACCGCAGCGAGGACGAAGACGCTGTGGAATACTACGACGAAGACGAGGAAGACGACGAGCCCCGGAGGCGGCATCCCGTGCTCAGCGCCATCGGCCACGGTTTGCTGGTCATCGCCACGGCTCTGAGCATCCTCTATCTGCTGGTCATCTATTCCAATATTCCCATGCTGAACGACCTGCGGACCATGTATATCCAGACCGCCATGAGCACCTACAGCCACAAGTGGATGGCCACGGCCATCGTCCCCCGGGAGATGATCCTGGAGGTCATGCGGGATCAGTACGAAACCGACGACGCCATGCAGGGCATCAACTCCGACTGGGGCACCGTGACCGTCACGGAGCTGCCGGAGTTCTCTGACGAGACCCAGGACGTCCCGGATGAGACGCAGCAGACGGAGGAGGCCTCCCCGATCCTGGACGCCGACGTCCAGACCGAGGTCATCTCCCCGGAGGAGCAGACCTTCTTCGAGCTGTTCTGGGAGCTGGACCGGGATTCCGTGAAGCGGTATCTCTCCGCCCACCCCGAGGCCCTGGCCAACGGATGGGCCGGCATTGACATCAACGAAAGCGGCCTGGACGACAGCGGCACCGACATGTACACGATCTACGGCGATCAGGTGCTGGCCGTCAACGCCGTGGACGGGATCACCCTGATTCGCGTCTACCTCTCCTCCAACAAGAGCCGGGGCATCCTGGCCATCTGCAAGGACACCAGCCGGCTCTCCCTCTGCCCCGCCAGCACCCTGGGTACTGTGGGACAGACCGCCGGACGGATCTGCGACAACAACGGCGGCATCCTGGCCATCACCGGCAGCGCCTTTATGGACGACGGCTACGCCAACGGCGGCCAGATCTCCGGTCTCGCGGTGTGCAGCGGCACGGTCTACGGCGAACGCCTGGGCAATGCCGGCGACAAGCGGCTGGAGCTGCGCAGCGACAATAAGATGTATATTGTGGACTCCACCGCCGCCCTGGGCGAGGGCACCCGGGACGCCTGCGAGTTCCACCCCGGTCTGATCATCGACGGCGTCGTATACTACGACGACTTCTGGAGCAGTCCCAATCCCCGGGCTGTGCTGGGTCAGTCCAGCCGGCTGGAGACCATGATGGTGGTCCTGGAGGGACGGCTTCCCACCTCCCTGGGCTGCGGCGTGGATTACGTCTCCGACAAGCTGGCGGAATACGGCTGTGTTCAGGCTCTGAACCTGGACGGCGGCACCAGCGCCATGATGTACTACAAGGGCGAATACATCAACCGCTGCTCCAATACGGCCCTGCCCGGCGGCCGGACCCTGCCCACCGCCTGGGTCTACAAGCCCGCATGATAATCTGGACTAAAGCGCCTGCCGAACCGGCAGGCGCTGATTTGTCTGTGCTGCAGCATATTGGATTTGTCGGGGTTTGAGCACCCCTGTCATTCTGAGGAGCGCAGCGACGAAGAATCTTGCGTCAACCGGGAAGGAAAGATCCTTCGCTGCGCTCAGGATGACGCAACATAC
>CAJOHR010000042.1:0-13199 GCA_905234425.1 uncultured Oscillospiraceae bacterium | reverse complement strand
CTGAGGAACAAAGTGACGAAGAATCTTGGCATTATTCACGATTTCAGGTAAAGATCCTTCGCTTACGCTCAGGATGACACGAGCGACTGAACAGTTACCCGATTCCGATAAAAAAGCGGGACGCCGCCGGGCGTCCCGCGATGCGTTTTCTTACAGTCTCTCCTCGCGCTTTTTCTCGATGATACCGGCGATGTAGATCACCAGGCACACCACAGCCACGATGATATAGACAATAACGGACAGGCTGACGCCGGCAGGATCAAAGGTCTTGAGCCAGGCCAGGAGACCGCACACGATTGCAAGAATCAGAAGTATGACCATAAGTACGTTTTCCCCCTTAACGAATTATGAATTACCGTAATTATAGCACAGGTCTCCCCAAAATGGAACAGATAATTTACGGCGATTTGTAAAAAAATCCGGTTCGGAACATGGCACATTCACCAAATGCCCCGGATGCTCCCGGGGATCAGATGGCGTCCAGCGCCTGGGCGATGTCGGCGATCAGGTCCTCCTTGCTCTCCAGGCCGCAGGACATGCGGACCAGCTCCGCGGGGACGCCGGCGGCGATGAGCTGCTCGTCGGTCATCTGGCGATGGGTGCTGGTGGCAGGGTTCAGGCAGCAGGTCCTGGCGTCGGCCACATGGGTCTCGATGGCGGCCAGCTTCAGGTGCTTCATGAAGGTCTCCGCCGCCGCGCGGCCGCCCTTCACGCCGAAGGACACCACGCCGCAGGAGCCGTTGGGCAGGTACTTCCGGGCCAGGGCATGGTACTTGTCGCCCGGCAGGCCGCAGTAGTTTACATAATCCACCTTTGGATGGGCGTTCAGGAACTCCGCCACGGCCTGGGCGTTTTCACAGTGCCGGGGCATCCGGACATGAAGGCTCTCCAATCCCAGGTTCAGCAGGTATGCGCTCTGGGGGGACTGGGTGCAGCCGAAGTCCCGCATGAGCTGGGCGGTGCACTTGGTGATGAAGGCCCCCTCCAGGCCGAACTTCTCCGTGTAGACAATGCCGTGATAGCTCTCATCGGGGGTGGTCAGGCCGGGGAATTTCTCCGCGTGGGCGTTCCAGTCGAACCTGCCGGAATCCACAATGGCGCCGCCGATGGCGGAGCCGTGGCCGTCCATGTACTTGGTGGTGGAGTGGGTGACGATGTCCGCGCCCCACTCGATGGGACGGCAGCCTACGGGCGTGGGGAAGGTGTTGTCTACCACCAGGGGCACGCCGTGGGCGTGGGCCACTTTGGCGAATTTCTCAATGTCCAGCACGGTCAGCGCCGGATTGGCGATGGTCTCGCCGAAAAGCAGCTTGGTGTTGGGACGAAAAGCGGCGGAAATCTCCTCCTCGGAGGCGTCCGGGTCCACGAAGGTGGTCTCGATGCCCATCTTGGTCATGGTGACGCTGAGCAGGTTGAAGGTGCCGCCGTAGATGGAGGTGGAGGCCACAATGTGGTCGCCGCAGCCGGCGATATTGAACATGGCGAAGAAGTTGGCAGCCTGACCGGAGGAGGTCAGCATGCCGGCGGCGCCGCCCTCCATCTCCGTGATCTTTGCCGCCACATAGTCGCAGGTGGGGTTCTGGAGCCGGGAATAGAAGTAGCCGCTGGCCTCCAGATCAAAGAGCTTGCCCATGTCCTCGCTGGTGCTGTACTTGAAGGTGGTGCTCTGAATGATGGGGATCTGCCGGGGCTCGCCGTTTCCGGGGGTGTAACCCCCCTGGACGCATTTGGTTTCGATTTTGTATTCGGACATGTGATTACTCCTTTACATTTTTATTGCATCCCGGCGGACAGCCAGCGCCGCCCTTCGGGGGATTTGACGTTTTTAGAAGATTGCGCCGGTCAGGGGATGGGAAATGTCCACATACTGGAGGCCGCCGCTGTCGCCGCCCACGGTGAGCACCACCGCGTCGATCTCGCTGAGATCCGTCAGGGTGGCCGCCAGCGCGGACACCGCGGCCTTCTCCGCCGCCTCCGTGTCCTCCTGGGGATAGAACCGCTCGGAGAGGTCCACGTAGCAGGTGGTGCCGGACATGCTGATGCTGAGGAGCTCCGTGCCGTAGGGGATGGGCGCGTAGCAGCCCACAGGCGGCTCGAAGCTCAGAAGCCGTGTGACCACCGCCTCCGCCAGGGGCTCCGACACGGTCTGCTTGACTCGGCATGGCACGGCAAAGAGCTGGTCCGTCGCCTCCACGCAGACGTACATATTCACGTCGATCTCCCCGCTGGCCGTGCGGACGGGTCCGATGCACTCGCCGTACCGGGCGATGGGGTCTCCCAGGGCAAAGTCGCCGTATCGCTCCACGGCGGCCCCGTCCTCCAGGAACCGGACGGCCTCCACCCCCTCCAGGGCGGTGAGGGAATTGACCAGGCTGTAGATGGCGAGATAGCAGCCCGTCAGATCCTGGGGCCGGTTCTCGTAGAAGCCCCGGGCCAGATCCAGGATACAGACCCCGTCCTCCACCCGGACCGCCAGGACCTCGGTGTTCTCGGGCAGGGCCGAGGAGAGCTGCCGGTTCTCCGGTCCCTCCAGCAGCTTCCGGACCACAAAGGAGGCCTCGGAATCGCTGTGACTCAGAATGGCGCTCCTGGTCTCGCCCACCAGATACCGCTTCTGGCTGTCGGCAAAGTAGAGGGTGTAGGCCTCGGAGGCCCCCACGGGCATGTCGTCGGACAGGACGAACTGGCCCGGCCGGAGCTCCATGCGGATGGACTCGGTCTCGTCCAGCAGCACCACCGCCTCCCGGCCCGTATAGGCAAACACGGTGTCCGCCAGGCAGCAGCAGGCCAGGGACAGCTCCACGCCGGTGAGGGTGAAGAAGGCCCCGGACATGTGAAGGGTCAGGACGCCGTCGGGATACTGGATATCCCGGACCGCCGTGCCGGCCGGGAAGGGCGAGCGGAGGGTTTCGTCCTCCGGCCCCTTCAGATAGAGGTCGATCAGGTCCCACAGGGACAGGACGCTGGCGATCCGGGTCTCCGAGGCCACCGCCTCCTCCCCGCGAAGCTGCTCCGCGTCCCGCATGAGATAGTAGAAGGTCAGCGGCTCTCCCGAGGCGTCGCTTCGGGCCGCCACGGCGCAGCCGGACAGGACCAGGCAGAAGGCCGTGATCAGGGCAATGACGCGGCGTCTCATGGCTCTCCCTCCCATACATAACGGGGAAATGTGACCGTGAACCGGGCGCCGCCCTGGGGCCGGTTGGAGGCCTCCACGGTCCCGCCGAACTTCTCCACGGTCTCCCGAACGATGGCAAGGCCCAGGCCAGTGCCGCCGGCCTCCCGGCTTCTGGCCTTGTCCACCCGGTAGAACCGCTCGAAGATCCGCTCGGTCTCCTCCTCGGGAATGCCGATGCCGTTGTCCTCCACAATGAGCACCGCCTCCTCGCCCCGGCTGTAGGCGATGAGCCGGACCTGGCCTCCGTCTCCGCTGTATTTGACGCCGTTTTCCGCCAGGTTGAGGACCACCTGGAACACCTCATCCTCCCGGGCCAGGACGCAGCAGTTCTCCTCGGAGCTCTGCTCGATCTCTCCGCCGTTCTCCCGGGCGAAGGGCGTCAGCATCCGGACGGCCTTCCGGCAGCATTCCCCCAGGTCCACCACCTCGTCGGCCTCCTGGCCCACGAACTGCATGCTGTCCAGCGCCGTCAGGTTCAGGAGCTTGGAGGTCATCTTCGTCAGCCGGTCCGACTCGCTGGAGATGTCCTGGACGAATTCCCTTGTGGTCTCCTGGTCCAGCTCGTTCTGGAGAATGGAGTCCGACAGGAGCCGGATGGCCGCCAGGGGCGTCCGGAGCTCATGGGAGGCGTCGGAGACGAACTGCCGCCGGAGCTCCTCAGTCTTCTGGAGTCGGTCCGTCAGGGCGTTGAACTCGCTGGCCATGGCCGTATACTCGTCCCGGCCCTTGAGCTCGATCCGATGGGCGTAGTCGCCCTCCCGAACCAGGCGGATGGACTCCAGCATCCGGTCGTTCCGCTTGATGATGATGATACTCACCGCGAAGAACAGGATCAGGCTGGCCAGGATCGTGAAGATGGCCATACGGATGGCGTTCTGCTGGATGCTGCCCAGAATGGCCGCCTGCTCCTGGTCCTCCTCGGCCACATAGACGCACCCGGTGATCACCTTTCCGGCCATAATGGGCATGGCGCCCCGGCTCCGGAAGGCGTCGGTGGTATAGTCGCAGCGGAAGGCGTCGTTGCCCCGCAGGGCGGAGACGATCTCCGGGAACAGGGCGTAGGACTCCGCAGGCGCCACGCCGGTGTTGGTGCTGTAGAGCACCAGGCCGCCGGCGTCGGTGATGACGATCTGATCCACGTCGTTGTCGCCCAGGACCGTGACCACCTCCTGGGCCGCCTCGCCGGTGAGGGTCTGGGAGGTGTTCAGAGAGGAGGCGATGACCTCCGCCCTGCCAAGCAGCACGGACTGCTTGTAGGTGAAGATCATCTGCTCCGCGGCCCGGACGGGAGAGGCGGTCTGAAACACCGCCAGGATCACCGTCATGACCAGGATGATCAGGATGATGCGGAGCAGCAGGCTGTCCCGGAACTGACGCAGGAAGTGTTCAAGCCTTGAAATAATAGCCAACGCCCCATTTCGTCATAATGTATTCCGGCTGCGCGGGAACCGTCTCCAGCTTTTCCCGGAGCCTCCGGACGTGGACGTCCACGGACCGGATCTCGCCCTGGTACTCGTAGCCCCAGATCAGATCCAGCAGGTTTTCCCGGGAATAGACGTGGCCGGGATTCCGCATGAGCAGCTCCATGAGATCGAACTCTCTGGCCGTCAGCTCCACGGGCCTGCCGTTTTTGTAGGCGTTCCGCTCGTCGGAGTCGATGGTGATGTCCCCGATGGTGATCCGGTTGGGGTTCTCTCTGGCCTCCTGGGCGGCGGACCGGCGCAGAAGGGCCCGAATTCTGGCCTTGAGCTCCAGAATGTTGAAGGGCTTTGTCAGATAGTCGTCGGTGCCGTGTTCAAAGCCGATGAGCTTGTCCATGTCCTCGCCCTTGGCCGTGAGCATGATGATGGGAACATTGGAGAATTCCCGGATCTGCATGCAGGCGTCCAGGCCGCTGAGCTTGGGCATCATAATGTCCAGGATGATCAGGTCGAAGTCCACGGACCGGGCCAGCGCAACCGCCTCTTCTCCGTCGTAGGCTACGGAGACCTCATAGCCGTCGTTTTCCAGGTTGAATTTGATCCCCTTCACAAGCAGCTTTTCGTCGTCTACAACCAATACCTTCATTGTCTACCCCACTTTCACGTCGTCAACGATTTTCTGATAGATCTTTTCGCCCACGCCCTCCACATTCAGGAGCTCCGACACGGCCCCAAAGCCGTCGTGGGTCTCCCGATATTGGAGGATCCGTTCGGACAGCACCGGACCGATCCCGGGCAGGGTCTCCAGCTCCGCCTGGGTGGCAACGTTCAGGTCCAGTCTGCCGTCGTCAAAGGCGGGCGTTTTTTCGGCGGCCCGGACCGTTTCGGCCTGGCTGGCGGCGGGATCGGCCCGCTCCACCTCCACCAGGATCTCATGGCCCAACCTTCCCCGGAGGAAGAACCCTGTGAAGAAGGCCACCAGCGCCAGGGTGACACATACCATGATGCGCTCCGCTCTTTTGACCTTCACGGGATCACCGCCTTTTCTTTTTCCTGAAACTATGATAGAATAACCCCATCCAGCCTGGACGGATATCTCCCGTCCGGCTCGGGAGGTGCAAAAACATGCAATATACCGATTGGGATCAGCTCCGGCAGGACTGCGGCGGCTGCACCCGATGCCCCCTCTATGCCACAAGACGCAGCGTGGTCTTCGGCGTGGGGCCGGAGGACGCGGAGATCCTGTTTGTGGGCGAGGGCCCGGGAGAACAGGAGGACCGGCTGGGGGAGCCCTTTGTGGGTCCCGCCGGAAAGCTCCTGGATGAGATGCTCTACATCATCGGTCTGAGCCGGAAAAACTGCTACATCGCCAACATCGTCAAGTGCCGCCCGCCCGGAAACCGGGACCCCATGAACACGGAGCGGGAGGCCTGCTCCCAATGGCTCCAGGCCCAGATCGCCCTGATCCGGCCGAAAATCCTGGTGTGCCTGGGACGGATCGCCGCCATGGAGCTCATCCGGCCGGACTTCCGCATCACCAGGGAGCACGGCCAGTGGACGGAGAAAAACGGCATCCGGCACATGGCCATCTACCATCCCTCCGCCCTTCTCCGGGACCCGGAGAAGCGGCCCGACGCCTTCCGGGACCTGAAATCCCTGCAGGCCATGGCGGAACGGCTCTGCCAAAGAACCCTTTGGGAGCCCTGATTCAGGAGCCAGGCTGCATGGTCCGGAGGTAATAGGGCAGCACGGATTCCGGCCTGTTCTCCTCCTGGAAGGTATAGCCTCCCATTTCCAGCTCCAGATCCCCCATGAGGAATCCCGGATAGCGGCTTCCGCCTGCGGCCTGAGAGGGATCGGCGTAGTACCACGCCCCGTCCAGCTTGAGACGGCACCAGTCATGGGCGGCGCCGGACCGCTGGCCGGAAATCAGCTCACAGGGAATGCCGCTGGCCTCCAGCAGCAGCCGGTAGGCCTGGGCAAAGCCCCGGCTGGTGGCGCTGCCCTCCAGCAGAGCCCCCGCGGCGCTGGAGGCCACGGACCGGCTGTCCTCTCCGGACACCATGACCGCGTCCCTGCCAAGACGCTCATAGAGCCGTCTGGCACGGGTCATGTCGTCCCCGGCGTTTCCGTAGAGCTCCGCGAGCTTTGCGACCTGGGCCTCCAGAGCCTGCCGGTAATCCTCCAGCTCCCGGGCGCTGTGGGAATAGGTGAATTTCAGCTCCATGATCCGCTGGGGGCCGCTGTCGGGGTACAGCTCCATGGAGGTCTCCGGACGCTCCAGGGCGAATTCCGGATGGGCAAGGCAGATCGCCTCCACCTCCCGGGCGGGATCGAAGGCGCTGTAGTCCCCGATCCAGAGAACCAGTCTGGGATCGTACCGCTCCATCGCCTCCGTCAGGGCCGTAAGCAGCTCCTTCTGATCCTCGGCATAGCCGATGGACTGGAGCTCCTCCGGGGTCCGGCGGAAGGTGGTGCTGACGTGGATCTCGTAGTAGCTGACGATCCGGGAATAGTCGTAGGTCATGGCGGTGACGGCGTAGGCCCCCAGGGGCGTATTCTGGGACACCTCATAGACTGCCCGGCTCAGATCCACCGCCAGGTTCCCGGAATAGGATTCCGCCCGGATCACGCCGTCCTCCTCCCCGTCCTGGACGAGACTGAGCACCGCGTTTTTCAGGCCGAAGTAGCTGTTGACGGTGACGGCCTGGCCCTCGACTGCCTGCTGGGCGTCCTCCCGATGGGGCGAGACCGACACATAAGAAGCGGGACGCAGAAAGCCGCAGCCGCCAAGGCAGATCAGCAGCGCGCACACGGCAGCCAAAACAGACGTTCGTCCGGTCCTTTTCACGGCGTCCCCTCCCTTCCCTGTCCGGCATTTGCGAATGCACAGACCGACGCAGGATAATTATACCTTGATATGCCGGATTTCGCAAGCCGCATGGCCGCCGGAATCGTTTATTTTTTACAGGGAGCGGCGTGCGTGTTTACGAATGGGGGCAATTTGACGCCCCATTCTGCGAAATCTGTGTTATAATGAGAAAGTTTGCAGAACAAAAAGGAGGCGATGACGCTTGAAAAGAGTGAACATCGTGGAGACGTTCCCTCTGACCCCTGCCTCTGTAGATCAGATTGCGGAGATGATCGAGGAATTCCTCACCTCTCTCAAGGTGGAACGGGCCAATCTGCTGCGCATCCGTCTGTCCATGGAGGAGGCGCTTCTGCGCTGGATGTCCCATTTCAGCGCCGAGGACAGCGTGCATCTCTCCATGACCATGAAGCACAGGCGGCCCACCATTGTGCTGGAGCTCCGGGGCGAGGCCTGCGATCCCACCTCCGCCGCCGAGGACGAGCTGGGGGAATGGGCCAGCGGCCTGCTCAGCGGCGTCGGGCTGACGCCTCTGTACAGCTATATCCGGGGCGTCAACACCCTGACGCTGACTCTCAACCGCCGTCAGCTCAACCCGGCGCTCATGCTGCTCATCTCCATCCTGCTGGGCACGGTTCTCGGGGTGCTGGGCGACGCTTTTATGACAGATGATATGCGGGGCACGATCCTGCGAGTGATCCTCGATCCGGTCCAGACGGCCTATTTCCGGTTCCTGAACGTGGCGTCGGGACCTGTGGTATTCCTCTCCGTCCTGGCGGCCATATGCAGCGTGGGCAGCATGACGGCCATGGGCAGGCACGGAAAGCACATGATCACCCGGTTCATCCTCCTGAGTACGATCATGTCCCTTCTGGGCATCACGGCAGGCGCGTTAGTGTTCCGGGTCCCCATTCAGCTTGCAGACTTTTCCGGTTCCAATCTGACGGAGCTTCTGAATTTCTCCCTGGGCCTGATCCCCAGCGACATTTTGACGCCCCTGATCTCCGGGGATTCCCCTCAGCTCATTTTGCTGGCTGTGATCCTCGGCTGCGCCCTGCTCGTATCCGGCGAAAAAACGGGCGGTCTTACGAGCATTGTGAACCAGGGCAACACCCTGTGTCTGACTCTGGCCGAGTGGGTCAGCCGTCTGACGCCCCTGTTTGTGACCCTGCTCCTGATCCTGGGGATCTGGGACGGCTCCATGTGGATGTTCCTGGACATCTGGAAGCCCCTGGCCCTCTATGCGGCCATTTCCCTGATCTACATGACCGCGTTCCTCGTGACCGTCAGCGTCACCAAGGGCGTGTCCATCGTCACCCTGGTAAAGAAAATCGCGCCCTCCTTTCTCCTGGCGTTCAAAAACGCCTCTGTGGACGCCGCCTTCGGCGAGAACCAGAGCTGCTGCGAGCGGAAGCTGGGCGTCTCCAAGGCGCTGACGGAGTACGGCCTTCCCGTGGGACTGGTGCTGTTCATGCCCTCCAGCATTCTGGCCACCACCCTGTTTTCCCTTTACGCGGCCAACGTCTCCGGCGTTTCCATTTCGATCCTCTGGCTCCTGATCTGCTCCCTCCTTGCGGTGGCGCTCCAGACGGCAACGCCGCCGGTGGCCGGCGTGGATCTGCTGGCTTACGCCGCCATCTTCGGCCGCCTGGGGGTCCCCACCTCCGCTCTGACCCTGGCCATTGTGGCGGACATTCTGTTCACCTTCGCCACCTCCGCCTTCAACCAGGCCATGCTTCAGATGGATCTGGTCCAGGAGGCCGGACGGATGGGGCTGCTGGATTCCAAAAGGCTCCGGTCCGGGAAATAACGGCTCCCTCTGTTTCGGCAGTGAATCTCACTGTTCCAAACAGAGGGAGTTTTATTATGCCTGCCGCGTCACGGATCATCCTCCGGCACGGGAGCTGTCCAGTCCGGGGACGTCGTATCGGCTTTCCATTTCCCGGATAGCCCCCTCGGAGCGCTGAAAATACAGCTCGATGATCCGGCTGTCCTCCACAGGCCTCCCCCTTTCTATATGTCTCTGCCTTAATAGACGGAATTCGCGCCCTTTGGCTGCGTTTTTCCGAAAAAACCGGGCGTCCCGTAGGACGTCCGGCCGGTGACGGATGATTTCAGGGGGTCACACGTCCATATCTACGGATTTAACGGCCAGGCCGATGCAGCCGACAAAAACCCCCACCGTGGCGGCGCCTACCCGGAAGCCTGAGAAAAAGAGGCCCGTCAGGCCGCCCAGGATCGGGGCCACGGCCACGATGGCCAGAACCTTGGCAAACTGCCTGGCATACCGCTTCGGGTTCTTCATCTTCGCCGCGTAGCCTCTCATAATGAGCTTCGGGTCTCCCGTCAGGTACAAAAGGCCCGCAAACAGCAGAAGCATGCCGGAAAAGGCGAACATCAGATAGGAAAAGGCGTGGTCCATGGGGCTCCCTCCTTTGATTTCTTCCCTTCCATCATAATCGAAAACAGGGCCTCCCGCAAGGGGCAATTCGCCCGCAGCCCTTTTGTCGGAATGCACATCCCGAGCCCGGATTTCCCCCGGCTCCCATGGAAAAAACATAAAAATACGAAAAAACACAATTTTATAGTATACGAAACGGGGAGAAGTGTGGTAGAATATTCGGTAGCATACACGCGGCCTCCGCCGCGACGCGACTAAATGATACGAGTGGTGACTGAATATGGGAAAGAGAACGGATATCCACAAGGTCCTTATCATCGGATCGGGACCCATCATCATCGGCCAGGCCTGCGAGTTTGACTACTCCGGCACCCAGGCCTGCAAGGCGCTCCGTCAGCTGGGCTACGAGATCATTCTTGTGAACTCCAATCCTGCCACCATTATGACGGACCCGGGCATTGCGGACGTAACCTACATCGAGCCCCTGAACGTGAGCCGTCTGGAGCAGATCATCGCCAAGGAACGGCCCGACGCCATCCTCCCCAACCTGGGCGGACAGTCCGGCCTGAACCTGTGCTCCGAGCTTGCCAAGGAAGGCATCCTGGACAAGTATGACGTGAAGGTCATCGGCGTTCAGGTGGACGCCATCGAGCGGGGCGAGGACCGGATCGAATTCAAAAAGACCATGAACAAGCTGGGCATCGAGATGGCCCGGAGCGAGGTGGCCTACTCCGTGGACGAGGCCCTGGCCATCGCCGACCGGCTGGGCTATCCCGTGGTGCTCCGTCCCGCCTACACCATGGGCGGCGCCGGCGGCGGCCTGGTCTACAACACCGAAGAGCTGAAAACTGTCTGCGCCAGAGGACTTCAGGCCAGCCTTGTGGGCCAGGTCCTGGTGGAGGAGTCCGTGCTGGGCTGGGAGGAGCTGGAGCTGGAGGTGGTCCGGGACGCCAAGGGCAACATGATCACCGTCTGCTTCATCGAGAACATCGATCCTCTGGGCGTCCACACCGGCGATTCCTTCTGCTCCGCCCCCATGCTGACCATCCCCGAGGACGTGCAGCAGGAGCTCCAGCGCCAGGCCTACATGATCGTGGACGAGGTCCAGGTCATCGGCGGCACCAACGTCCAGTTCGCCCGGAACACCCAGACGGGCCGGATCATCGTCATTGAGATCAACCCCCGGACCTCCCGGAGCTCCGCCCTGGCCTCCAAGGCCACGGGCTTCCCCATCGCTCTGATCTCCGCCATGCTGGCCTCGGGCCTGACCCTGGACGAGATCCCCTGCGGCAAGTACGGCACCCTGGACAAATACGTTCCCGGCGGCGATTACATCGTCATCAAATTCGCCCGCTGGGCCTTTGAGAAGTTCAAGGGCGTGGAGGACAAGCTGGGCACCCAGATGCGGGCCGTGGGCGAGGTCATGAGCATCGGCAAGACCTACAAGGAGGCCTTCCAGAAGGCCATCCGTTCCCTGGAGAACGGACGCTACGGTCTGGGCTGGGCCAAGGACTTCCACGACAAGAGCAAGGAGGAGCTCATGAAGCTCCTGATCCATCCCACCAGCGAGCGGCAGTTCGTCATGTACGAGGCCATGCGGAAGGGCGCCACCGTGGAGGAGCTCTATGAGCTCACCGCCATCAAGCCCTATTTCCTTCAGCAGATGAAGGAGCTGGTGGAGGAGGAGGAAGCTCTTCTGAAGCACAAGGGCAGCGTCCCCGCTCCCGAGGTCCTGCGTCAGGCAAAGCTGGACGGTTTCTCGGACAAGTATCTGAGCCAGATCCTGGCCGTCACCGAGGACGAGATCCGGAATGCCCGGGAGGCCGCCGGTATTCAGGAGGTCTGGGAGGGCGTCCACGTCAGCGGCACCCAGGACAGCGCCTACTATTTCTCCACCTACCATCCCGCCGAGGGCGTGCCCGCCAGCCCCGAGAAGAACAAGATCATGATCCTGGGCGGCGGTCCCAACCGGATCGGCCAGGGCATCGAGTTCGACTACTGCTGCGTCCACGCCGCCAAGGCCCTCAAGGCCGCGGGCTTCGAGACCATCATCGTCAACTGCAACCCGGAGACCGTGTCCACGGACTACGACACCTCCGACAAGCTCTACTTTGAACCCCTGACTCTGGAGGACGTGCTGGCCATCTACCGGCATGAGCAGCCCCTGGGCGTCATCGCCCAGTTCGGCGGCCAGACGCCCCTGAACCTGTCCGGAGACCTGGAGCGCAACGGCGTGAAGATCCTGGGCACGCCTCCCGCCGTCATCGATATGGCTGAGGACCGGGATCAGTTCCGGGCCATGATGGACAAGCTGGGCATCCCCATGCCCGAGGCCGGCATGGCCGTCAACTATGAGGAGGCGAAGGAGATCGCCCATCGGATCGGCTTCCCTGTCATGGTGCGTCCCAGCTACGTTCTGGGCGGCCGGGGCATGGAGGTGGTCTATGACGACGACTCCCTCCGGGACTACATGAACGCCGCTGTGGGCGTGACCCCGGACCGGCCCATCCTCATCGACCGGTTCCTGCGCCACGCCATGGAGTGCGAGGCCGACGCCATCGCCGACGGCCACGACGCCTATGTGCCCGCCGTCATGGAGCATATCGAGCTGGCCGGCGTCCACTCCGGCGACTCCGCCTGCATCATCCCCTCCCAGAACATCTCCCCGGAGAATCTGGAGACCATCAAGGACTACACCCGGCGGATCGCCAAGGAGATGCACGTCCGGGGCCTGATGAACATGCAGTACGCCATCGAAAACGGCGTGGTCTACGTGCTGGAGGCCAACCCCAGAGCCAGCCGGACCGTGCCCCTGGTCTCCAAGGTCTGCAACATCTCCATGGTGCCCCTGGCCACGGAGATCATCACCGACGAATTCACCGGCAAGGAATCCCCCCTGAAGGGGCTCCGTGAGATCCCCCACTACGGCGTCAAGGAAGCCGTGTTCCCCTTCAACATGTTCCCCGAGGTGGACCCCCTGCTGGGACCGGAGATGCGCTCCACCGGCGAGGTCCTTGGCATCGCGGATACCGTGGGCGAAGCCTACTTCAAGGCCCAGGAGGCCACCAAAAGCCCCCTGCCCACAGAGGGCACCGTCCTTATCACCGTCAACGACAAGGACAAGGCCGAGGTGCCGGAGATGGCCGCCGATTTCGTGAAGGCCGGCTTCAAGCTTCTGGCCACCAAGGGTACGGCCAGGCTGCTGGAGTCCGTCGGCATTCCCTGCGGTGTTGTCTGCAAAATCAACGAGGGACGGCCCGACTGCTACGATATCATCACGAACGGCGGCGTCCAGTTGGTGGTGAACACCCCCATCGGCAGCGGCAACGGCCC
>CAJOHR010000041.1 GCA_905234425.1 uncultured Oscillospiraceae bacterium | reverse complement strand
GATCGGCAGAAAGATGTACACAAATATGATCAGCACGATGAACTGCACGACATCTGTGTAGACCACGCCGAACAGACCGGAGCTGGCTGTATAGATCACGAAAATGACCGTTGCGATCAGTGCGCCGAGAAGATAGCTCACTTTGTCGCCGCCGATGGTGCTGATAATGGTTCCGGTGGCGCTGATCTGCGAGCCTACGGTGGAGATAGCGGTATAGGCCACCAGGATCGCCGATATGTATTTCACGACAGCGACGTTGCAATTTTGCCCCCGACCGTGTTCCGCTATTGCGTCAAGGCGCGTGTATGAAACTAGCGCCTTCACCCATTCGTAATGACAGGGACGGGCGCCGCTGTAGTTTTCCCCGTCGCATGAAAACGATTTCAGAGCGCTATGCGCCTAACATTTCTATAAACCTGCGGAACGCACGCTGTCCCTCTCCGGTCCGCTTGAATACGCCCGCATCCTCCAGCACGGCCGCAAAGACCTTGCCTACCTCCTGCAGCAGCACATCCGTCACAGTGCCGGCGTCCAGCTCCGGGTGCTGTTTTTTCACATTCTCTGCCCACTCTGCATGGGAGGCGCTCTGCGGATCAGAAGTCAGGTCCTTTCCGGCAACCAGCGCCTCGCCAACAGCCGCAAGCTCCGTCTTCAGCCGGGCGGGCAGCACCGCCAGGCCCATGACCTCAATAAGACCGATGTTCTCTTTTTTGATGTGATGCTTCTCGGCGTGGGGGTGGAAAATGCCCAGCGGGTATTCTTCTGTGGTGCGGTTGTTGCGCAGCACCAGATCCATCTCGTAGTCCACTCCCCGTCGCCGAGCGATGGGAGTGATGGTGTTATGGAGCTCCGTGGTCTCGTGGAGGATCTCTGCCTCCGGATCATCGTAACTGCGCCACTTGGCGAGAATATGTGTTGCAAGAGCAATGACGCGCTCCCGGTCCGCACCTTTGATCCGGATCACCGACATAGGCCATTTGACGATGCCGGCCTCCACATCCTCATATCCAGGTATAGTGAACGGCGTCTCTACCTGAGCCCTTGCCATGGCGAACTCAAAGTTTCCGCCCTGGTAGTGATCGTGGCTCAGGACGCTGCCCCCCACGATGGGCAGATCGGCGTTAGAACCGATAAAGTAGTGGGGGAAAATGGTCACGAAGTCCAAAAGATTTCTGAAGGCCGTCTCGTCGATGTGCATGGGGATGTGGGTCTTGTTCAGCACGATGCAGTGCTCGTTATAGTAGACGTAGGGACTGTATTGCAGAAAGAAGTCCATACCATTCAGCACGATCGGAATGATTCGATGGTTCTGCCTGGCAGGATGGTTGAGATGCCCGGCGTAGCCCTCGTTCTCGGCGCAGAGCAGGCACTTGGGATAGCCGGTGGCCTTGGCTTTTCCCGCAGCGGCGATGGCTTTCGGATCCTTTTCAGGCTTAGAAAGGTTGATGGTGATATCCAACGTGCCGTATTCCGTCTCAGCCTTCCACTGGACGTCCTTGGCGATTCGGTCCCGGCGGATGTAGTTGGTGTCCCCGGAGAACTGGTAGTACCAATCTGTTGCGGTTTTAGGAGATTCCTGATACTTTTCCTGAAACCGTTTAATAATATCCGAGGGAGGGGGGATCAATAGGCCCATGAGCTCAGTGTCCAGCAGGTCATAATAGGTGGCGGAATTGCCCTCGATGACGCCGCGGGCATAGGCGTAGTCGCAGAGGTGATCCAGGATCTCCTGCATGGGCGGCAGGTCCTCTACCGGGACGAGCCCTTCAAATCCGTCCATGTGGAGGGCGGAGAGGACCCGGTTTGCCGCCCAGATACGGTCAGTATCCTGCATCCAGCCCTTCCGCACGGCGTATTCGATCAGCTGAGAGATATACAGTTCCATGTTCTCCTCCTTATTCGATCAGGGTGCAGCAGCCCACAGGTCGGATATAGGTCACCCGGCAGGCTCCTTCGCCCAGGCAGCGGTCCATCCCCGTTTTGAAATCCTCCACCATGTCGAGGGGCACAAAAGCCTGGATCGTTCCGGCGAAGCCTCCGCCGTGGACCCTTCTTACCCCGCGATTGTGGAGATAATATCCCGCCATGGCCAGGGCAAGCGCTACCGGCTGGTCCTTGGGGTCCCGGTAGGTGGCCACATTCTGGAGGTACATATAGGAGGAATGTCCGGAGGAACTGACCAGCTGGAGAAAGCGGTCAAAGTCGCCCCGCTCCAGCGCCTCCACCTGATCCTCCACCCGGCGGCAGTCAGTAAAATAGTGGATGGCCCGCAGGACGGCCCGGTCTCCCAGCCTTTTCCGAAGGTCCGGAACCGCCTGATAGAAATGCTCCTCGTCCACCTCGCACAGGACTTCTTTGCCGAAATATCCAGCTACCTGGCCCATCTCCTCCGGGATGGCGGCATAGTCGCCGGTCAGGTCTGCATGGCCCGCCCCAGTGTCGATGATGCACAGGGCATAGCCTGCATCTGCGAAATCCACGTTCACCGCCCGATACTCCGGCTGCTCCTTGTTCCGGAAGTCGATGGCGACAATGCCGCCCAAGGCGCAGCCCATCTGGTCGAGAAGGCCGGAGGGCTTGCCGAAGAACACATTCTCCGCATACTGCCCGATTCGCGCAATAGCCGCAGGATGGAGCTTGTTTCCGCAGAACAGCCCATTGACGGTCTGTCCCAGCAGCACCTCAAGGCAAGCCGAGGAGCTCAGTCCCGAGCCGCCGGGCACATCGGAGATTACGTAGGCGTCAAAGCCGCCGATGTAAAAGCCCTGCTCCGAGATTCCCGCGGCGACGCCCCGAATGATGGCTTTTGTGGTGTTCTCTTCGGAAGGAACAGGCGTCAGTTCCTCTGTGTTGACCGAGATCATCCCATACCCCTCGGAGAAAACATGAATCTCATCTGTTCCATTCGGTGCGGCACAGGCCAGGGCATCCAGATCTACCGAGCCGGTCAGCACCTTGCCCCGCTGGTGATCTGTGTGATTGCCGCCCAGCTCCGTTCTGCCCGGTGCGGAAAAAACCTGGGCAGGCTCCGTTTCCGCTTTTCCGAACACCATCTGATAGCCTTCCATCAGACGAAGGATCCGCCGGCGATAGGGCCCAAGGGCCTCCACCGGGCGGCTGTACAGCCGGGAAAGCGCAATATCATAATCTCCCGCCAGGACCGCCTGACGGATTTCTGCAATGGACCGCATGATATCAACTCCTGTATCCGTCCGGGTTCTTGCTTTGCCAGCGCCACACGTCATCGCACATCTCCTGGATGCCCTTCTCTGCTTTCCATCCCAGCTCCTTCTCCGCAAAGGACGGATCCGCCCAGAAGGCAGGCAGATCCCCGGCCCGGCGGGCGGTAAACTCATAGGGCAGGTCCTTGCCGCAGGATTTCGAGAAGGCCTTCACCATCTCTAGGACGGAGGTGCCCTTGCCGGTGCCCAGGTTGCAGACGAAGACGCCGCAGTTTTCCTTGATCTTTTGGAGCGCTGCCACGTGACCCTTGGCCAGATCCACCACATGGATGTAGTCCCGGAGGCAGGTGCCGTCGGGAGTGTCATAGTCGTTTCCAAAGATGTGGACCATGTCCAGCTTGCCTACAGCTACCCGGGCTACATAGGGCATCAGGTTGTTGGGTATGCCGGTGGGATCCTCGCCGATCTCGCCGCTCTCATGGGCGCCCACGGGATTGAAGTACCGCAGCAGCACCGCATTGAAGCCAGAAATGGCTTTTGCCGTGTCCTTGAGGATATACTCGATCATCAGCTTCGTGTTGCCGTAGGGACTGGAGGTAATACGGGAGACGGGGGTGGCCTCGTTGTAAGGAACGGGAGCCTCCGCGCCGTAGACCGTGGCGGAGGAGGAGAAGATAAAGTTCTTCACATCGTGCTTCTTCATGGCTGAGAGCAGGCTCAGCGTGCTGTTCAGGTTGTTCCGATAGTATTCGATGGGCATGGTGACACTCTCTCCCACAGCTTTGAGGCCGGCGAAGTGAATGACGGCGTCGATCTTGTATTTGTCAAAGAGGCCGTCCGTGGCAGAGTAGTCCGTCAAATCGATCTCCTCGAAGGGAAATTCCACACCGCAGAGCCTTCGGATGCGATTGACCGCCTCCATGCAGGAGTTTACGAAGTTATCCACCACTACAATGTCATAGCCCGCTTTCACCAGCTCGATGCATGTGTGGGAGCCGATGTATCCGGCGCCTCCTGTCACTAAAATGGTCATGTTCATTCCTCCAAAACCGCTTGATGATCCGGTCCCCCAATCTGAGGGACCGGACAGATTATTTCACCCGGATCAGGAACTTCAGTTCATAGTCCTGCCTTGCCGGATACTGGAACTCCGGCATGATGGCCGGGCCACAGGCGCCAGTGCCGATGCCCTGCTGGAAGGCCTGGATGGTCACATAAGTGCCTGTACGTTTTTCGTCCTCGATATGCTTCATGGTAAACAGGGCCTGATCTGTATAGGGCTTGATGCCCAGCTCAAAGGGTTTATCCACAGCTGTAAACGTCACAGTCGCTGCGCCGTTTGACACGCTGGCCTCGGTGCAGTCCATTCGGTTGCCGCTCTCCTGGGGCCTGATATTGGGCTCGGTCATATCAGAAACCTTACAAGAGACCGTGCCGATGGGGAACTGCTCCTTCATATCGCAGTAGCTCTCCCCGGTGCGACCGGTATAGATCACGTCGTCAAAAGACTCGTCCAGTCGGAAGGCCTTGCCGAACCGGGGAATGATCCCGCCGCCGGAGGTGCAGTGGAGCTTACTTGTAACGAGAATTCCGTCCTCCGTTCCCTCATAGGTATCGGTGACAGTGAATTTCGCCTTTTTATTGGACACCTTTGTGACCAGCTTGAAGCCGTTGGCGGTTTTCTCGGTGGAGACGACCTCCTCCGTCTGGGCGAAATAGGGCTCCATGGTGTTCTGGAAGAACATGTTGGTATCGTTGTCTGTGGCGGCCCGGTATAGGATCGTACCTTGTTCGGCAGAGGTCAGTACCTGTCCGTCCGGCAGCTTGAGCGCGAGTCTTCCATTCTCCACGCGGCAGCTTTCCGGAAGCGGCTTAGTCTCTGGAGCAGCAGGTACCGTCTGCTTGATGGTGATTTGCTCCTCGGAGACTACCTCTCCGGTTTTTGTGTCTGTACAGGTTACGATGACGGATAGATTTCCGTCCACCTCCACACCCATGGGCACCTTAGCCTGCGCTTTGGAAAGCGGCGGAACCTTTGTCGCTACAGAGTGCTCCGTGCCGTCATTCCAGCGGAAGGTCAATTGGTAGCGCTCCCCACTGGAAAATGCGGTGGTGTTGAAGAATTCAAAGGTGTCGCCGGATACATAGAAAACCCGCATGGGCCGGTAGATGAACTTGATGATCTTCGCTCCCACGGAGGGGCGGCGATCCGGATAGAATATCCCATCCACGCAGAAGTTGCCGTCGTGCTCCCACTCACCGTGGTCGCCGCCGTACGTGAAGCGGCCATCCTCGTGGAGCACCGCGTGGTCCACCATCTCCCAGACGCAGCCACCCATCAGGTTGTCATAGTTGTAGACCTCCTGCCAGTATGCCTCGGTGTTGCCGGGTCCCACGCCCATGGCATGGGCATACTCGCACATGAAGTAAGGCCGGTCATTGAGGGGCTTCTGCTTTCGCTGGTGCTCGCCCACATCGTGGACCATCTGCACGCTGGGGTACATCTCGCTGCCCACGTCATAGGCGATTTTCTTGCAATGGACGGCGCTCTCGTAATGGACCGGCAGTGGCGAATGGGCTTTCAGATACTGATACATGGCATCGGTGTTGGAATAGCCTCCAGCCTCGTTGCCAAGACTCCACATGACGATGGCAGTGTTTCCGTGGACCTTGTCCCGCTGATAGAGCCGGGTGATCCGATCCACATAGTGAGCTTTCCACTTGGGATCATGGCTGATGGTGTTGTAGGTAGGGGGGATCTGGTGGGACCAGGTTCCGTGGGTCTCCAGATCGTTTTCGTCCACGATGTAGAGACCGTATTCATCTGCCAGCTCTAAGAGCAATGGATCCGGCGGATAGTGGGAGGTGCGGATGGTATCGATGTTGTATTCCTTGCACAGCAGCACGTCTTTTTCGATCTCGTCCGGGGTCATGGCGTAGCCGTTCGTGGGGCTGGTGTCGTGATGGTTGACCCCGTGGAACTTGATCTTATGTCCATTGACCAGAAATACATCGCCCTGGATCTCCACGGTCTTGAAGCCGATCCGCTCTTTCACGCAAGAGGTGGAGGTTTCGTAGTAGATGTTGTACAGCGTGGGTTCCTCGGCGTTCCACTCGGTGACGGGGAGACTTTCAAAGGTGACAGAAGCAGTTTTGTCCGTTGTGGAGACGGTCTTTGTTTCACGGATCCCATGCCCCTCAACGGTGAACGTCACGGCCGTATCGGCGTGCGTCTCCGCTGTGAGAGTGAGGGAATAGGCATTGCCCCTCTTTTCCGTCCGGGCGTCAATGTCCCGGAAGTCCGTGGGCTCCTCGATGCGCAGAAGCACGTCCCGGAAGATGCCGTTGTTGCGGAACATATCCTGACTTTCGAGATACGTGCCGTTGCACCAGCGGTGGACCACCGCCAAAAGCTCATTCTCTCCGGCGTGGAGCTTACCGGAGAGGTCAAACTCCGCCGTGTTATGGGCGCCCTCAGAATAGCCCACGAACTTGCCGTTGAGGTACAGGTCCAGGCAGGAGGCAACACCCATAAAGGAGATGATGTGATTTTTTCCCGGGTCGTCGATGGCAACGATCTTCCGGTACACGCCCACGAAGTTGTATTCCTCCCCGGGGTCCTTGCGGCGGGGCGAGATAGCCTGGTCCACCCCCATCCAGGTGAACACCTTCGGCACCTTTTCCGTGGTGGGGATCTTGGGGGGCTTGAAGGGGAACTGATAGCGGATATTCACATAGAAGGGCTTGTCATAGCCCCGGAACTGCCAGCAGGCGGGAACGTCGATGGTGTCGAACTGCACCTGATCTGTGTCCAGCACCTTCGGCAACTCCGCCGGGCGGGGGTAGAATTTGAAGTCCCAGTCGCCGTTTAAGCATACCACTTTCTCGGATTTGTACCGCTTCTCCTTGGGCGAAACGGCGTCCGCCTGGGCCTGGGTGGGGTAGGGAATGAAGTAGCTGCGTCCCGGCAGTTTATTCTGCTCGAAAGTATTAAACGTACAGTAATTCGTCTGATTTAATGTGTATTGCATGGCGTCTCCTTTCCGTACAATTAGCGCTCAAAAACAATGCGGAGCCACCCTTCGATCTCCCGAAGAGCGACCCCGCACTAGTAGAGGAGGAGATCCGTTCTCTGTTTTATACGGTATCAATCCTTCGCCGCGAAGGCGTCAATCGTGATAGCCAGGAAGGAGACCAGCGTTGCCGCGATTCCCACGATGGTTTGGGTCATAGCGGTGTCCTCCTCTGCCGGATGGTTCACTGGGATGAAGTAGGCGTCGGCTGTGATGGAGACGCGGCCCATGGCAAACTGATAGAAGAACGCGATCAACAGGAAGCCTGCAATCAGGATCACAAGGCCCCGGATCTTGCCCTTCACAAGCCCGAACGCACTGACGGCCATCAGGAGGATGGCACAGATTCCGAAAATAGTTCCGACAGCGCTGTTGACCGCAGCAGCCGGATAGATACTGAAGCTGACAAACCACATGACCACAGCCACCAAAGCCGCGATGCAGGCAATCAGCGAAATCACGTCAAATTTCTTAGTCATTGCGGAGTCCTCCTTTTATCAAGCTTTTTTCTTCTTGAGGAATGCGACCACATAGAGCACCAGGCACAGGGTAAGCAGTGTGCCGGAGGCATACATGCCGGTCTTGTAGGCCGTGCGCCACCAGGTGGGCTGATCCTCAGAATGGGTGGTGGAGTTGGTGCCGTTGAGCGCGGCGGAATTGGCCAGAGCATAGAGGGTGTAGTGCATATCCTCCCGGATGGCGGAGAGCATCTGGGCGTCGCCGGACAGGGACTCCACATCCCAGTAATCCACTGTGGCGCCAAAGCCGCAGAACGCGGTGGTGCCGGCCAGGACAGACTCCTTGGGAGCCGCCACCAGAGAAATGCCGGTGAAGTCGGTGACGTTGTAGCCCTTGAAGCCCAGCTCGCCCCGGAGGATGTTCACCATCACGGCCACATTGGCAGAGGACGGAACTGCGCCGATGCGGTTATAGCTGGTCATGATGCCAAGAGGTTCCTGGGTATAGGTATCCGCCTTGGAGGAATCGGCCTCAAAGGAGGCGGGTTTCCCGTTGCACAGGAACGCCTGGGCGAAGTTCCTCAGCTCCAGCTCCCGGGCCTTCTGCTCGTTCATAAACACTGCGATACCGGAGCGGTTGGCCTCCTGATCGTTGAAGGCATAGTGCTTCATATTGACCAGGCAGCCCTTGCTCTGTGCGCCCTGGACGGTAGCGGAGGCGGTGAAGCCGGAGAGGATGGGATCCTCAGAGTAGTATTCGTGGCCGCGGCCGTTCCAGGCGGTGCGGTGGAGGTTCATGGCGGGGCCGATCATAATGGGCAGGTTCAGCATCAGCGTGCTCTCGCCCAGGATGATCTCACCGTTCTCATAGGAGAGCTCCTTGTTCCAGGTGTAGGCCAGGTTTACAGGGGAAGGCGGGACACGGGTGCCGGAGGTATATTCGGCGGCGTCTGCGTAGGCCTCGCCCTGATAGCTGCCTTCCGACAGATAGTGGGAGTCGGAGCCGTTGGGACCGTCGTCGGAGTTGTACTGCCCCAGGCCCACGGAGGGAACCGCCGCGATGTTGTGGAAGGCGTTGGCGGCAAAGTCAAGATACTCCTGCACCGTGACCTTGTTCAGCAGCTCCTCCCACCGGGGATCGTCAAAGTCTGCGCCCTTGAGGTCATTGATATCCAGCTCACTGCTGGTATCGCCAAAGGTGATGGCGGACACGTCCTCGCCGGTCTGGATCTCGTAGTAGTCATCATTGAGCAGATAGCTCAGAGTGTCGTTGGCGGCGATGCCGGAATAGGTCTTGGGGAAGGTGCCGTCCCAGTCAGAGCGGCTCAGATAGGTCACTGTGCCCGGATCGAAGGCATTGTAGTCCATGGCGTAGTCGCCCTCAGAGAGCTGATTGGTGATGGCCGTACCGTTCGGGGCAGTGGCAAATGTAGTGGAATCCACGCCGCCGCCCCAGTTCCAGGTGTAGGTCTTGGCGGCGTCGCCCTCGGCGGTCATACCGTCGTCCACGGTCTTGCCCTGGGCCGCCAGAACATTGTTCAGCGCATCGTGGGCATCCTCGCCGATGGCGAAGAAGTAGTCGCCCTCATCCAGAATAAAGGTAGCTGCTCCTTCGGCGTCGTAAGAGGCCAGATTGCTGAGATCCACGTTCATGGTAATGGTCTGAGAAGCGCCGGGGGCCAGCTCACCGGTTTTTTCGTAGTCCATAAGCTGGATGGCGGACTTCTCCACGCCGTTTTCCTTGTCATAATCCGTATAGGGCACGGAGGCATAGAGCTGGATCACCGCCTTGCCGGCCGCTTCGCCGGTGTTGGTGGTGGTCACAGTGACCTCGGCGGTCTTGCGGTCTTCCGCCACGTTCACGTTGTCAAGGGTCTGCTCAAAGGTGGTATAGCTCTGGCCATAGCCGAAGGGATAGACCACCTCGTTGGCATAATCCCAAACACCGTCGACAGTGGAGACGGTGCCGTCGGCATTCGCGTATGTCCCAGCGGAGGCCTCTGCGCCGCCGTTGCCCAGGACAATGTCCGCATAGCGGGTCTCATAGTAGCGATAGCCGGCGTAGATGCCCTCAGCCTCGATCAAATAAGAGTTCACCACGGCATCCGCTGAGAAGGAGGAGGCGTTGGTCCACTCCACATAGCCGAAGTTCGCCATGGCGGGAGTCAGAGCGGAGTTCTTGGCGTAGGTGTCGCCCAGATGTCCGGAGGGGGCGACCGTGCCGTTTAACACATCGGCCACGGCATAGAAGCCATAGGCGCCGGGAAACCCAATCCAGAGGATCGCGTCGATGCCTTCATCCTCGGCCAGATTGCCGATCTCCATGGGGTTGGTGGAATTCACCAGCACGATAACTTTATCGAAGTTGGCCTTGGCCTCATCAATGAGAGCCATCTCCTCATCGGACAGGGAGAGAATGTTTCCGGTGACGGTGCTGACTCCATCCGCAAGGCCCTCTGCCCCGGGGAGATACACGTCATTCTCGCCTGCGGGACGTCCCACCACTACAATGGCGGCGTCGCTGTAATCGGCATAGGAATCGTTGTAGCTTGGGTTCAGGGATGCGAGCTCAGAAAGGCTGAATTCACAGGGGTCGTCGGTCATGGTCACATCCGCATACTCCGGAACCAGGCCGCCGCCGTATAGAGGCACGGTCCACTCCTTGTCTGCGAAATAGGACTCATAAGCTTTGGTCATCTCCGGATTGAGCTGGAAACCACGTTCGGTGAAGCACTGGGTGATCTCCACAGTGGCATAGCCATCCGCGATGGAGCCGCCGGAGCCGCCGTAGACTGGGGCGTAGCTCCGCACGCCGAACATGGTGAGCTTCGCATTGGATGCCAGAGGCAGCGCATCGTTGTTCTTCAACAGGACAACAGATTCCTGCGCTTCCCGAATGGCAAGATCCTTGAGGCCCTCATAAGCCTCTCCGGCGGACTTGAATTGGGAAATGAAGTTCCAGGTGTCGCCGGAGCCGTCATCTTCTGTGACAGTCCTGGTGCTGACCGTGCCGAAGAATGCGTCCACAGAGGTGCGGTACATCTCCAGGATGCTGCCCGCAGCCAAAGATACCGCAAAGATCAGCGCGAAAATCAGCGCAAGGCCGCGCCACAGTCTGGTTGATTTGAACAAAATTACCCACTCCTTTTTCGAAAGATTGTGCAAATATACTATATCACATTTCCGGGTCGCGGGGATCTCTTTGGCAAAACTTGCAGGATTCTGGCAAAAATAACACGGCGACTTCCGAAAAACTATCGAAAGCCGCCGCAAGCTGTATCGCTATGAAACCGGAATTAAAATGTCCACGTTGAACTGCCGATCCTCCGCACTGATCGTTACGTTCCCGCCGTACTTTTCCGCAATATAGCGGATACTTCTGATACCGAAGCCATGGTACTGTTTGTCCCGTTTCCGGGTTTTCGGGATCCCGTTTTCCAGATCCGGCGGATTTGAGCAAGAGTTCTCCGCATGGATACACAGGTAACCCCGCTTCTCGAAGACCTGGAGAGAAATCGTACGTTTCTCCACCGGTTCCTCTTGCAGCGCTTCTATGGCGTTGTCCAGCAGATTTCCAAACAGCGCGTAAATATCTGCGGAAGAGAGCATTTCCAGCTTTGCACCGTCTGCCATGCAATTGAGCGTAATATCCTTCGCCCCACAGAGGACCAGCTTGTTCATTAAAATCGTATCCAACGCTGCGTTTCCGGTGTGAAGCACCCGCTCATATTGAGGAAGCACCCGCTCAATTTCATCCAGCACGTCACCTACGCCTGTGCCGCCGGTATGGCACATGGCTGTCACCAGATGCTTCATATCGTGGTACTTCATGTTCACAAGGTCAATGGTCTCCCCTGTCAGCAACTCCTGGGCTTCCCGCTCATGGAGCATCTGCTCGATCATCTGGTTCTCCTCCACCAGGGTATCCTCATGGTTTCCGGTAAACAGGATCGTAAGCTCCGCCAAACTGCCGACCAGGCCATATAGATTGACGGTGATAAAGAGCGGATTCCCCTGGGGCAGCTTCCACATCTGAATCAAGCTGAATACCCGCAGAAGATACACCAGGGCAAAAATGATACAGGACATGATGATGAGCCGGGCAGATTGCATTTTGACCTGCGTGGTGTATCGCATCTGCCGTCCGAAGATGCGGTAGCATATGGGCAGTGTCACCGCAAAGCACAGGAAGCTGATGGCATACCACAAAAAATTCCTGTCATACGTCTGAAATACTGCTCGCAGCGTATCGGTAGCTGTAACCGCCATATGCTGGGTAGCCACAGCAGCCAGAAACACAAAACAGAGCTTTTTCCCATCCAGATCAAACAGGATGAAGAGCAAAACTCCGAACAAAGCATAGATCATCAACGGGTGGATCAGCAGATCCCGATCCTCAGGAATTCCAAGGCTGATCCAGCTCAGAAAAAAGAACACAGCCACACCAAGGCAGCACCTGACAATGAACAACCTGCGCTGCCTCAGGCCGGGACTGTACATGGCGCAGGTGAGCAGAAGCTGCAAGGCCATGACAAACGACTCCGGTATCGAGATCAAAGCATTTACCATCCCCGCTTCCCTCCTAAATACCGTGTAAAGGCATCCATCAGACTCTTTTGGCAAGCCCGGCTCACCGGAAGCGTTTTTCCGTGGACCAGCACCTGTTTCCGGTCGATCCGTTCCACGTATTCCAGATTTACAAGGTAGGACGCATGGCAGCGGGCGAAGGTCTCCTGCGGAAGATCTGCTACTACAGATTTGATGGTGCCCCGGCTCCGATAGTCACCCCGTTTGGCGCGAAAGGTGAGATAATGCTTTTCACTTTCCACATAATATATCTCATCCAGCGGCAGCCGCACCAGAGAACTCTGGGTCTCCACCACGACACTGCGTTCCTTCCAAAGTCCGCAGATGCGGATCGCCTTATCCAGCCGGGTGGAGAACTGGAAATACTGCAGGGGTTTGAGGATATAGTCGATGGCATCCACTTCATAGCCGCTGATGGCATATTGGGCCAGATTCGTAATGAAGATAAGGCAGACAGAAGGATCCAGTTCCCGCAGCTTTCTGGCAGTATCCATCCCGTTCATTCCGGGCATTTCAATGTCCATCATCACGACATCATAGACAGGTTCATACTTCTCCAGTAAACTTGTGCCATCGGGAAAGCAAGTAGTCTGGAAGCTGCATCCATTGTCCAACTCATACTGATGGAGGTTTTCGAGCAAGATCCCGGTATCCACTTCGTTGTCTTCCACAATCGCAATATGAAGCATGTACTACACCGCCTCTCCCTTGTGTCTTGGGGCCTGTTGCTCAATCAGACGCTGCATACATCCCTTCAAGACCATATACCAATCCATAATCATTATATCGCAAAATGTTAAAAAAAGCGAATCTCTGGCCATGTTAGCATGATTCCGGCAAAAAAGGCCGGTAAACCGGTAAAACAGAGACCAAGGACGAGGTCTTTGATGCCGCGACGGATAACAGCCGAAGCAAATTGATCCCGAATGGGACCTATACCGGCCGCTGCGATATGTGCAGATGGCGCTGAGAGGCAGACTGGAAAGCTGGTTGGCAGCTGCTCGTTCTGCAGATGAACATAGATAAAGCAAACATCACTATTGTTAGCGTTCCTGAAAGATACATTGAGATACATTGGCTGTTTTCATCCGACTATCTGATCCTGTTCAACAGAATCACCGATGCGCTGGAGAAGATCGATCTGCAGGATTATGACAGAGCGAAAGAGATACTGATCCAAGCGCAGCAGGAGGCAGAGGAAGCCTTTATCAAGGAAGAATGAATTAACTGGGAAAACCAGGAGTTAACGATACAGTTTTTTGATATTTTACAAAACCTGCATCGTTAACTTATCATTCTGGTGTATTATTTGCCTTTTAGCGACCCATACACGGCAGACACGATCCAAACCTGGCTGCAGTCCATCCGTACTGCACCGGACACAAAGGCGGTTCATCTTCTCATTGCTCGCATCGAG
>CAJOHR010000040.1 GCA_905234425.1 uncultured Oscillospiraceae bacterium | reverse complement strand
TGAGGGATTTCTTGACGAGAAGATGCCTTCCTGGAATGCAGGCCATGTAAATGCCTTCAATTTCTTTGGCGGAGCCCCGGCGTTTGTTATTCCGGACAACTGCGCTACAGCGGTAGATCGTCAGCACTTCGACGAGAAGGGCATCCTGAACACCCGGTATGTTGAGTTTCTTAACCACTACGGTATCATTCCTAAGCCCGCGAGAGTCAGGAGGCCTCAGGATTATCGGCGAAAAAGTGTTATCGGCAATCTCAGCCCGAATACACAATTATCCAGGCCGAGATATTAGAATAATTGCCGATAATATTTCAGCCAAGCCCACAGAAGCGAAGCAGGTATTCTTCTTTTCCTTTCCATTTCTTTTGCGGAAAGGATATGATACTGCCAGCATCATCTGTTTCAGGCAATGCCTCCTGGTCCACGGAACGGAGTGCTTCAGCCATTGCGTCATTGTCAGCATGAGCATAGATAGTTGTCGAATCGAGCGATGAATGCCCAAGGAAATCCTTTATATAGGAAATCGGTATGCCGGCTTTATACATTGCCATGCCAATGCTGTGACGAAAAACGTGACAGTGCAGGTTTTCAGGAAATGCCGGATCCGTTTCATGCAGATGCTTTGCATAGGTGGCAAGAAACGCATTCACAGTCCGAGGTGACATTTTCGTATGTTTACCATTGTGGATTGTATAAAACAGATAATCCGTATTCTTCCCATCTGGGTGAAACTCTGAAATGTATGCATTCAAATGGGGTATTACCTCTTCCGGAAGGGGATTATACCTGGTTTTATCACCTTTCCCATGAAGCCGGATCTGCACACTACCCCCGTTGCGGATGATGTCACCTAATGTCATGCTGACCAGTTCCTCAACCCTGCCACCGGTTTCATAGGCATAGATCATAAAAAACTGGTTCCGTCTTCCGTTCCTTGTAGTAGTATCAGGGGCAGAAAAAACTGCTTCCAGCTGCGCTGGTTTTAGATACTCAAGCTTCGGGTCAGTTTTGCCTTTAAAGTAGTGGATGGTTTTAACTTTCAGGTAAAGCTCGGTTAAAGAGACATCCTCTTCACTGCAATAGCACAAAAAAGATTTAATCGCGGAAAGCCGAAGATTGATAGTGCTGACTGCTTTTGACTGGCTGTCCCGAAGCCAAATACAGTAATCATATACCATGTCTTTCGTAAAGCAATGGAACCCTGCTTTATCAAAAGGGATACCTTTCTGCTCACGGAGGTACAATCGGTATAGTTCTAATGAGTCCGTATAGTTTTTTACAGTGGCAGGAGAGAACTTCCTCTGTACGATGAGGTACATATACAGGTAATCCCGAAGCAGTTCATAAAAGTGGAGTTCAGATCTTTTAATCTTCATGCGGCACCTCCGGGAGGATAGCGGTGTTAATTTTCCGCATGCGTGCTTCGAACTCCGGATAAAACAGCTCTGTAAATGTCAGGTAATAGTCTGTATCTGAAAAGTTGGAATGCCCTACGAATTCGCTCAGGTAGGGATAAAGCGCGTTCAGATCTTTCTTTTCCTTGACCCACTGGTTCAGCCGATAAACGCAGTAAGAATGGCGGAAATCATGGACTCTCGGTTTATTGCCTTTTGTAACGGCAGCTTCAGGGAGCGGATCCCAGAACTCATGGAACCAGATATCTATAGTGGATTTGTTGTAATAGTCCCCTCTTTGGTTTGGGAAAAAGGCTTCCCGACCGGGCAAGTAGTGATCAATAATACAGTCGTACCGGCAAAGGAGATCCCGCATTTCTTCGCTGACATAGACGATACGTGCTTCCCATCCTTTGGTGTTACGGATAAAGATCTTCCCGGTAGCAAGGTCCACATCATCGACATGTAACAGCCGTGCTTCTGAAGATCTGAGCCCACACGTGTACAGCAGCCGGAAGATTACCGGTATCACATAACACCGATACGGTGCAAACGGCGATTTACTGCAGCAATCTATAGCGGCAAAGAAAGCTATCAGCTCCGTTTCCGTAAAGATGTGGGCATCGTAATGGATCTGTTTGTTTGGAATACCGCCTGGAATGATGTATGCGGGTTTCCCTGTTCCGGCAAGGTATTTCCCGAACTGCCGGACGGGGGTTACCCTCCTCAGTACGGTGTTCTGATGAAGTTTTGAACACTCGTTAACCCAGGCATCACAGATATCTTTTGATAATGTGTCGCTTTCTGGAAAGCGTTCCGCGATCATAGTGTCAAGATAGCCTAGTATCCTACCTGAGGTAAGGTACGGATACCCAGCCGCTCGTTTCTGGATAATGAATGCCTCAATGTCAGTGCTGAGTTTACTTCGGAAGACAGGATCAGGCATAGCATTCACCTTCTTCCCAGTGTTTTTGTCCGATCAAGGACAGATCCAGCGGACATTCTCGCAGCATCTGTTCTTCCATGGACAGGTAAGGTTTATCGGATTCCCTGGACACGTGACCCAACGTATCCGTGATGACTTGGTGGGGGACTTTCTTTAACAGAAGCTTGTGCGTCAGCGTATACCTGCAAACATGGACTCCGCGGCTGTCACGGTTAACTGTTTTGATGTCGGCCCGGTCAAACAGATTGGAACAGACTGGATACATAGTTGTAAGCTTCTTGTATGGAGCCTGCTCCCGCACAAACACGAACGGATAATCCTTAGCAGCTTCCGGCCGCTCCTTCATGATGTAATCCATGATAGCGTTGCCGACGTCCTCCAATAGTGGGAGACAAAGTGTAACACCGGTCTTCTCCTGCTCCAGAACGATCCGGTCATTTCGCCAGTCGATCTGGCTGAAGCGCAGGCTGCAGATATCGATATCCCGCAATCCCAAACGAAGCGCCAGCCGCATCATGGCCTTAGTTCTCATCGGCGCGTTTTCCATGGCTTGAAAAAGCTTTCCTTCATCCGCCGCAGTAATGTAAGGCCGCAGGTGCATGCTTTGATAAGAAGGAGTCAGGACCATCCCGGAATAGTCTATCGCCATAAACCCGGAAGCATACAAATAGGAAAGAATACGGCGTATGATAGGAAATACTGTCCCTCGGCTGTTCAGGTTGAGCTTTCCTGACAGGGAAATCAGCATATTCTGGATCTGATCAGGTGTCACAGTATTGAGGTCCGAGGCTGTCTTAGCCCCCAAGCCATCGATCATACTCCGGAGAGAATAGTCATGAAGGGAGATGGTGCTGTTTTCAAGATTCTGTGTGCGTAAAAATGCGATGTACTGTAAGCGGAGTTCTTCCAGAGTATCCTCTGTACAGGATATCCTCCGTGTAAGAAACAGCTTCCACTCAAAGCAGCCAGTATCTGCAACTTCAAATAATACGCAGATGGCGCGACGACGTATTTTTCGTTTCCACTCATGGAGGCTGCCATCCCGATGCTTCTGCTTTGCGTCTTCAACAAATGCGTTGCAGCTGTCCCTAGTGAATGTTGTATCCCCATGAAGATACAGGAAAACATATAATTCCCTCCAGGCCTGCAGATACTGCCCGTTGGTAGAAGCAGAAAGCTGAAGGTATTTCATCTCACTTTCAGCCCTCCGGATCAGATGACCGGTATCGATACTGCCGTCTGTGATCGGAAATGATACATGCTCAAGTGCTTTTTTTGCTTCACTGGAAGAAGGAAGCTCCGGTTCGTTATAAAGCTTTCCCTCCGGGGTGAATGCTTTTGTCCCGGCTTCCCTGTCCACCAGCCGTACTGCATGAAACAACTGGAACCGTAGATCTGGTGTTGTTGCTCTTGCAACATAAGAATCGTACAATTCCTGGCATGGTTCTGATATCCCCTTTTCTTCAGCATAAACGGCCAAGTGCTTTAGGTACTTCTTACGTACATCGAATGTAGAAGTAGCAAGCAGATGCTTTTGCTGTTCAAGGACGATGTCGACTATTGCTTGTAAATTGTTCACCTCAAAAGCTCCTTTCTGACACAAATATCGTTCAATGTGGTCAGATACATTATAGCTTTTGAGAAAACAATGAAAAATATTATCAGCAAGAATACCGGGCAGATATTCAATAACCAGTCATTTATGATACGTTATAGTTGGAATTGCCGATAACACTTTTTCGCCGATAATCTTTCTTATCGGAAATTTCTGATAAAAAGGACAAGCCCAATGCCGAGGGTACCGTAGGTGTTAATGATCTGAAAACTCGTTATCCAAGTTTAGCTGCAGAGTGGCACCCAATTAAGAACGGAGAAACAGCAGAGAATACCATATTCTGCTCTACAAAGACCGTATGGTGGTTACTTCCATATGACGATCCTAAAACCGGCCTCCATTATGATTTTGAATGGCAGGCTGCTGTATATTCCAGAACGGTAAATGGTGCCGGTTGTCCATACCTGAGTAACGACAAGGTGTGGGCAGGATACAATGATCTGGAATCATGTTACCCAGCAATTGCAGCAGAATGGCATCCGGAAAAAAACCGATTGCGGTTGCCAAGTAAGGTCTATAAGTATAGTCCCAGGAAAGCATGGTGGAAATGCTCAAACTGTGGACATGAGTGGTATGCTTCGATCAAAGGCAGAACGAAGGACGAGATAGGCTGCCCGGCATGCAGGAAACAGCGTCAAACATACCAATAGCAACAACCCAATGACCGATATGCTAGTTTTCGGTCATTGGGTTGCATTTTTTCGTTATCGGTAATTTACCATAAAATTCAAATCGACGTTATGATTTTGGGATGTTTCCACGCCAATAAAACAAACGACGTTTTGAGGCCGTTTGATTTTTTTGTTCCGAAACCGTTAACATAATCTTAAATCTGGTTCGCGCAGCCGAAGGCGGTGGTGACGGCGAAATGGACATTGCCCACTCGGAAGCAGTCGCCCACCATGTCGGTGCGGTCCGCAGCGCCATAGAGGGCGGCGCAGCCCTCGGCGTTGGGACGGGCACCGGTGCACATGACCACGCAGTCCGTATCGATGTGCTTTTCCTTACCCTCAAAGTTTACATAATTAACACCAGTGTCATCGATGGACAGATACTTCCGGATACCCTTGACCCAGTTAAAGTTCTCCAGCCGGAGCCAGGCGTCCTCCAGCATGGTGACGTAATGGGCATGGGGAGCGTCGGAGGCCAGAGACCTCTGACGGCAGAGCACCGTAACCTTGTGGCCCTTCTCCGCCAGATCCATAGCAGTCTCCACGCCGGTCTCGCTGCCGCCGATGACCACGATGTTCTCCGGCAGCTCGTCCTCATGGCCGTAGACGTCCATGGTGGTCAGGACCTTGGAGGACTCGGCACCGGGAATAGGCGCCTTGGTGAACACGGGGCCGATGGCCAGGATCACATGGTCGTAGTTCCCGGCGGACAGCAGCTCTTTGGTGGCCTCGGTGTTCAGCAGGATCTTCACGCCCTTCTTCTCACACTGGCGGGCCAGGAAGTCCTTGAAGTCCTGGAGGGGCCACTTGAAGGTGGCGTAGTCCGCGTGGATCAACTGGCCGCCCAGCCGGTCCGCCTTCTCATAGAGGGTTACGGTGTGGCCGCGATCCGCCAGGGTGATGGCGGCGTACATGCCCGCGGGGCCGCCGCCCACCACGGCCACCTTCTTCTGCTTCTCCACGGGGGCGATCATCCGGTCGATCTTGTCCTCCAGTCCGATGAGCGGGTTCACGGAGCAGAAGGAGCGGAACTTGTCCGTGTCGTTGGGCACATGGCACTTGTTGCAGCGGACGCAGGGGGTCACGTCCTCGCCCCGGCCCTCATAGAGCTTCTTGCCGTACTCGCTGTCGCAGATCCAGCTCCGCGCCATGCAAATCAGGTCCGCCTTGCCGTCCCGGATGATGGATTCGCAGAGCTCGGGATCGTGGAGACCGGCGGTGGCGCCGATGAGCAGCTTGGCGCCCCGATCATGGCAATCCTGGGTAACGGCGGCGGTGACCTCCTCGTTGGGCCACTGGTGGTCCCGGGTGGAAGTGAAGCCCGTGGGATGCTGGGGATCCTGGACGCCATTCCGGATGGAGAGCACGTCCACATGGCCCTCCAGCAGCCGGGCCAGGGCCACGGTGTCGGCAATGGTGACGCCGCCGGGCTCCGTACCGGAGATCAGGACCTCCAGGGGGAAGTCCTTGCCCAGGGACTGCTTCAGGGCGTCGAAGAACTCGATGAGGAACCGGGCACGGTTCTCCACAGAGTCAACGCCGTATTCGTCATGGCGGTGGTTTGTCAGGGGGCTCCAGAGCTGGGCGCCGATGTGGCCGCGATAGGCGTTGTGGAAGGAGAACATCTGGAAGCCCAGGGACTTGAGCTCCAGGGCGCTCTTGATGGTGGTGTCGATGTACTCCTGCATCTGGGCCTTGGTCACCGTATCCGCCAGGGAGGGGCCGGGATTGAGAATCTGGATGGGCGAAACCCACTTCTCCGGACGGGTCTCCTCAAAGGGACCGCCGAACATATCGGGCATTCCGCCGCCAGGACCGCCGGGACCGCCGCCAGGGCCTTCACCGGGTCCTCCGGGGCCTCCGGAGCCGCCGGGGCCGCCGGGTCCACCGGGTCCACCGGGACCGCCGGGACCGTCGTCCTTCTTGGGCTCCTGCATCATCATGGCGCCGGGACCCATGCCCTGCTCCGGGGTCCTGGTGAAGGAACCCATGGGGCCGGTGATAGGAATGGAGCCGTAGTAGCGGATGGCGTCGATCATCTGACACAGATAGTTGTGGGTGCTGGTCCGGTCCGTATCCATAATGGAGAAGTGGGCCGGGGTGAAGTCGATCCCCGCCTTGTCGGGGGAGCCGTGCTCCAGATGGTTGATGTACACGCCGGCGGCGCCGTTTCTGGCCCGGTTGGCCATCATGGTGATCCATTTTTCCGTGGGATAGGGCTCCGTGCCCTGGACAAAATGGGGCGTGGCGGCGGTGGCGGCCATGCGGTTCTTGAACAGCACGTTGCCCACCTGCACGGGGGAGAGAAGATGCGGATAGCGAATACTCACGGGTATTCCTCCTTTGCCGTAATTGTTTCGAGTTCATTATACCTTGTTCCTCCTGTCCCTGCAAGCATCCGCTTTTGCCGTCTGCAACAGACTGTGCTTTTTTGCTCATTTTGCGAATGCATGGGGGAAATGGCGATTTTCCCATTGCATTTCGGAAGATTTGTGCTACAATAGAGGATGAAAATACGGGGGCGGTTTCCGCCGTCCCTGCGAAAGAAAGGATATGATACCCATGGCCAAGACAATCATCACTGCCGCCCTGACCGGTGCTGTCACCCCTGCCGGCTACGACGTTCCGGAGACTCCTCAGCAGATCGCAGATTGCGCTTACGAGTGTTGGAAGGCCGGCGCCGCTGTCGTGCATCTCCACATGCGTGATGACGATGGCGCGGGCGTTATGGATCCCGTGAAGTTCTACGAGACCATCAAGCTCATCCGCGCCCACGAGGACTGCGACGTCATCGTGAACTGTACCTCCTCCGGCGACAACCGCGTCTCCGACGACTCCCCCTACGGCAACGCCATGCGTATGCTCCACCACAGATATGTCCCCGGCATCGAGATGGGCACCTTTGACGCCTCCTCCTTCAACTGGGGCATTCCCGGCGGTGTGTTCCACAACAGCCCCAAGATGCTCATGGACCTGGGCACCCTGTACCAGGAGCGGGGCATCAAGCCTGAGTTCGAGATCTTCGACTTCGGCGCTCTGCGGGCAGTGGGCATCTACTGGAAGAAGGGCTTCGTTGTGGCTCCTCTGCACTTCCAGTTCTGCATGGGCGTTGTGGGCGGCATGGACGCCACCCCCAATGACACCCAGATTCTCATCACCGAGATGAACCGTCTGATCGCCGAGGGCAAGCTGCCCAAGGAGGTCACTTGGTCCGGCTTCGGCATCGGCAAGGGCCATCTGCCCGTCATGTTCACCTGCATCGCCAACGGCGGTCACGTCCGCGTGGGCATGGAGGACAACGTGGTATACGCCCGGAATCCCGACGGCACCAAGATCATGGCCACCAACCTGATGCTGGTGCAGCGGGCTGCCAACGCCATCCGCGCCTTTGGCAATGAGGTCGCCACCCCCGCCGAGGCCCGGGAAATGCTGGGTCTGAAGCCGCTGGACATCAAGGCTGTCAACGAGGCCCTGGCCGCGGTCAACGTGGCGGACCTGGAAGCTGCCAAGCAGGCTGTCAAGGACGAGTTCGGCGGTCCCTACTTCGCGGCGGTCGGCATGGGCGGCAAGAAGTAAAGAACTCTTACTCCATACGTTTTTCAGATCCGCCGCGGCGAAAACGCCGCGGCGGATTTCCGCTTTCGGACGGAGATTTCGACGGTTCCCGGCAACTTTCTCTTGACAGAATCCAAGGTTTGTACTACAATGGCACAGCAAACGTATCATACGTTTGCAATGATACTGTCGGGTTTTGGTCCGCCAGCGTCATGGTTGCGGCATTACCGTCCGGCTGGCCGTTCAGGCGCCTCCCTGTCGTAGCCGGTCAGTCGGGTCCGGGATGCTGCATACGACGGATCGTTTCCGCCCCGGCGGGATGATTCGTCCTTTTTATACTTTGCTTTAATTTGGGTGATTCAGATGAACGATACCTCCCCGATTCTCTCCGCAAAGCTGTCCCTGGACAGCGACGTGCCCCTTTACAATCAGCTGGTGGCTATCATCAAGCGGAACATTTCCGCCGGGATCCTGAACCCCGGAGATCTGCTCCCTTCGGAGTCTGAGCTCTGCAAGGCTCTGGCCATCTCCCGCTCCACGGTCCGTCAGGCCATCGGGGCGCTGGAGTCCGAGGGCCTGGTGGTGCGCCGCCAGGGCAAGGGCACCTTTGTGGCGGAGCCCAAGGTCCACCGCCGGACGGAACGGGTCTATTCCTTCACCGCGGAGATTTCCGCCATGGGCCTGACCCCCTCCTCGGATCTGATCGAGTTCACCGTCATCGATCCCACGCCGGACATCGTGAAGATGCTGGAGCTTCGGTCTGCCGAGGTAAAGGTCTATCGCTTCACCCGGATCCGGAAGGTGGACGGAGAGCCTCTGATTCTGGAGACCTCCTTTTATCCCCAATACATCTATCCCAATCTCACCCGTGAGCTCCTGGCCACCCACTCCTTCTATTCCCTGCTCTACGACGTGGGCGTGATCCCCTACACCGCCGTGGACTCCTATGAGGCCGTGAAGTTCAGCAAGGCCGAGGCGGAGCTGCTCCACTGCCGGGCAGGCAGCGCCGGGTTCTTCGTCCAGCGTCAGACCCGGACGGAAAACGGCGAGTGCTATGAGTTCACCCAGTCCTATATCCGCGGAGATCGGGCCTCCCTGGACATCGTGCTCCACAAGGACGGCGTCACCTTCTCCCGCAGCGTGGACAAGGGCCACGTATGAATGACCTTTCCCAGGGCGTGCCATCCGGCGCGCCCTGTCCCTCTTGTAAATATGGTCGGAACGTATTATAATAGGCTATAATAGAATGAACAGAGGAATTTTGTAACAGCTGCTATTAGGAGGCATCTCCATGAGTCATGAAAAAACCTCGCATTTCGCAGATTATCTGGTCCCCGGCAAGCGGGCCCATCTGGTGGGCATCGGAGGCGTCAGCATGTGCGCCCTGGGCATGGTGCTCCAGGGTATCGGCGTCACCGTCACCGGTTCGGATATGCACCAGAGCAAAGCAACGGACGATCTGATCGCCAAGGGCATCCCTGTGGTCATCGGTCACAGTCCCGAGAATATTCAGGGGGCGGACTGCGTGATCCGCACTGCCGCCGCCCATGACGACAATCCGGAGATCGCCGCCGCCCTGGAAGCCGGGATTCCCGTCTTTGAGCGGGCCCAGTCCTGGGGTTATCTCATGGCAAACTACCGGAACGCGGTCTGCTTCTCCGGCACCCACGGCAAGACCACCTCCACCTCCATGATGACCCACATCGCCATGGAGGCAGGGCTCGATCCCACGGTCATGATCGGAGGCTACCTGAATCTCCTGGGGGCCGGTCACCGGGTGGGCAAGGGCGACACCATCATCGCCGAATCCTGCGAATACTGCGATTCCTTCCTGAATTTCGCCCCCACCATCGCCGTGATCCTGGATATCGACGAAGACCATCTGGATTACTTTGAGGACCTGGCCCACATTCAGCGGTCCTTCCGGAAGTTCGCGGAGCTGACCCCTATGGACCGGGGCGTGGTCATCGCCAACGGCATGGATAAAAACACCATCGACGCTCTGGAGGGCATTGACCGGCGGGTGGTGACCTTCGGCATGAGCGAGGAGTTCGACGTCCACCCCGCCCGGTTTGACCGGGGCTTCTCCAGCTTTGACGTTTACTGCGGCGGCGCCTACTATACCCATGTGGATCTCCGGGTTCTGGGCAAGCACAACTGCCTCGACGCCCTCTCCGCCATCGCCGCTGCCTGGGTCCTGGGCGTGGACCCGGAGGCCGTGACCCGGGGCCTCGTCTCCTTCACCGGAGCCGCACGGCGCATGGAGTTCAAGGGCACCTTCCGGGGCGCGGACATTTACGACGATTACGCTCACCACCCCGGAGAGCTCCAGGCCACTCTGGACGCCGTGCCCCAGCGGGGCTACAGCCGCACCATCGTGGTGTTCCAGCCCCACACCTATTCCAGAACCCACGCCCTGTTCGATGCGTTTGTGGAGCAGCTCTCCCGGCCGGATCTGACCATTCTGGCGGAGATCTACGCCGCCCGGGAGACCAACAACATCGGCATCTCCTCCAGGGATTTGGCAGAAAAGCTCCCCCACGGCGAGTTCTACGAATCCTTCCAGGAGATCACGGAACGGCTCCGGGAAATCGCCGCCCCGGGAGATCTGATCCTGACCATCGGCGCCGGAGACATCTACCAGGTGGGTGAGGCGCTGGCCAGGCTGGAGCGCTGACGATTTCGATTTCTTACAACGCAGGGGGCCCTCTAAAGCCATTCGGTTGACCGGAATGTCATTCCGAGCCAGTGCGCACACTGGCGTGGGAATCTAAAAGACGCGACTCGTTTTTCAGATTGCCACACCAGTGACATCGGTCACTGGTTCGCAATGACACGGTCTTAACTTCATGGCATTGGGGGCTCCCTGCGTTGTTTTGTTAAGGAAACGCTGAATAAAAAACGGTGTGCGGATTGGCGAGGAGATTTTTTCTCTGACAATGTCGAAAAACCGCAGGAATACTTTGTGTATTTCAAGATTTTGAGACGAAATCAAAGGGAAAATCTGCCGTCAAGACGTGCGCCGGGATTTAATCAGCGTTTCCTTAAGGATTTCTTAAAGATATGCGTCCTTGTTTCTTAATTACCAGCCCGGATATAATGAGCCCAGGAGGAGACGAATATGGAGAAAATACTGATCTGCGACGACGATGCCGACATTCGCGCCGCCCTGAACATCTATCTCACCGCCGCCGGGTATGAAACCGTGCTCTGCGCGGACGGGCAGCAGGCCTTGGAGGCGCTGGCTGAGGGCGGGATCCGGCTTGTGCTGCTGGACATTATGATGCCCGTGCTGGACGGGATCACGGCCCTGGCCAGAATCCGGGAGATCAGCAACGTGCCAGTAATCCTGCTCACAGCCAAAAGCGAGGACACGGACAAGATCCTGGGGCTCGATCTGGGGGCCGACGACTACATCACAAAGCCCTTCAACCCCGTGGAGGTCCAGGCCCGGGTCCGGTCCCAGCTCCGGCGGTATCTCACCCTGGGCAGCGCCCCGGCGGAGAAAGCGGTCCTGTCCTGCGGTCCCATCGTCCTGGATGACCGGGCAAAGCGGGTCACCGTGGATGGAGATCCGGTCAGTCTGACCCCCACAGAATACGACATTCTGAAGCTCCTGCTCTCCCATCCCGGCCAGGTATTCTCCATCCCCGTCATCTACCGGCAGGTCTGGCACGAGACGCCGCTGGGCTGCGAGGGCACCGTGGCCGTCCATATCCGTCACCTCCGGGAAAAAATCGAGATCGACCCCGCCAATCCCCGCTACCTCACGGTGGTCTGGGGCCAGGGGTACCGGATCTCCTACTAATATCCGATTAAACCATTTCATGGTTTAATCCAGCGGCCTGCGGCCGCTGCCTCGCACAAATGCGAGGGGATATATTGTGCGTTACTGCCGCAAGAAAACCGTATGGTTTGTTTGCAGCGGCAAAGCCGCGCCTGATGAAAACCGATCAAAGGTTTTCATCAGGCAGCAGTATCATCGAACAGGGAGTGAACATACCATGACACGTTTTTTCCGGCGGTCCGGGGTCAAGGCCATTTGCACCGTACTATGCGTCCTGTGCCTGACCCTTTCCCTGCTTTCCGGGGCGGCGGTGCTGACCCTGCTGGCCCACGACGGCTACCGGGACCCCTCCAAGCTGTACGCCTCCATGATCCAGTCCCGAATTCAGGACGACGCCAATCAGATCATGTACGGCTACTTTGACCCCGCCGATCCCACCCATCCCTGGGTCAGCTACTACGGCGGCGGCATCTACTCCGGAGAGAGCTCCAATTTCATCTTCCGGATCGTGGACGACGACACGGGCAAATGCGTCCTCAGCTCCTACGACGGGACCCCGTTTATCATGCTTCAACGGGAAATCGGCTATTCCTTTGAGGACACGGTGGAGGTGGAGGACTCCCCCGCGAAATCGCCTGTGACCGCTCTGGATAAGCCCTTTTTCCGCTGTGCCGGCGTCCTTTACGCCTATATGCGGGATATGGACGCCTTCGCTCCGGTGGAGGAGGCATATGCGGAATACATGACCGAGCTTCCGGAATTGCCTGTTGACATATTGTATACAGGCCTTGCCTACGGCGGCATGGTCTACGCCTTCGACGGCGACGCCTTCTATCCCTCCTACAGTCTGGAAGCGACCCGGTATGAATCGGTCTCTCACGGCTACACCATCACCTGCTATCTGCTCTCCGGTCTCCCCCATCGGGATTTCTATCGGGAGACCTACGATCTATCCCAGTGGATGCTTCGTCATTCCTATGACCTGATCGTCGTGCTGGCGGTCTCTCCGATCCTGGGACTCCTGCTGCTGGGGATCCTGTGCCGGACTGTGTGCCGCAGGAACAGCTGCGAGGAATTGATTCTTAGCCCGATCTTCCGAGTTCCCACGGACCTGGGGCTGGTACTCGCCGTGCCTCTGTTCCTGGTTGCCGCGGGCGTCTGTCTGGACGGGGTATATCCCGTCCGGAACGCTCTGGCACTCATGCTGCTGGTCCAGGGCTGCTGCTGTGCCGTCCTGTCCTTGTCGGGGGTCTACGTCATTGTTCTGATTGCCGCCCGAGCCAAAACCGGAAAGCTCCTTCGCGGCACCCTGCTCTTCTGGCTGTGGGAAAACGGCGGCCGGGGCCTTCGAGCGCTGGGGCGCTTCCTGCTTCGCATGCTCTCCTATCTGCCTCTGGTGTGGAAGGTCCTGGCGTGCTACGGGCTGTTCCTGGTGCTGGAAGCCATGGTCATGGCCATCTGCGATGTTCCCGGCTCCCTGCTGCTGTTCTGGCTGCCGGGCCGGATTCTGGCCGGGGCTGCCATCCTCTATGTAACCCTGTCCTTCCGGCGGCTCAAGACCGGGGCGGAGGCCATTGCCGCCGGCGACTACAGCGCCACGGTCAGCGAAAAGCATCTGATCCTGGACTTCAAGGACACGGCCGAGACCCTGAACCACATTCAGGACGGCATGAACGAAGCCGTGGCCCGGCAAACCCGCTCCGAGCGCATGAAAACAGAGCTGATCACCAATGTCTCCCACGATTTGAAGACGCCGCTCACCTCCATTGTCAGCTATGTGGATCTGCTTCGCCAGGAGCTGGACCGGTCCCAGGCGGTGACAAATGAGGCCCGAAACTACCTGGAGGTACTGGACCGTCAGAGCGCCCGTCTCAAAAAGCTCATCGAGGATCTGGTGGAGGCCAGCAAGGCGTCCACCGGGAACCTGAATCTCCACATGGAGCCTCTGGATCTGGCTGTGGTGCTGGATCAGGCCATCGGGGAGTACGCTCAGCGGATTCATACCGCGGGCCTGACTCTGATGACAAAGCTCCTTCCCCAGGCGTCCGTCCCCGTTCTGGCCGACGGGCGCGGGCTGTGGCGGGTCTTTGACAATCTGCTGGGGAACGCGGTCAAGTATGCCATGCCCGGCACCCGGCTCTACCTGACGGTGGATGTGAAAGAGGATCACGCCTCCGTGGCCTTCCGGAACATCTCCCGGGAGCCTCTGGGCATGGGCGCCGAGGAGCTCATGGAGCGTTTTGTCCGGGGAGACGAGTCCCGGCACACCGAGGGCAGCGGTCTGGGGCTCTCCATCGCCAGAAGTCTGACGGAGGCCATGGGCGGGTCCTTCGCCCTGGACCTGGACGGAGATCTGTTCAAGGTGACCGTATCCCTGCCCCTGCTGCCGGAGAGCTTGCCGGAAGCGCAGAATGATTCCCTGTGAATTGGGATTTGCGGCGGTCGTTGAGCATCCCTGTCATTCTGAGGAGCGCAGCGACGAAGAATCTTTACGACAACCAGGGAGGAAAGATCCTTCGCTCCGCTCAGGATGACAGGGGAAAACAGATCGACAAATCCCAATCTATAAAAAACGAGATTTCCCCATTGACATCCCTATGATCCCGTGCTATAATTACCCGGTACGAAAGCAGGCGCGGCGGCCCCGCCCTCACCGCAAGCCCACGGCGAAGCGGTCTTAAACGGTGATTCCATCCACAATGGAAGTGCGTTTATGCGCGGGCGCCTCTGCGGCGTCCGCGGTTTTTATTTTGGTTGGAGGTGTTTCACATCAGCAAACAGGATCATCAGCTCAATGAAGACATCCGAGACAAGGAGATCCGCGTCATCGGCGCCAGCGGCGACCAGCTGGGCATCATGGCCCCGAAGACGGCGCTGGACATGGCCTATGAACAGGGTCTGGATCTGGTGAAGATCGCGCCCACGGCGAACCCGCCGGTGTGCCGCATCATGGACTACGGGAAATTCCGCTTCGAGCAGTCCAAAAAGGAAAAAGAGGCCAAGAAAAACCAGCATGTCACAGAGGTCAAGGAGATTCGCATGTCTCCCGGCATCGACATCGGTGATTTCAACGTCAAGCTCAGAAACGCCCAGAAATTCCTGTCTGACGGCAACCGGGTCAAGGTGACCGTACGGTTCCGCGGCCGGGAAATGGCCCATACCGATATCGGACGGAATCTGCTGGTGAAGTTTGCTTCGGAGTGTCAGGACATCGCCAACCTGGAGAAGAACCCCAAGCTGGACGGCCGGAACATGTCCATGTTCCTGGCTCCCAAGCCGGCGAACAAGCCCGACAAGGGCAGCAAAGCCGCAAAGGCCTCCAAGGCCGCGCCCCAGGACGATCCGGCCAAGGCCGAATCCAAACAGTAAACTTATCCGCCGGCAACGGCGGGATCATTGGGAAGGAGCACACATCATGGCGAAAAACAAGATCAAAACCCACTCGGGCGCGAAGAAGCGCTTCAAGCTCACCAAAACCGGCAAGGTCAAGAAGGCCTGCGCATTCAAGAGCCACATCCTCACCAAGAAGGAAACCAAGCGGACCCGCCGTCTGCGCCACGGCAACTATGCCGACAAGACCAACGTGGCCGCCATCAAGGAACTCATCCCCTACAAATAAGGGAAAACTGATTTACACTTCTAAGGAGGATATCATACATGGCTAGAGTAAAAGGCGCAATGATGACGCGCAAGAGACGCAATAAGGTCCTGAAGCTGGCGAAGGGCTATTGGGGCAGCAAATCCAAGCATTTTAAGATGGCCAAAGAGGCCGTCATGAAGTCCGGCAACTATGCCTACCGTGACCGCCGGGCCAAGAAGCGCGATTTCCGGAAGCTGTGGATCGCCCGGATCTCCGCCGCTGTGAAGCCCTACGACCTCAATTACTCCCGGTTTATGTACGGCCTCAAGAAGGCCGGCGTGGAGATGAACCGGAAGATGCTCTCTGAGCTGGCCATCCAGGATGCGGCTGCCTTTGCCGCTCTGGTGGACACCGCCAAGAACGCTCTGGAGGCGTAATTGGGAAAACGAAATCCCCTGAAGCAGACCGGAATTCTCCGGCGTTGCCTCAGGGGATTCTTTATTCCTATGGCTCTGCACCAACTTCGTGTTGCTTTTTAACGCATGGGGATTTGTTTTAGAGTGGAGATGAATGTGTTTTCCTTCGAAAAAGATTCAATATTAATCAACCCCGAAGGGGCGCCACATCTTCACTCTCCACTCTTCAATCTCCACTCCCACACAGAAAAACAACACCTTGCTTGAACACAGCTTTTCTTATTAAATGGGCCGTGTGGCGTTTTTCAGCCAGGCGGTCCCCTTCTCGCAGAGATAGGGGGAGATGGTCTCGAACACCCTCTGATGGTAGTCGTTCAGGAGGTCCTTTTCCTCCCTGGTCATAAGGTCCGGGTCCACGGCGTCCAGATCGAAGGGGCACATGGTCAGGGGCTCAAAGCCCAGGAACGTGCCGAATTCGTTTGTCTCCTTCTCCACGCAGAGCAGCAGACTCTCGTGACGGATTCCGTACTGTCCCGTGAGATAAAGCCCCGGCTCGTCGGAGGTGATCATCCCCGGCTCCAGCTTTGCCGGAACCGTGGCGGTGTTGTAATGGATTCGCTGGGGGCCCTCATGGACGGAGAGCAGATAGCCCACGCCGTGGCCCGTGCCGTGGTTGTAGTCCAGGCCCGCCTCCCACAAGGGCTGCCGTGCCAGAATGTCCAGGCTGACCCCGGAGCAGCCCTGCCGGAATTTTGCGCCCAGAAGCCGGAGGTGTCCCTTGAGCACCAGGGTGAAATGGCGCTTCATCTCTGCCGTCACCGGTCCCAGGGCCACGGTTCTGGTCACGTCGGTGGTACCCTCCAGATAGTGACCGCCGGTATCAAAGAGCAAAAAGCCCTCCGGCGCAATGGCCGCGTCCGTCTCCTGGGTGGCGGAGTAGTGGACGATGGCCCCGTGGGGGCCGTAGCCGAAGATGGGATCGAAGCTGGGGCCATGGTAGAAGTCCTGGGCCGCCCGAAGGCTCTCCAGCTTCTCCGCCGCGCTGATCTCCGTCATGGGGACCTTGCCTACATGCTCCTTGAGCCATTTTGTGAACTTCACCAGGGCAACGCCGTCCTTGACGTGGGCGGCACGCATGTTATCCTGCTCCGCCTGGGTCTTGACAGCCTTGGCGCGCTCCGTGGGATTCGCCTTTTCGATCACAACCGCCGTCTCAGGCAGCCGCCTGACGATGGCATAGCTCACCTTTTCCGGGTCCAAAAGCACCTTTGCATCGGGAGATATTTCACCCACGTCGGAGAAGATCTGCAGATAGGGCAGCAGCTTCACCCCATCCGCCTCCAGGAAGCCCCGGAGCTTCGGATGGAGCTTTTTCTCGTCCATGTACAGCCGGACGCCCGAGCCGTCCATAATGAGGAAGCTCAGGATCACGGGGCAGCATTCCACGTCGTCGCCCCGGAGGTTCAGCAGCCAGCATATGTCGTCCAGGGAGGTCAGAATGTGGGTGTCCGCCCCCAGCGCCTCCATCTCTCTCCGCAGCCCGCCGAGCTTGTCCTTCCGGCCCTTTCCGGCATAGCTGGCGGGGAGGGCCCAGGCTTCTCCGCCCGGAAGCGACGGCCGGTCCCGCCAGATCTCCCCCACCAGATCCAGATCCTGCCGGAGGGAGATTCCATGCTTCTCCATGGCCGTCTCCAGCTCCCGGCCCGATTGAAGCGTCATGGTCCGGCCGTCAAAGCCCAGGGTCTGACCGGGGACAAGTCGATCCGCCAGGAACGCCTTGATGGAAGGCGTGTCCTTCTCTCCCATTTTCATGAGGTCGATGCCGGAATCCCGGAGCTCCTGGGCAGCCTGAAGAAAATACCGGCCGTCGGTCCAGAGCCCGGCCATATCCGCCGTGACCACCAGGGTCCCGGCGGAGCCGGTGAAGCCGGATACATATTTCCGGCACTTGAAATAATCCCCCACGTACTCCGAGCCGTGGAAATCATCGGTGGGGATCACATAGGCGTCCACGCCGGCGGCCTGCATGGCCCGGCGCAGGGCGATCAACGTCTCTCTCATGGGAAACCGCTCCTTAGAATATCAGATAGAAAACAGGCCGCCTGTTCCGGCGGCGCTGGCAGGACCATTATACAATTCCCCCGAAACCCTGTCAAGCCGCCGGATTCAAACCGCTGACAGCAAAAATTTTTTGACGGGAGGGCCCCAAACACTTGCACTTCCCGGTGCAGTGTGCTAAACTAATGAATGTACGAAGTGTCCCGCGACACGGTATTAATTTGAAAGGAAGTTGTTTCTTATGGCCAACTACAGAATCCAGCGGAAAGAAGGCACCGAGGGCAGCTATGAGTACACCGCTCCCGGCCACAACATCTGCACCCCCACCCGTCTGTTCGATCCCGATGGCGGCCCCAACGGCGTGGACGGCACCAAGATGATCATGGGCATCACCCACTTCCAGCCCGGCGGCGGCTGCGATTACGGCGCCAATCCTCTGGAGTCCATCTACTATATCCTCTCCGGCGAGATGACCCTCAAGACTGAGACCGAGGAGACCGTGCTCCACGCGGGCGACTGCTTCAAGTGTGCCGGCGGCACTCCCAAGAGCGTGACCAACACCGGCGACACCGTCACCGATATGCTGGTCTGCCTGCTGCCTCCCCAGGCGTAAGCCTGACCTCTTCACTCTTCACTCTTCACTTTTCCCTGTGAATAGTCAAGACGTTTCCAAGATTCATCTGCCGGAGCATTCCGGCTCTGAATAACATTTTACTGATAGGAGTTGTTTATCATGCCCAAGGTTTATACTGGCGATCTTACCAAGATGTTCGACATCTCCGGTAAGAAAGCGATGATTTTCGGCGGCGCCGGCGGCTTCGGCAAGGCGATCGCTGAGGGTTATGCGGCCAACGGCTGCGACGTCTGCATTTCCTCCCGTTCCGAGGAGAAGCTGCAAGCCGCTGTGGAGGACATCAAGAAGGTTGCCGCTCCCGGCGTAAAGGTCTGCTACATTGCCGGCGACGCCGGTGACGAGGAGTTCGTGAAGAAGGCTGTTGACGTGGTCACCGGTCCCGACGGCATCGGCGGCTGCGATATCCTGGTCAACGCCCAGGGCATCAACAAGAAGATGTGGTCCTGGGAGATCGACACGGACTTCTTTGAGAAGATGCTCCACACCAACATCACTTCTCTGATGTTCACCTGCAAGTACTTCGGCAACTGGATGAAGTCCAACAACGTCGAGGGCGCCGAGAAGATCCCCGCCGACCAGTTCGAGGCCGGCAAGGCCAACCCCAACCAGGGCTATGGCAAGATCATCAACTTCGGCTCCGTCCGCGGCATCCGTGCCGTGGCCAACGGCGGCAACGGCAACGTCCCCTACAACACCACCAAGGGCGCTGTGGAGATGCTGACCAAGGCCTTCGCTGCTGACCTGCGTCCCAACATTCAGGTCAACGCCATCGGCCCCACCATCACCTACACTCCCATGATGGTCGGCCTTCTGCCTCCCGATGAGAACGTCCGGAACGGCATCGCCGGCAGCCTGCCCGCACAGCGGATCGGCTACGAGATCGACGTGGTGGGCCCCGCCATCTTCCTGGGCTCCGCCGCTTCCGACATGGTCACCGCCACCACCATCTATCCCGATGGAGGCCTGGTTGCCACGTCCTGATCGCCTGAAATTCTTATATGCCGGACGGCCCCGCCGTCCGGCATATTTTATCATTCTTAGAAAGTGAGGTGCTTTCCATGCCGGTTTACAAGGCCGCCTGCCGCGGCTGCCACGGAGGCTGCATGTATCTTGTCACAGTGGAGGACGGCAAAGTGGTGAAGGTCCGCCCGGACCCGGAGGGGCCGCTGAACCGGGGCCGGGGCTGCGTCAAGGGCATGTCCATCGTGGAGCAGATGTATCATCCGGACCGGCTGCTCCGGCCCCGTCGCAGGATCGGTCCCAAGGGCAGCGGAAAATGGGAGGACATCTCCTGGGATGAAGCCCTGGATGAGATCGCGGGCCGTTTCTCCGCCATTCGGAAGGAATCCGGCCCGGAAGCCCTGGCCCTGATTTCCGGCACCGGGCGGCACCATCTGAGCCAGTTCTGGCGATTCGGCAACGTGCTGGGCACCCCCAACGCCACCTCCGCCGGCGCTCTGATCTGTCTGGGTCCCCGTAAAAATGCAGGCGAGTTCACCGCGGGCCATTTTGCCGGGGTGGATTACTATGGGGAAACCAGGCCGGGCGGCATTCTGGTCTGGGGCGCCAATCCCCTGATTTCCGGAGCTGACGGCGAGCTGTCCTTTCACATGGCCGACGCCCTGAAGGAGGGCATCCCTCTGGTGGTGGTGGACCCCAAGCCCAACGCCCTGACGGAAAAGGCACGGCTCTGGCTCCGTCTCCGGCCCGGCACCGATGGAGCCCTTGCCCTGGGGATCCTCCACCAGATGATCGAAAACGGCTGGTATGATCGGGAATTCGTCGAGAATTACACCTACGGCTTCGACGCCCTGCGGGAGCGGTGCGGGCAGTATGATCTTAAAAAGGTCTCGGAAATCACCCGTGTGCCCGGGGACCAGATCGTGGAGGCCGCCAGGCTTCTGGGCCGGGAGCTCTCGCCCCTGGCCATGGAGTGGGGCTGCGCCGTGGAGCAGAGCACAAACGCTTTCCAGACCTGCCGGGCCATTTTTATGATCCCCTGTCTGGCCGGAAGCTACGACGCCCCCGGCGGCTTTGTGGAGAGCATGGAAATCGCACCCACCGCCGATCTGCTCTTTGACCGTCTGGACCCGGAGACGGCAAAAAAGGGTCTGTTCGGCGACTACCCCATCAACGACGGGCGACTGACTCCCAAGCTCTTCGCGCATCCCTATCTGACCCTGGAGGCCATCCGGACCGGAAAGCCCTACCCCATCCGCGCCCTGCTGTCCAGTGCCAACAACACCCTGATCTCCATGGCCGACAGCCGCCACAGCTTCGAGGCACTCTCCAATCTGGAGTTCTTTGTCTACATGGACTTCTTTATGACTCCCACCGCCGAGCTGGCGGACATGGTTCTGCCGGCGGCATTGTGGCCTGAGGTGGACAGTATTTTCTGTATGCCGGAGTTCGGGGATGTGGCCGCCCTCTCCATGCGGAAGACCGTACAGGTCGGGGAATGCCGGTCCGATGAGGACGTTTTTCTGGAGATTTCCAAAAGGATGGGCCTCAGCTACGGGGCCGAGACCCAGCGGGAGATCCTGGACGGGATTCTGAAGGAGCTGGGACGGCGGCGGCCGGAATATGCAGGCATGGACCTGGAGACCTTCCAGAACCTGGGCTGGATCGCACCGGAACGGACCTATTACAATTACAAGACCAGAGGCTTTGACACGGAGACCAGCAAGCTGGAGCTGTATTCCGAACGTCTCGCCAGGGTTGGCGCGGACCCCCTGCCCTACTGGCAGGAGCCGCCGGAGACGCCCGTTTCCGCCCCGGACCTTTTGGAGAAATACCCGCTGATTCTGACCACGGGAAGCCGGGTCATGCCCTACTTCATCTCCAACAACCGGCAGATCCGGAGCCTCCGGAAGCTCCACCCCTTCCCGCTGGTATCCATGCACCCCGAAACTGCCCTGGCCCACGGCATCCGAGAGGGGGACTGGGTCTGGATCGAAACAGCCCGTGGGAAAATCACCCAGAAGGCCAAATTCCTGCCGGAGCTGGACAAAGATGTGATCTCCTGCGAAATGGGCTGGTGGTACCCGGAGGCCGGGGCGCCCGGCTACGGCTGGGAGGAGTCCAACGCCAACATTCTCACCGTGGGCGCACCGCCCCACGAGGCCGAGGGCGGCGCCTATTCGCTCCGAGCCCTGCTGTGCAGAATCTATCCCAATCCGGATTGCACGATCGAGGCCCGATACAACGCCTGGATCAACACGTAATCCAAGTGTACCGCATTTGCAGATTGGGATTTGTCGGGGTCATTGAGCACCCCTGTCATTCTGAGCGACGAAGAATCTTGCGTCAACCGGGAAGGAAAGATCCTTCGCTGCGCTCAGGATGACGCAACATACCTCTCAGGTGACGCAACATACCTCGACAAATTCCAATTTGCCTCCAAAAAGCAATCGCCCTGCCGCGGCAAGCGGCAGGGCGAATCGTTATTCAGCGATGATATCAGACCACCAGGAAGAACTTGATCAGGAACAGGACGGAGATCACATAAGTCAGCACAGAGACCTTCTTGGCCTTGCCGGTGAAGACCTGGATCACGGTGTAGGCAATGAGTCCCAGGCCAATGGCATGGCCGATGGAGCCGGAGACGGGCATGGCAATCAGCATCAGCGCCACAGGAACCGTCTGGGTCACGTCGCCGAAGTCGATGTTCTTCAGGCCGGAGATCATCAGGATACCCACATAGATCAGCGCCGAGGAGGTGGCCGCGGCAGGGATGATGGCGGCAATAGGCGCAATGAACATGCAGGCTAGGAACAGGATGCCGGTGGTCAGGGCAGTCAAGCCCGTGCGGCCGCCGGCCTCCACACCGGAGGCGGACTCGATGAAGGTGGTGACGGTGGAGGTGCCGGTAACGGCGCCGGCCAGGGTGCCCACGGCGTCGGCCACCAGGGCCTCTTTCATGTTGGGCATATTGCCATTTTCATCCACCATGCCGGCACGGGAGGCAGTGCCCACCAGGGTGCCGATGGTGTCAAACATGTCGATCATGCAGAAGGTGATGATCAGTGTAATGGCTGTGAACCAGCCGATGTCGAAGAAGGTGCCGAAATCAAACTTAAAGAATGTTGCGGAGAACATATCTGCGAAGGGAGGCACCCAGGAAGCGGTCGCCAGAGAGGCAAAGGGGTTGTTCCCCAGGAAGATGGCGTCTCCCGCCCAGTAAATCACGGAAGCAGCCAGCATGCCGATGATCACAGAGGCCTTGATGCCCTTCTGAGACAGAACGATGATAACGAAAAGGCCCACAAGCATGGTCACCACAGTCAGGACCATGGTAGCGTATCCCGCGTCGCCCATGCTTCCCTTGATCACGCCGGGGGTCAGAGCGCCGAAGAAGTCCCGCATCACATAGAAGGGAGCGGCAAAGCCGTTGCCCTCGGCATAGATGCCCACATTGGAGCCCAGGCCGATGTTCATGAGCATGAGTCCGATGGCCGGGGCGATACCGTTGCGGACGCCCAGAGGAATGGCCTCCACGATCTTTTCGCGGACGTTGAGGATCGAAAGGATCAGGAAGATGATGCCTTCGATGAGGATGATCACCAGTGCGGCATGGAAGCCCTCCACATAGGTGACGCCGGTGATGCCGCAGATGTTGCCCACCACAACGGCAAAGAAGCTGTTGAGGCCCATGCCGGGCGCCATGGCGAAGGGCTTATTTGCGGCGAAGGCCATGACGACCATGCCCGCAAACGAGGCAAGGCAAGTGGCCATAAACACCGCGTTCCACAGGGCGGGAACACCCTCGCCCAGACCCGCGCCGAAATTGGTCAGGAGGTTGGGGTTCAGGGCGATGATATAGGCCATCGTCATGAACGTGGTCAGCCCTGCCACAATCTCCGTGCGCACGGTCGTACCGTTCTGGCTCAGCTTGAAGATTTTGTCCATACATTTTCCTCCTTGCAAGAGTTTTTTACCCTTGCATCTTACCATGAAACTGCGGGAAATTCCACCTGTTTTTCTTCTTTCTATCTGTTAAAATTGACTTTTTTTTGCGTGGGGCGTATAATGTTCCCGTATTAACGAATGGGGAGCTGACAGTATGACCTACCATCTGAACATTGCGGGCCTGGAACGGGATCTGCCCCTGTGCCCTCTGAACGACAACCTGATGATCGCCGCCTTCGTGATCTTCGGCGACGTGGAGCTCACCTGCGCCTGCGCCGGAGAGCTGTTAAAGATCGCGCCGGATTTTGACTACATGGTGGCCCCCGAGGCCAAGGCCATTCCCCTGGTCCATGAGATGGCCCGCCAGAGCGGCCGGAACACCTACGTCCTGGCCAGAAAATCGATGAAGCGCTATATGCGGGACGTCATTGCGGTGGAGGACCGGTCCATCACCACCGACGGCAAGCAGATGCTCTATATGGACGGCGCAGACGCCGACAAGATCCGCGGCAAGCGGGTGGTGGTCCTGGACGACGTGATCTCCACCGGCGGATCTGTGGCCGCGGTGGAAAACCTGGTGAACCGGGCCGGGGGCATCGTCGTGGGCAAAATGTCCATTCTGGCCGAGGGCGTCGCAGCCCAGCGGGAGGACATCCGCTATCTCTCCGCCATTCCCATGTTTGACGGCCAGGGAAATCCCATCGAATAAACGAAAGCGCAGCCGCGGGGATCGCCGATTGTGGCGGCCCCCGCGGCTTTTCCTGTGATTACAGCATGGCCAGGATCTTGGCCTTGGGAATGGAGCCCACGGACGTATTGACCTGCTCGCCGTCCCGGAACACCATCAGGGTGGGGATGCTGCTGACGCCGCAGCGCTCGGCCAGAGCACCCTCGTCGTCCACGTTGACCTTGCACACCTTCACATCGGTCCGCTCCTCGGCCACCTGGTCCACCAAGGGTGAGAGCATCTTGCAGGGACCGCACCAGGATGCCCAGAAATCCACCAGCACTGTTCCGCTGGCCTTCAGAACCTCCTGCTCGAAGCTGTCAGCCGTTACAGTTACAACTGCCATGATTGGATCCTCCTTTGTTTTGATTTGCTTCTGCAGATAGTATACCACATAAACAGGATATTCGCACCTGTTTTTTCTGATTCTAAGGAAACGATGAAAGGTTTCGCCCTTTCCAATCCGGCAAATGCGGTATATAATGGGAACGGATTGACACGCTCCCTGGATTGTGCTATAACTGTACTGCTTCAATTAATACAGTTGCCGGCATTTTTCAGATTTGCCTGCAACAAACAGGCAATAATCGCGTCTATAAGGGTAGAGAGGAGGGAGTGCGCCCATGGATACCGGAAAGCCGGAACCGAGGATACGGCTTTTTGGCCGCAATGCCGAGGCCAGACGCCACCGGCAGGAGCTGGGGATCTCCCTGGCCTTTCTGTCCCCCAGCCTCATCGGCGTGCTGGTGTTCTTCGTGCTCCCCTTCCTTGTGGTGATCTACTATGCCCTGGTAAACAACCCGGTGCTCCACGAGTTTGTGGGCCTTGCCAACTTCCGTGCCCTCCTGAAGAACCCCTCTTTTCTGCTGGCGTCGAAGAACACCGCCATTTTCTCCCTGATTTCCGTACCTTCGGCGGTGATCCTCTCTCTGCTTCTGGCCTGTATGCTCAGCGGAAGGATCCCCGGCAAGAGCCAGCTTCGGACCGCCATGCTCTCCCCGCTCATGGTGCCGGTGGCTTCGGTGGTGCTGATCTGGCAGGTGGTGTTCAGCTACCACGGGGCACTGAACACATTGCTTGCCCATTTCGGGGCGGACCCGGTGGACTGGATGAAATCGGGCTGGAACCGTTATGTGGTGGTGCTGCTCTACCTCTGGAAGAACGTGGGCTACAACATGATCCTGTTTCTGGCCGCCCTGGCCAATATTCCGCGGGACATTGAGGAGATGGCCATGCTGGAGGGCGCCGGCTCCGCCCGGATCTTCTTCTCCATCAAGCTCCGGTATCTCTCCCCCACCATCGTCTTTGTGACCATTCTCGCCCTGATCAGCTCCATGAAGATCTTCCGGGAGGTCTATCTGCTCACGGGGAAATATCCCTACGACGGGCTGTATCTGCTCCAGCACTTTATGAACAACACCTTCCAGAGTCTCGACTACCAGAAGCTCTCCGCGGCGGCGATCCTGCTGGCCCTGGTCATGTCTTTGGTGATCGCTCTGCTGTTCCTGGCGGACGCCAGGCTTGGAAAGGATGTGGAGGACGAATGAGCCGGTATCGCCGCCGGGCTCTGGTCCTGAAGGTCCTGCTCACGGCCCTGGGCGTGGTGATGGCCCTGGCCTTTTTGACGCCCATTCTGCTCACCATCACCAATTCCTTTATGTCCGAAACGGAGATCACCGCCAACTATGGATCGGTGTTCGCCGGGGCTGCAGATCCCGGCACCGACGCAAACGGGAACCCCAGGCCCCAAACCCATTACATCGCCCAGGCAGTACATCTGAAATTCATCCCGGATATGGTCAGCTTCCGGCAGTACGGAACGGTGCTGCTCCGGTCCCCGGATTATATCGTGAAGTTCTGGAATTCCGTGTTCCTCACGGTGCCCATCGTGGTGTTCCAGGTGGCGATTGCCGCCCTGGCTGCCTACGGGTTCTCCCGCTATCGGGGAAAGGTCCGGGAGGCTATTTTCTTCGGGTATATCGTTCTGATGCTCATGCCCTATCAGGTAACCCTGGTGCCCAACTATCTGGTGGCGCGATGGCTCCATCTGCTGGACACCCGCTGGGCCATTATCCTGCCGGGGATCTTCGCCCCCTTCAGCGTGTTCCTGCTGACCAAGAACATGCGCCGCATCCCAAAGGTCATGATCGAGGCGGCGGAGCTGGACGGCGCGGGAGAGTGGATGATCTTCTCCCGGGTCTGCCTGCCCCTGTGCAAGGGCGCTCTCGTCAGTGTGGCCATGCTTGTGTTTATCGACTACTGGAACATGGTGGAGCAGCCTCTGATTCTGTTCTCCGACACGGAGAAATACCCCCTGAGCGTGTTCCTCAGCGAGATCAACAGCGGCGAGGTGGGCGTGGCCTTCGCGGTGGCCGTGATCTACATGACCCCCTCGCTCCTGATGTTCCTCTGGGGAGAGGAATATCTGGAGGAGGGCATTACCTACGCCGGAGGCATAAAGGGATAGTCCGTGAGCAAATACAGCGTTGTTTTTACAAATTGGGATTTGTCGAGGTGATTCGGTCCACGATCCTGAATCTATAAATCGGGTGAAACCCCTGACACCCTCCGGGGGCCAGCCCTTTTCTACTCGTGTAGA
>CAJOHR010000039.1 GCA_905234425.1 uncultured Oscillospiraceae bacterium | reverse complement strand
ACCCCGACAAATCCCAATCTGCAAAAGAACGCCGCGGCCGCAGGATTCCTCACTTGTCCGCTTTGCCGTCCTTGGCGATGATGGCCCGGTTAATGGCGCAGAGGATGGCCCGGAGGGAGGCCCGGTTGATGTTGTGGCTCTTGCCCACGCCGAAGGCGTCCTTTCCGTCCGGGGTCAGGAGATGGATGTAGCACACGGCCTGGGAATCCGAGCCCTTGGTAATGGCGTGCTCGGAGTAGTCCACAAACTGGAATTTCCCGATCTCCAGGTCGGAAATGGCGTTGAAGAAGGCGTCGATGGGGCCGTTGCCCTCTCCGGCGATCTCCAGCTCCCGGCCCTTGTAGGAAAGGGCGCCCCGGAAGCCCACCACCGGCTCCTGGCCGTGGACGCCGGACTCCGTAAAGGTGTGCCGGGCCAGGCCGTAGGTCTTGTCCACCGCCAGATAGTTTTTGTCGAAGAGCTCCATGATCTGGCTGGGCAGCAGCTCCGTGCCCAGCCGGTCCGTCTCCTTCTGGACGATGGCGCCGAACTCCGGATGCATGGCCTTGGGCAGGCTGTAGCCGAAGTTGTTCTCCATGACGAAGGCCGCGCCGCCCTTGCCGGACTGGGAGTTGATGCGGATGATGGGCTCGTACTCCCGGCCCACGTCCGCCGGGTCGATGGGCAGGTAGGGCACCTCCCACATATCCGAGCCGGACTCCTTCATATACTGCACGCCCTTGTTGATGGCGTCCTGATGGCTGCCGGAGAAGGCGGTAAACACCAGCTGGCCCACATAGGGCTGCCGGGGATCGATCTTCATCCGGGTGCAGCGCTCATAGACCTCCTTGATCTTGTTGATGTCGTGGAAGTCCAGCCTGGGGTCCACGCCCTGGGTGTACATATTCATGGCCAGGGTCACCATGTCCACGTTGCCCGTGCGCTCGCCGTTGCCGAAGAGGGTGGCCTCCATGCGCTCGGCTCCGGCCAGCAGTCCCTGCTCCGCCGTGGCCACGCCCTCGCCCCGGTCGTTATGGGGATGGAGGGAAATCACGGCGCAGTCCCGGGAGGGCAGCTTCCGGATAAAATACTCGATGCAGTCGGCGAAATAGCAGGGCATCATGTTCTCCACCGTAGAGGGCAGGTTCAGGATGACCTTGTTCTCCGGGGTGGCGTGGAGGTGCTCCAAAACGGCCTGGCAGATCTCCACGGCATAGTCCATCTCCGTGCCCATAAAGGACTCGGGGGAATACTCGTACCGGAGGTTCATGCCCGAGGCGATGACAGGCTGGGACAGCTCATAGATCAGGTCCGCCGCGTCCGTGGCGATCCTGGTGATGCCGTCCGTGTCCATCTTGAAGACCACCTTCCGCTGGAGGGTGGAGGTGGAGTTGTAGAAGTGGAGGATCACGTTTTTCGCGCCCTGAATGGCCTCGAAGGTCTTCTGGATCAGATGGGGCCGGGCCTGGACCAGGACCTGGATGGTCACGTCGTCGGGGATGTGGCCGCCCTCGATGAGCTCCCGGCAGATCTCGTACTCCGTCTCCGAGGCGGAGGGGAAGCCGATCTCGATCTCCTTCACGCCCACGTCCACCAGGGTGTGGAACATCTCCAGCTTCTCCCGGAGATTCATGGGGTTGATCAGGGCCTGGTTGCCGTCCCGCAGGTCCACGCTGCACCACACGGGGGCGGATTTGATCTCCTTGTCGGGCCAGGTCCGGTCCGGCAGGGAGATGGGTTTGTAGGGAATGTACTTCTGATAGCCTGGTTTCATGTTTGGTTTCCTCCTTATACGGTTCCGGGAAACAAAAACCCCCGGAACGCCTGTGCGTTCCGGGGCGTAAAGTCTTTTACGCGGTACCACCCGGTTCAGTCCCGCAGGGGACCCTCAGCCTCCAATAAGGCTTTGACCTGTAACGGGGTCGGCCGTTCCGCCCTAATCATCCTTTCAGGCGAACCGCTCCGGGGCCAGTATTGCACAGGACCTTGCCGCTGGCTCGCACCGCCCGCCAGCTCTCTGACACAAGGGGACCTGTCTTTCTCCCCATCGTCGCGTTTATCATGAGTCATCCTAGCATGGCGGGCGGAAAAAGTCAAGGAAATGTTTCCGTACCTTATAAAAAGGGCTTCATCTGCTGGATGTTCCGGTCCTCGGTCTCCAGGAGCTTTTTGGACAGGTCCGTGATCCGCTCGTCCTTCCCCATATACTGCCGGTGGTGCTGGATGGACTTGATGACGCCCTTGGTGTTGCCCGTGATCATCTGGTCGGCGATCTTGGAGGTGGAGGGCGGCGCCAGATTGTTTTTCACCCGGCTCATGGCCGTGCCCATCCGGGCGCCCAGAGGCAGAGGCTCGGGCTGGCCGCCCCGCTCCGCCAGCATCCTGGTTGCGGAGTCCAGGATCTCGCTGTATTCCGCCCGCTGCTGCCGCAGGGCGTCGGTCATGGGCTGGCATCCGGAATGGCGGATCACGGCGTCGATGCCGATGCGGCCCATCATGGTAGTCTGCCGGATGGCGTTGAGAAGCTGTGTATCGGTGATCATAGTGTCGTCTCCTCTGTTTGTTTGCCCTTAGTATGCCGGCCCGCCGGGAAAATATGCGGGGAAACTTACACAAAGTGCTTGACAAACGGGATTTTCCGGGTATAATAGTCATGCGCTTTTAAGAGCGCGCACCGGATAGGGGATTAGTGTAACGGTAACACACCGGACTCTGACTCCGTTTTCGGGGGTTCGAATCCCTCATCCCCTGCCAAAGCGAAAATCCTGTCACGACAGTGGCGGGATTTTTGTTTTCTATCCCTCATTTTTCCGTTTTCGCAGCAAAATGAGCGGCGAGGCGTCCATCGGTTCACGGAAAAGAAGAAAGAAATACAAATTAGCACTTTCTTTCCGGCAGGAATTGGGGTAGAATAGGGGTAATAATAAAGAAGCCCGGATTTCGGGCGGAACGTAAAGGAGCGAGAAAAAATGGCGCAGCCGCGATACAAACGGGTGCTGCTGAAAATCAGCGGCGAGGCGCTGGCGGGCGACGCCCATCGGGGTCTTGATTTTGAGGTGATCGGAGGCGTCTGCGACGTGGTCCGCTCCTGTGTGGAGGACGGAGTCCAGGTGGGCATCGTCGTGGGCGGCGGAAACTTCTGGCGGGGCCTGAAGGACGGCGGCGACTCCATGCAGCGGGTCCGGGCCGACCACATGGGCATGCTGGCCACCACCATCAACGCCCTGGCTGTGGCGGACTGCCTGGAGCAGCGGGGCATAGAGGTCCGGGTCCAGACGGCCATCGAAATGCGGGCCATCGCCGAGCCCTACATCCGGTCCAGGGCCTGCCGCCATCTGGACAAGGGCCGGGTGGTGATCTTCGGCTGCGGCACCGGCAACCCCTTCTTCTCCACGGACACCGGCGCCGCCCTGCGGGCGGCGGAGATCGATGCGGACGTGATCCTGCTGGCCAAGAACATCGACGGCGTCTACGACTCCGATCCGGCGAAAAACCCGGACGCGAAAAAATACGACGACATCACCTATGCGGAGGTCCTGTCCCGGCAGCTTCAGGTCATGGATTCCACGGCTACCAGCCTGTGCATGGACAACAACATTCCCGTGTTCGTCTTCGCTCTGAAGGACCCGGAGAACATCCGGAAGGCCGTCATGGGCGAGAACATCGGAACCTACGTACACGGATAAAAACGATGAAACTGTTAACGACCATCAGTATAAGGAGGCAAGCGTTATGAAAGTGGATCTGAGCGCGTATTCAAGCAAAATGGAAAAGACCCTGTCGGTGCTGCGGGAGCAGTTTGACGCGGTCCGGGCCGGCCGGGCCAACCCCATGGTGCTCAATCAGATCACCGTGGAGTATTACGGCGTGGACACCCCCATCAATCAGGTGGGCTCCATCACCTCTCCGGACCCCAGAACCCTGGTCATCGAGCCCTGGGACAAGACCCTGCTCAAGAGCGTGGAGCGGTCCATCCAGATGAGCGACCTGGGCATCAACCCCCAGAACGACGGCAAGGTGATCCGGCTGATCTTCCCCCAGCTCACGGAGGAGCGCCGGAAGGATCTGACCAGGCAGGTCAAGAAATACGGCGAGGACGGCAAGGTTGCCATTCGGAACGTCCGCCGGGACGCCATGGACGCCATCAAGAAGATGCAGAAGAAGTCCGAGATCACCGAGGATGACCAGAAGGAAGCCGAGAAGGACCTGCAGAAGCTCACCGACGAATACATCCGGAAGGTCGACGAACAGTGCGGCAAGAAGGAAAAGGAACTGATGGAGATGTAAGGAGCTTGGGAAAGGGCGCAAGTCCTTTCCCAACTTTTCAGTGTTGGACCGAAAGGAGCTGTCATGGCGAAGAAACGTGAAAACGAGGCGGCCATGCCCCGGCATATCGCCATCATTATGGACGGAAACGGCCGCTGGGCCAAGAAGCGTCTGCTGCCCAGGACCGCCGGCCACGCCGCGGGGGCGGAGACCTTCCGTAGGATCGCCCTGTACTGCCGGGAGATCGGCGTAAAATACCTGACGGTCTACGCCTTCTCCACGGAGAACTGGAAGCGGCCCCAGGAGGAGGTCTCCAAAATCATGGGCCTCATGAAGGACTACCTGCTGGAGTCCATCCGGGACATGCAGAAGAACCACGTCCGGATCGAGTTCTTCGGCGATCTCACCGCCCTGAGCCCGGAGCTCCAGGACCTGGCGGCGGAGGCCAGGAAGGAATCCGAGGTGTTCACCGATTCCCAGGTGAACATGTGCATCAACTACGGCAGCCGGGACGAGATGCTCCGGGCGGCCAGGGCCTGGGCAAAACGATGCGCCGAGACGGGCGAGGACCCGGAGAGTCTGACGGAGGAGACCTTCTCCTCCCTGCTCTATTCCGCCGATGTTCCGGATCCGGATCTCATCATCCGGCCCGGCGGCGAGCTGCGGATCTCCAATTTCCTGCTGTGGCAGGCGGCCTACGCCGAGCTCTATTTCACCGACGTGCTGTGGCCCGACTTTGACGAGCGGGAGCTGGACAGGGCCGTGGCCGCCTATCAGGCGAGAAACCGCCGGTTTGGAGGGATTTGATGAAGGGAAGACTGCTTGTAGCCGCCGTGGGCGTGCCGCTGCTGCTTGTGATCCTGCTGGTCCTGCCCAAGGCGGTGACCGCCGTGGTCATGGGCCTGCTCTGCGCCATTGCGGCCAGGGAGCTGCTGAAAACCACCGGACTGCTCAAAAAGGAGCGGATGATAATTGAGGCCATGGTCATGGCCTTCGCCGTGCCCGTATGGTGCTTCTTCGGCTGCCCATTGCGCATCGGCGTGCCCGTGATCCTGGTGTTCGGGCTGCTGGAATTCACCGAGGCCCTGGCGGCCTATCCGGAGGTGAAATTCGAGGGGGTCCTCAGCGCCCTGTTCGCAGGCTTTGTGATCCCGATGTGCCTGGGGAGCATCGTCCTGCTGCTGACCCATGATCGGGGGCGGCACCTGGTGCTGATCCCCATTATGATCCCCTTTGTGGCCGACGCGGGAGCCTACTTCACAGGCTACTTCCTGGGCAAACACAAGATGGCCCCGGTGCTCTCCCCGAAAAAGACGGTGGAGGGAGCCGTGGGCGGCGTGATCACCGGCGCCCTGTCCATGGTGATCTACGGACTGGTCATGCAGTTCGGTTTCGGCCTCGCCTGGAACTATCTCTCCGCCGCCCTGCTGGGGCTGACGGGGTCTCTTGTCTCCATTGTGGGAGACCTGGCCTTCTCCATGGTGAAGCGGGAAACGGGCATCAAGGACTACGGCACCATCTTCCGGGCCCACGGCGGCGTCCTGGACCGGTTTGACAGCGTGGTGTTCGCCGCTCCCGTGGCGGCGCTCTGGATGAGCCTCTGGCCCGTGCTGATGTAAAGAAGGAGCAGTCATAAAATGGGCGTTTCGACAATATCTATATTGGGGAGCACCGGCTCCATCGGCCGGCAAACCCTGGACGTGGCGGAGCGGCTGGGCGTTTCGGTCTGCGCTCTGACGGCCAGCGAAAACATAGACCGCATGGCCGAGCAGGCGAGAAAATTCCGTCCGAAGCTCTGCGTCATGGGCACGGAGGCAGCCGCCGCTTCCCTGCGGGAGCAGCTCCGGGACCTTCCCATCGCCGTGAAATGGGGCATGGAGGGGCTCATGGAGGCGGCCTCCATGCCGGAAGCCCAGGTCGTGATCACCGCCGTCATGGGCATGGTGGGCCTCCGTCCCACCCTGGCCGCCATCCAGGCGAAAAAGCGCATTGGTCTTGCCAACAAGGAGACCCTGGTATGCGCCGGGGAGCTGGTCATGGACGCGGCGGACCGGTACGGGGCGGAGATCGTCCCCGTGGATTCGGAGCACAGCGCCGTGTTCCAGTGCCTCATGGGCTGCCGGGACCGGAGGGAGATCCGGCGGCTGATCCTGACGGCCTCGGGCGGGCCTTTCTACGGAAAAACCTTCGACGAGCTGGAGCCGGTCACAAAGGAGGACGCCCTGCGCCATCCCAACTGGACCATGGGCCCCAAGATCACGGTGGATTCCGCCACCATGATGAACAAGGGGCTGGAGGTCATCGAAGCCATGCGGCTCTACCGTCTGCCCAAGGCTCAGGTGGATGTGGTGATCCACCGGAAGAGCATCGTCCACTCCCTGGTGGAGTTCGTGGACGGGGCGGTCATGGCCCAGCTGGGCGCCCCGGACATGCGGCTGCCCATTCAGCTGGCCCTGACCTACCCCAACCGAATGGAGAGTCCGGCGCCGCCCCTGGATCTGCTGACCTGCGGGGACCTCTCCTTCCTGCCCCCGGACGACCGGAATTTCCCCTGTCTCCGCTATGCGGCGGAGGCGGTGGAGCGGGGCGGCACGGCCTGCGCCATCTTAAACGGCGCCAACGAGGCGGCAGTGGCCCAATTCCTCCGGGACGAGATCGGCTTCAACGACATCTCCAGGAAGGTCCGGCTGGCCCTGGATACGGTGCCTGTCCGGGACGATCCCACCCTGGAGGATATTCTGGAGGCGGACCGGGCGGCCAGAGCCTGCGTCACGGGATAAGGAGAAAAGGAAAATCTTACTGTAACGGGAGCTTCCTATGTTTTTATTGATTGCAATCCTCATGTTCAGCTTTCTGATCTTCATCCACGAGTTCGGCCACTTTATCACCGCCAAGCTCTTCGATGTGAAGGTCAACGAGTTCTCCATCTTTATGGGGCCCCGGCTCCTCCACTGGGGCAAGGGCGAGACGGAGTATTCCATCCGGCTCCTGCCCATCGGCGGCTACTGCGCCATGGAGGGCGAGGACGGCGCCAGCGACGATCCCAGGGCCTTTACGAAAAAGGCGCCCTGGAAGCGGATCATCATTCTGGCCGCCGGCGCCGCCATGAACTTTCTCTCCGGCCTTTTGATCCTGGTGATCCTCTACGGCGCCGCCGCCTCCACGGGCTTCCGGGTCCCGGAGATCACCGGCTTTATGGAGGGCTGCCGGCTGGAGGGGACCCTCCAGGTGGGCGACGTGCTGGAGCAGGTGAACGGTGACAACATCTATGTGTTCTCCGACTTTTCCATGCTCACGGACCGGGCGGGGGAAGGACTCATGGACCTGACGGTGCGCCGGAACGGCCAAAGGATCGTCCTCCACGACGTGAACATGGTCAAGCAGGAGTATACGACGGACGGCGTCACCACCCGGCTCTTCGGCATCACCATGGGCAAGGTGGAGCCCAAGACGCCTCTGACCGTGCTGCAGCACGCCTGGTGGAGCGCCATCGACTTCGGCCGGATGGTGAAAATGGGCCTGGTGGATCTGATCACAGGCAAGGCGGGCCTCAAAGACATGTCCGGGCCTGTGGGCATTGTGGACACCATACAGGAGACGGGCAAGAGCTCTGAAACCACCGCCGACGGCGTGCTGAACGTGGTCTATTTCTGCGCCTTTATCGCCGTGAACCTGGCCTTTATGAACCTGCTGCCCATTCCCGCCCTGGACGGCGGTCACATCTTCCTGCTGCTGGTGACCTGGATCATCGAGTCCGTCACAAAGCGCAGGATCGACCCCAAATACGAGGCCTATATCCACGCGGCGGGCATGGTGCTTCTGCTGGGCTTTATGCTGGTGGTAACGGCCAACGACATCTTCAAACTGATTTCCGGGTGAACGAAATGAAACGAAAGATCCTTGTGGGCAGCGTGCCCCTGGGCGGCGACGCCCCGGTGAGCATCCAGTCCATGCTCAATACGAAGACCACCGACGTGCCCGGCAGCCTTGCCCAGATCGAGGCCCTCCGGGCGGCGGGCTGTCAGATCGTACGGCTGGCGGTGCCGGACATGGAGGCCGCCGCAGGTTTCCGGGAAATCGCCGCCGCCTCTCCCCTGCCTCTGGTGGCGGACATCCACTTTGACTACCGGCTGGCCATTGCCGCCGCCGAGGGCGGCGCGGCCAAGATCCGTATCAACCCCGGCAACATCGGCGGCCCGGAGAAGGTCCGGGCGGTGGTGGACGTCTGCAAGGAGAAGGGCATTCCCATCCGGGTGGGCGTCAACGGCGGGTCTCTCGAAAAGGAGCTGCTGGAGAAATACGGCCATCCCACGGCCGAGGCCCTGGTGGAGAGCGCTTTGGGCCATGTCCGGCTTCTGGAGGACCAGGGCTTTTACGACATCTGCGTCTCCATGAAGTCCTCCTCCGTGCCTGTGACCGTGGCGGCCTACCGGCTCATGGATCAGAAGACGGACTATCCCCTGCACCTGGGCGTCACGGAGACCGGGACCCCCAGAATGGGCCTGATCAAGTCCGCCATGGGCATCGGCGGCCTTTTATGCCTGGGCATCGGCAACACCCTCCGGGTGAGCCTCACCGACGATCCGGTGGAGGAGATCCGGGCGGCCAGGGACATTCTCCGGGCCGCCGGCCTCCGGAAGGACGAACCGGAGCTCATCTCCTGCCCCACCTGCGGCAGGACCAGCATCGACCTGATCGGCCTGGCCCGGGAGGTAGAGGAACGGCTGAAAACCGTCCACGCTCCTATCACCGTGGCGGTCATGGGCTGCGTGGTCAACGGCCCCGGCGAGGCCCGGGAGGCCGACGTGGGCATTGCGGGAGGCAAGGGCAGCGGCGTCCTCTTCGCCAAGGGGCGGAAGCTCAAAACCCTGCCCGAGGATGCTCTTGCCGACGGTCTCATGGAGTACATCGAAGAAGTTTTGCTGAAGGAATAAGGATCAATCTGCATGGATGAAAACACTGTCAGGCTGCTGGATCTGTTTCAGAACTACCAGCCGGAGGAAGCAATCAAAAAGCGTCTGGACGACGTGAAAATATTCGATGCGAAGATCGACATGACCAGCCGCCGGGCGGAGGTCACGGTCCATCTGGACCGGTATCTTCCCCTGGATGTGGTCCGGAGGGTGGAAAAGGGCGTCTCCGACGCCTACGCCATCCGCCACATGGCCCTCCGGACCGTCTGCCGTCCCGAAGCTCTTCCCGAGCTGAAGCTCTCGGACGTGGGGACCTATCTCACGGAGCAGTTCGCCCCGGGGATGTCCATTCTGGCCGGCTGCGAATACGCCCTGAAGGGCCAAACCGTTCATCTTCGCCTGCAGGGTGGGGGCAAGGACATGCTCCTGCCCTATGTGGCCAGGGCCGAGCACTGGCTTTCGGACATGTTCGGTACCGAGGTCCGCCTGGAGGTGGAGAGCCCGGAAACGGGCCAGGACCTGTTTGCGCTGACGGCGCAGCTTCGCCGGGAGGCCATGGAGCGCATGCCCCGGACCGCCGCGGCTCCGGAGAAGCGGAAGGTGGCCGCCTCCACGGAGATGATCTACGGAAAGCCCTTCACCGGAGAGCCCACGCCCCTCAGCGCCATCGGCATGGATTCCGGCCGGGTGATCGTGGAGGGCGAGGTCTTTGCCGTGGACCACAAGGAGCTCACCCGGGCCAAGGCCACCATCATCCGCTTCGACATCACCGACAACACCGGCTCCATCCGGGTGGACCAGTACATGGACAACGCCAAGGCCAAGGCCATTGTGGAGGGCGTCTCCAAGGGCATGTGGCTCCGGATCCAGGGCAAGGTCAGCTTCAGCAACTATGAAAACGACATCGTTCTCCAGCCCTTCGCCATCAAGCCGGGAACCAAGCCCGTCCGGGAGGACACGGCGGCGGAAAAGCGGGTGGAGCTCCACCTCCACACCAGAATGTCCGCCATGGACGCCCTGACCGACACGGCGGAGGTGGTGAAGCTGGCGGCCAAATGGGGCCACAGGGCCATCGGCATCACGGACCACGGCGTGGCCCAGGCCTTCCCCGACGCCATGAAGGCGGCCAAGGGGAAGAACATCAAGATCCTCTACGGCTGCGAGGGCTATCTCATCAACGACGTGGACGGAAAGATCGCCGTCCGCGGTCACGGAGACGGGGATTTCCACCAGGAATTCGTGGTCTTCGATCTGGAGACCACGGGCCTGAGCTTCCACGAGGACAGGATCACGGAGATCGGCGCCGCCATCTACAAGGACGGAAAGATGGAGCGGAGGTTCCAGACCTTTGTAGACCCGGAACGGCCCCTCCCCGCCCGGATCGTGGAGCTGACGGGCATCACCGACGACATGCTCCGAGGCGCCCCCAAGCTGGAGGAGGCCATCCCGGCCTTTCTGGAATTCTGCGGGGACCGGCCTCTGGCGGCCCACAACGCGGACTTCGACACCAGCTTCGTCAAGGCCGCCTGCCGGGAGCTGGGCATTGAATTCGAGCCCACCTACATCGACACCCTGGTACTTGCCCAGAGCCTGCTGCCCGGTCTGAACCGGCACAAGCTCAACGTGGTGGCCGACGCCCTGGGTCTGCCGGACTTCAACCACCACCGGGCCGTGGACGACGCCATGACCGTAGGCTACATGCTGGAGCGGTTCTTCGCCATGCTGGAGGAGCATGAAGTCTTCCGGCTGTCCCAGATCAACCATTTCACCGGCGTCATCGAGGACTGCGACCGGATCACGCCCAAATACCACCGGCACATCATTATCTACGCCAAGAACAACACGGGCCTCCGAAACCTCTATCGGCTGATCTCCGACGGCCATCTCAAATATTTTAAGAAAAATCCCCGGATCCCCAAGAGCCAGCTCATGAAGTGGCGGGAGGGCCTGATCATCGGCTCCGCCTGCGAGGCCGGAGAGCTGTTCCAGGCGGTGGAGGAGAACAGAAGCTGGGACGACCTCACGCGGATCGCCTCCTTCTACGACTACCTGGAGATCCAGCCCATCTGCAACAACCGCTTTTTAATTGAAAAAGAAATCGCCGCAAACGACGAGGATCTTCGGGATTTCAACCGGACCGTCGTCCGGCTGGGAGAAGCGCTGAACATCCCCGTGGTGGCCACGGGAGACGTGCATTTCCTCAATCCCGAGGATGAGATTTTCCGGCACATATTGCTCGCCTCCAAGCAGTATTCCGACGCGGACAAGGATTTGCCCATCTACTTCAAGTCCACGGACGAGATGCTGGAGGAATTCGCCTATCTGGGGGAGGAAAAGTGCTACGAGGTGGTGGTGAAGAACACCAACCTCATCGCCGATATGTGCGATATCATCAAGCCCGTGCCCAACAACCTGTTCCCGCCCTCCATCGAAAACTCCGCGGAAAAACTCTCCACCCTGGTCTACGACCGGATGCACGAGCTCTATGGGGAAAACCCGCCCCAGATCGTCCTGGACCGGATCGAAAAGGAACTGCCGGGCATTCTGGAGCGGCATTACGACGTGATCTACATGTCTGCCCAGCTGCTGGTGGCCAACTCCCTGGAGCACGGCTATCTGGTGGGAAGCCGGGGCTCCGTGGGCTCCTCTCTGGTGGCCTTTATGTCGGGCATCACCGAGGTGAACTCCCTGCCCGCCCACTACCGCTGTCCCAAGTGCAAGCACACGGACTTCGAGTCCGGCGTGGGCTACGGCTGCGGTGCGGACATGCCCGACGCGGTCTGCCCTGTCTGCGGGGAGCCCTACGTGAAGGACGGCTTCGACATTCCCTTTGAGACCTTCCTGGGCTTCGGCGGCGACAAGGTCCCGGACATCGACCTGAACTTCTCGGGCGAATACCAGGCCAAGGCCCATCAGTACTGCATCGAGCTCTTCGGCGCGGACCACGTGTTCCGGGCCGGGACCATCGGCACCGTGGCGGAGAAGACCGCCTACGGCTACGTGAAGAAGTACCTCCAGGAGCGGGAAAAAACCGCCTCTCGGGCGGAGGAAAACCGGCTGACGGCAGGCTGCACCGGGGTCAAGCGGACCACGGGCCAGCATCCCGGCGGCCTGGTGGTCATTCCGGGAGACAAGGATATCTACGACTTCTGCCCCGTCCAGCACCCGGCGGACGACACGGGCACGGACATCATCACCACCCACTTTGAATACCACTGCATGGAGGACAACCTCCTGAAGCTGGACATGCTGGGCCACGACGATCCCACCATGATCCGCATGCTGGAGGACATGACCGGCCTGGACGCAAAGAAAATCCCCCTGGACGATCCGGAGACCATGGCCATCTTCAAATCCCCGGAGCCTCTGGGCCTTCCCGACGACGATCCCATCATCGGGAAGACCGGCTCCATCGGCATCCCCGAGTTCGGCACCTCCTTCACCCGTCAGATGCTGGTGGACACCCAGCCCGACGGCTTCGACATGCTGGTGCGGCTCTCGGGCTTCTCCCATGGCACGGACGTGTGGCTGGGCAACGCCAAGGATCTGATCCTCTCCGGCACGGCCTCGGTCACGGAGACCGTGGGCTGCCGGGACGACATCATGCTCTACCTGATCGAAAAGGGCATGGAGCCCAAGGTGGCCTTCAAGATCATGGAGGCCGTCCGGAAGGGCAAGGTGAAAAAGAACGGCTTTGAGGCGGGCTGGGAGGAGAAGATGAACGAGCTGGGCGTGCCCCGGTGGTACATCGAATCCTTGCGGAAGATCGCCTACCTGTTCCCCAAGGCGCACGCCGTGGCCTACGTCATGATGGCCTTCCGCATCGCCTGGTTCAAGGTCCATGAGCCCCTGGCCTTCTACAGCGCCTACTTCTACCGGAAGAGCCAGAAGGGCGGCTTCGACGCGGAGATGATGACGCGAGGTCTGGAGACCGTGAAGAAGCACATCGACCGGATCAAAAACGACCCGGAATCCACGGACAAGGACGAGGACCTCATGACCACGCTGGAGGCCTGCTACGAGTTCTATCTCCGGGGCTTCTCCTTCGCTCCCATCGACGTCTACAAATCCCACGCCACGAAGTTCGAGCCCCTGTTCGAGGAAAAAAAGCTGCTGCCGCCCTTTGTGGCCGTGTCGGGCCTGGGCGAAAGCGCCGCCTGGGACATTCTCGCAGGCCGGGAGGGCAGGACCTTCCTCTCCATCGAGGAGTTCGGCGAGGCCTGCCCCAAGGTTTCCAAGGCCCACCTGGAGCTGCTGAAATCCCTGGGGGCTTTTGGCGATTTGCCGGAAACCAGCCAGGTGACGCTGTTCTGATTGGGGATTTCGGAGATTGCAACAGAGTCTTTAGTGTAGTAATATATTAGCGAATGAAAGAAGCGTGTAGATTAGGATTTGTCGGGGTCATTGAGCACCCCGAAGAATCTTGCGTCAACCGGGAAGGAAAGATCCTTCGCTGCGCTCAGGATGACGCAACATACCTCTCAGGTGACGCAACATACCTCGACAAATCCCAACCCGCATCTCTCACCATACAAACTGAGGTGGTAAACCATGAAACAACTGATCCCGACGCCGGAGGGGACCCAAGACCGGCTGTTTGCCGAGTGCGCGGCCTTCCGGCGGGTGGAGGAGGCGGTGACCGCCGCCTTCCGCCGCCAGGGCTACTGCGAGATGATCACGCCCAATGTGGAGTATTACGACCTGATCTCCGCCGCGGGCCATCCCCTGCCCCAGGAGTCCATGATGAAGGTCATCGACCGGACCGGAAAGATTCTGGTCATGCGGCCGGACTCCACCGTAGCCATGGGCCGGGTGGCGGCCACCAAGCTGGGCAAGCTCCCTCTGCCCCTGCGCCTGTACTACAATCAGATGGTCTTTCGGTCCGACGACGTGAACACAGGCGCCAGAACGGAGATCGACCAGTGCGGCGTGGAGCTCATCGGGGCCCCCGGCCTCCGGGCGGATCTGGAGGTCCTGTCCCTGGCCATTGAATCCCTGGAGGTCTGCGGCCTCAGCGACTTCCACATCGAGATCGGCCATGCGGGCTGGTTTGGCTCCCTGCTGGAGGCCCTCAGTCTGGAGGAGGATCAGCGGGAAACCCTCCTGAACCTGGCCGAATCCAAGGAGTTCACCACCTATCGCGCCCTGCTGGCGCCCTATATGGACCGTCCCGAAGGCAAGGCCCTCTACGCCCTGCCCAGGCTCTTCGGCGGACCGGAGGTGCTGGAGACAGCCAGAGGGCTGTGCGACAATCCCAGGGCCCTTTCCGTGCTGGACTATCTGGAGTCCCTCTACGGCGTCCTCCGGGACGCGGGCCTGAGCCATCGGGTCCAGTTCGACCTGGGGCTGATCCACACCATCGAATACTACACAGGCATGGTCTTCCGGGGCTACGGAAAGGGCGCTGCCGGGAACGTGCTGTCCGGAGGCCGGTACGACCGGCTCATCGGGACCTTCGGCCAGGAGATGCCCGCCACAGGCTTCGCCCTGGACGTGGAGGCGGTGACCGACTGCATGGAGCTGCCGGAGCACAAGCGGCCCGAGACGGTGATCTGGTACGAGCTTCCCGCCCTGGGGCAGGCCAGAGCCCTGGCCGCCTCCTTCCCGGAGGGGACCGCCATGCTCTCCTGCGCCGAGACGCCGGAGGAAGCCCGGAACGAGGCGAAGGGCCTGGGCGCGGACAGGCTGATCCTGCTGGGGCGGAACGAGAGACAGGAGGTGGCGCTGTGAACCGGCTGAAAATCGCGGTGACCAAGGGCCGCCTGCTGGAGGACTCTTTGGATCTCTTTGAGAAGATGGGCATGGACTGCTCCGAGGTCCGTTCGGACACCCGGAAGCTGATCCTGCCGGTACGGAATTATCCCCTGGACGTGGTTCTGTCCAAGGCGGCGGACGTATTGACCTATGTGTCCCACGGCGTCTGCGACCTGGGCATTGTGGGGAAGGACACCATTATGGAGCACGGCGGCAGCTTCTACGAGCTCCGGGACCTGGGCTATGGAAAATGCCGGTTCGCCCTGGCCGTGCCCGAGGGCAGCGATTTCTACGGCACCTACCGGGACCGGGTGGTGGCCTCCAAATACCCCAATGTGACCAAGGCCTGGTTCGCCGGAAAGGGCATGGATGTGTCCGTCATCAAGATTGAGGGCAGCGTGGAGCTGGCGCCCCTGGTGGGCCTGAGCAACGGTATTGTGGACATTGTGCAGACCGGCACCACATTAAAGGAGAACGGCCTCGTTCCCATCGAGACCGTGGCTCCGGTGTCGGCCAGGCTCATTGCCAACACCGCGTCCATGAAGCTCTATCAGAGCCTGATTTTCGATTTTCTCGATAAAATAGAGGAGGTAACGGGATGATCATCCCCATTGTAAAGGCCGACGGCGCGGCGGAGCTGGGCCAGATCGAGGCCATGCGCCGCCGGGCGGCGGAGACCAACGCCGGCATTGCAAGCTCCGCCGCCGAGATCATGGAGCGTGTGCGCCTGCGGGGCTTTGAGGCCGTGCGGGAATACTCCCTGAAGTTCGACGGCGCGGAGCCCCGGGAGATCCCCCTCTCGGAGCTGGAGGCGGCGGCGAATCGGATCCCCGAAAAGCTGCTCTCGGCTTTGCGGAAGAGCGCGGAGAACATCCGGGCCTATCAGCAGGAGCTGCTGGTTTTTTCCCGACGCTGGGAGAGCCCCATGGCCGGGGGCACGGTGGGGCAGATCGTCCGGGGCCTTTCCAAAGTGGGCGTCTACGTCCCCGGAGGCCGGGCGGCCTATCCCAGCTCCGTGCTGATGAATGTGGTCCCCGCCAAGGTGGCGGGCTGCGGGGAGATCGTCATGGTGACGCCTCCCACGGAGAATTTGAACGACGCGGTGCTCGCCGCCGCTTATGTGGCCGGTGTGGACCGGTGCATCGGGGTGGGCGGCGTTCAGGCCGTGGCCGCCCTGACCTACGGCGCCGGCTTCATTCCCAAGGTGGACAAGCTGGTGGGACCGGGGAACGCCTACGTGGCGGCGGCCAAGCGCATGGCCTACGGCACCCTGGACATCGACATGGTGGCCGGCCCCTCGGAGGTGCTGGTCATTGCCGACGGGACGGCGGACCCGGTCTATACGGCGGCGGACCTTTTGAGCCAGGCGGAGCATGACGTCATGGCCTCGGCGGTGCTGCTGACCACCTCGGAGTCCATGGCGGAGCAGGTTGCCGCGGAGATGGCACGGCAGACAGCATATTTAAGCCGGAAGGACATCATCGAGCAGTCCCTCAAGGATTACGGCTGCATCATCGTCTGCAGGTCCCTGAAACAGTGCTGCGAGCTGGCCAACGAGATCGCCCCGGAGCACCTGGAGGTCATGACGGAGGACCCCGGCGCGCTTCTGCCGGAGCTCCGGAACGCGGGGGCCATCTTCCTGGGACAGAACACCCCGGAGCCCCTGGGGGACTACATGGCGGGGCCCTGCCATGTGCTGCCCACCTCCGGCACCGCCCGGTTTTTCTCGCCCCTGTCTGTGGAGAGCTTCCTGAAAAAGACCTCCATCATCGACTTCAGCCGGGAGGCGCTGCAGTCCGTGGCGGCGGATATCATCGAGCTGGCGGAGAGCGAGCGCCTGACGGCCCACGCCAATTCCATTCAAGTGAGGTTTCCGAAATGAGAGCTGCTGAGATCGAGAGAAAGACCAAGGAAACACAGGTCACGGTATCCCTCAATCTGGAGGGCGGGGACCTGACCATCGACACGGGCATCGGCTTCTTTGACCACATGCTCCACGCCATGCTGTTTTACGCCGGCTTCGGCGGGACCGTGATCTGCAAGGGAGATCTCTACGTGGACGGCCACCACAGCGTGGAGGACACGGGGATCGTCCTGGGCCAGGCCCTGCGGGCGGCTCTGGGGGACAAGGTGGGCATCCGCCGGTTTGCCTCCAGCTGCGTGCCCATGGACGAGAGTCTGGAATTCTGCGCCCTGGACGTGTCCGGACGGCCCTTCCTGGTGTTCCATGCCGACATGCCCCAGGAGCGGATCGGGGACTATGACAGCTGCCTGACCCTGGAATTCATGCGAGCCCTGGCCATGAACGCCGGGCTGACCCTGCACCTTAAGTGCGAGTACGGCCTCAACGCCCACCACATCACCGAAGGGCTGTTCAAGGCCCTGGGCCTGGCCCTGAAGGAGGCGGTCCGGGTGGAATCTGACGTGGTGACCTCCACCAAGGGGGCCCTCCAATGATCGCCGTCATCGACTACGGCGCCGGGAATCTGAAAAGCGTCACCAAGGCCCTCCATTACCTGGACTTTGAAAGCGAAATCGTCTCCGATCCCAAGGGTCTGGAGCAGGCCGACGCCCTGATCCTTCCGGGCGTGGGCGCCTTCCCCAAGTGCATGGCGGCCCTGGAGAAATCCGGCATGGCCGGCGCCATTCCGGCCCAGGTCCTGGATAAGCAGAAGCCCCTCCTGGGGATCTGCCTGGGCATGCAGATGCTCCTGGACGAGAGCGAGGAGATGGGCAAAACCGCCGGTCTCGGCCTGATTCCGGGACGGGTGGAGCGGATCGACACAGCGCTGAAGCTGCCCCACATCGGGTGGAACAGCCTGAAGATCCTCCATGATAATCCCCTGACGGCCGGCCTTTCCCAGGGGGACTGCGTCTATTTTGTCCACAGCTTCTGCGCAAAAACCGCGAATCCGGCCGACTGCGCCATGACCACGGACTACGGGACCGAGGTCACGGCCATGGTGGCGCGGGGGAATATCTTCGGCTGCCAGTTCCACCCGGAAAAGAGCGGCGACGTGGGGCTGCATATTCTGAAAAACTTTGGAGAACTGAATCCATGATTATTTTGCCTGCAATCGACTTAAAAGACGGGAAGTGCGTCCGGCTTCTGAAGGGGGACTTCGCCACGGTCCATCAGGTGGCCGAGGACCCGCTGGAGACGGCGAAAGCCTTCCGGGAGGCCGGCGCCACGGAGATCCACATGGTGGATCTGGACGGGGCGAAGGACGGCGTCCGGAAAAACGGCGATATCGTCCGGCGCGTCTGCGAAAAGAGCGGCCTTCGGGTGGAGCTGGGCGGCGGCATCCGGTCCATGGCGGACCTGGAGGCCGTGTTTGACCTGGGGGTCTACCGGGCCGTCATCGGCTCCGCCGCCGTCTCCGACCCGGACTTTGTAAAGGCGGCCGCCGGGAAGTACGGCGACCGGATCGCCGTGGGCATCGACGCCCTGGACGGCATGGTCCGGACCGCAGGATGGGTGGAGGACAGCGGCCTCCCCTATCTGGTCTTTGCGAAAAATATGGAATCCCTCGGCGTGAAAACCATCATCTTCACGGATATCGCCACGGACGGAGCCCTGTCGGGGCCCAATCTGGAGCGGCTGGACGCCCTGCGGGAAGCAGTTTCCTGCCGCATCACCGCCAGCGGCGGTGTGTCCGGCGACGCGGACCTGGCGGAGCTCTGGGCCCATCACATGGACGGGGCCATCGTGGGCAAGGCCTTCTACGAGGGCCGGGTGGACCTCCGGCGCATGATCGCCACCCTGCAAAACGGCGGCGGCCTCCTGGGGAACCCGGAAAAGGAGGATCGCTGAGATGCTTGCCAAGCGGATCATCCCCTGCCTGGACGTCAGCGGCGGCCGGGTGGTGAAGGGCGTCAACTTCGTGGAGCTCCGGGACGCCGGAGATCCGGTGGAGCTGGCCAAATTTTACTCCGATGAAGGGGCCGACGAGGTGGTGTTTCTGGACATCACCGCCACCTCCGACGCCCGGAAATCCGTGGTGGACGTGATCGAGCGCACGGGCGAAAAGGTCTTTGTGCCCCTGACCGTGGGGGGCGGCATCCGGTCCGAGGCGGATTTCCAGGAGATCCTGCGGGCCGGAGCGGATAAAATCTCCGTGAACTCTGCCGCTGTGAAAGATCCGGACCTCATCACCCGGGCGGCGGAGCAGTTCGGCTCCCAGTGCGTGGTCCTGGCCATCGACGGTAAGGCCAGAGGGGACGGCACCTGGGAGGTGGTCATCGCCGGCGGGCGCATCCCCACGGGACTGGACGTGGTGGAGTGGGCCAAGCGGGGCCAGGCCCTGGGGGCGGGAGAAATCCTGCTGACCTCCATGGACGCCGACGGCACCAAGGCCGGCTTCGACATTCCCATGACCAAGGCTGTTGTGGACGCGGTCTCCATTCCCGTCATCGCCAGCGGCGGCGCGGGGAGCCTTCAGCATTTTGCCGAGGTCTTTGAACAGACAGGCTGTGACGCGGCTCTGGCCGCCAGCCTGTTCCACTACGGAGAGCTGACGGTGCCGCAGGTAAAGGAATTTCTGAACGCCCGGGGCATTCCGGTGCGGCTGTGACGCGAATCAAAATACAGGCGGAGTTCCGGTGATCCGGGGCTCCGCTTTTGCGCTGTTTCCGCGCATTTTCTCCGAAAAACTTCATCAAAAGAAAGATTTATTGCAATATCGTAACAATTGTGATAAAATTAAAAAATAAGTGGATAAATATCAGGCACATCATCCATATTTTTCGCAAATATCATTTCTGCATCCCCTGCACCACATCGGCAAGCACCCGCGAAAGCGGCGCATCGGGAAGGATGGAACAAAATGGGCACCGGCAAAGATCGAAACAACATGGAAGGGACGATTCATCGTCTTTCCTCCGGCCGACAGGCGCCGAAACTCGGCTTTATGATCCTGCTGACCTTATATGTCGCCGCCTCCTCAGGGCGCGCCTGCCCGCCCGGCAGACGTCTGTTTCATTCATTTGTTCAATTCCGCCCGGATTCGTCCACAAAGGGAACCCCATGGGTCTCCGCCTGCCCCTTGGCCAGCGCCAGGACCCGATCCCACCGGTCCCCGGCGTCCTCCAGGACGCTTTTGGCCAGATACACGGTGCCCCCGGGGCATTCCAGGCAAAGATACTCCTCCTGGGTCCTCTGATTTGAAACCCTGCGCCGCATCTGACGGATGCGGATGGCCGTGATGTTCCCCATGAGACGCCCTCCTTTTCTGGTTTGATTATAACCCACAGGGAAGGAAAATACAAGGAAAACCTGTGTTTCCGGCAAGCCGCTTCCCGCCCCGCTCTCTTTTTCTCGAAAATTCTGTTTCCGCACTTGAAATCCCCTGGAAATATGTTAGAATATTCGAGTAAGAATTCACCAAAGTAAGGAGTGTTATCGTTGGAAAAGTATTTTCTCATCGGCTTCCTCGGCGCCGTAGTCGCACTGGCATTTGCGATTATTCAGCGCGGCGTCGTCATGAAGCACTCTGAGGGCAACGACAAGATGGTGGAGATTGCCGAAGCCATCCGGGAAGGCGCCAACGCGTACCTGAAGCACCAGTACATGACGGTGGCCAAGGTATTCGCGGTGGTGTTCGTGATCCTTCTGATCATGGCCTTCGCCGGTATGCTCTCCATGTTCACCCCCTTTGCCTTCCTCACCGGCGGCATTTTCTCCATGCTGGCCGGCTTCATCGGCATGAAGATCGCAACCTCCTCCAATGCCCGGACCGCCTGGGCCGCCTCCGAGAGCCTCAATAAGGGCCTCCGGGTCGCCTTCGCCTCCGGCTCCGTCATGGGCTTCACCGTGGTGGGCCTTGGCCTTCTGGACGTGACCATGTGGTTCTGCCTGCTGCGGTTCGGCTTCAAGATCAGCGACCCCGTGCAGCTTGGCAACATCATGGTCATGAACGGCATGGGCGCCTCCTTCATGGCCCTGTTCGCCCGTGTGGGCGGCGGCATTTACACCAAGGCTGCCGACGTGGGCGCCGACCTGGTGGGCAAGGTGGAGGCCGGTATCCCCGAGGACGATCCCCGGAACCCCGCCACCATCGCCGACAACGTGGGCGACAACGTGGGCGACGTGGCCGGCATGGGCGCGGACCTGTATGAGAGCTATGTGGGCTCCATCCTGGCCACCTTTGCGCTGGCCGCCACCGCCGGCTACGGCTTCAAGGGCATGCTTCTGCCCCTGATGATCGCCGTCACCGGCATGATATGCTCCCTGGTCTGCACCTTCCTGGTCAAGACCAAGGAGAACGCCACACAGAAATCCCTGCTGACCTCCCTGCGGACCGGCACCTATGCCGCCGCCATCATCGCCGCCGTCGTGGCCCTGATCCTCACCCTGGTCATCATGCAGAAGATCGGCATCTTCATCGCCATTCTCTGCGGCCTGGTGGGCGGCTGCCTCATCGGCTACTTCACCGAGTACTACACCTCCGACAACTACAAGCCCACCCAGGAGCTGGCCGACGCTTCCGAGACCGGCGCTGCCACCATTATCATCGGCGGCATCTCCCTGGGTCTGAAGTCCACCATGACCTCCATTCTGATCGTGGGCATTGCCGTTCTGGTGAGCTACTTCGCCGCCGGCGGCTCCCTGTCCATCGTGGACGCCTCCGGTCACTTCTCCGAGGCCTTCAACCAGGGCCTCTACGGCATCGGCATTGCCGGCGTCGGCATGCTCTCCACCCTGGGCATCACCCTGGCCACCGACGCCTACGGCCCCGTGGCCGACAACGCCGGCGGTATCGCCGAGATGGCCGGCCTCCCCGAGGAAGTCCGGGACCGCACCGACGCGCTGGACTCCCTGGGCAACACCACCGCCGCCACCGGCAAGGGCTTCGCCATCGGCTCCGCCTCTCTGACCGCCCTGGCCCTGCTGGTGTCCTACGTGAACATCGTCCAGGACAAGACCAGCGAGCTGCTGAACTTTACCCTGACCAGCCCCACGGTGCTGGTGGGCCTGTTCATCGGCGCCATGCTGACCTTCGTGTTCTCCGCCTTCACCATGTCCGCCGTGCAGACCGCGGCCCAGTCCATCGTCCAGGAGGTCCGGCGTCAGTTCACCGAGATCCCCGGCATCATGGAGTACAAGGCCAAGCCTGACTATCAGGCCTGCGTGGGCATGTGCACCAGAGGCGCGCTCCATGAGATG
>CAJOHR010000038.1 GCA_905234425.1 uncultured Oscillospiraceae bacterium | reverse complement strand
ATCATCCAGCGTTACAATGCCGTACTGCTCCATGAACAGAACCTGCTGGGACAGCTTTTTCAGATTGTTGACCCTGGCCTTGTTGGAATAGGCTCCGGCGTTGCGTTGATCGTAATATCGGTTCAGTAGGGACGCCACTGTGGGAGATCGTGGCTGAGCCAATGCCGCCCGTGCCGCTTGGAAACGCTCCTTCAGCTCTGCAAGTTGCTTGATCAGACTGCGTATGGCATGATTAGCGCTGCGGATTAGGCGGTTCAGATCGCCTTTGTTGGTGCGGATGCCCTTCCGCTCCATCTCTCGGACGGCGGGACCTTCATGGACCGTGGGGATCTGATTGGAGCCCTGACGGGTGTAGCTGCGGTGGTCGATCCGGCAGCTCAATCCCTTTTCTGCAAATTTGGCATTGCAGAGCTCTGCCCATGCGGCTCGCCATGCCTCCAGGGTTTCCGGGCTGCCCCAGTCCGTAGTGGGAACGGCGTTGAACACATAGTTCCCGGCTTCATCCAAAATGCGGTTGCCGTTCTCATCCAGCACATATTCCCGGCGTTGCTTCTTTCCCCAGGTTCCGTCCTGTTCCATGGGGCGGATGGGGCAGAGCACATGGAAGTGGGGATTCTCGATCCCGCCGTCCTTTGGGTCCGGGGCATGGATGGCAAAATCCACGATCATACCCCGGCTGACAAACTGCTCCATCAGAAATTGCCGGGCCAGGGCGATATTCTCCTCCAGGGTCAGTTCGTTCTGCAATGCGATGTCGAAGCTGTAGGCAAGCTGGGCTTTCTTGTTCTTCTCCACCTTTTCTACCGCGTTCCAGAGGGTCTGTCGATCTGCGTACTCCCTGGGAGCATGATCTGGCAAGAGAATTTCAGAACAGATCACGCCGCCCTTCCGGGTGTAATCACTGTATTCACCGTAGTACTCGCTGTACAATCGTTCCCCGGCCCGGTACGCTGCGGCGGCGATAGCAGATTGTCCAGCGCTGCGCTTGACCTGGGTCGCGTGAAAATGATAGAGGGCCATCAGGTATCACCGCTAGGCGGAGCCTTGATTGGAATACTATGGACCGAACGGAGGACTGCTCTGGCTTCGGGGAGATTCAAGACGATTTCCATGAGTTTATAGAAATCCTGCTCTGGCAGGGGTTTGATCTCCGGCCAGATGCTCTCCACGGCGGCTCCTCTGGTGATAAGCCGGTGATTCCTTGCCCGGCGCTCGCCGCTCTCCATGTGCTGGATGCGGTTGGTCCGGCGCTGGATCTGATGCTCCAACTGTTCGATCCTGGCCTCGTTCTGCCGGATTTCCGCTTTCATCGCCTCGAGCTTCTCGTGATTCTGCATAGTATGCACCTCCTTCGTGTGGAATAATGACGGGCGCAGCCCGTCCGGGGATAGCGGTAAGGGGTCCCCGCAAAGCATACTTGCTTTGTGGGGAGAGGCGGAGCAGTGGAATGAGTGAGCTTTCGGCCTTGGCCGGAAGCGAGGGATATGGAACTTGCGACGACGACGCGCAAGGGGTGACCCCTTGGCCGGAGCGCAGCGACGTAAAAAGCCGGATGATTCGGATCATACGGCGCGGCCTCGCAGAGCGCACATACATTTGCGGCAGCAAAATGTATAGAAGTGCGCCATTGTCCCAATGGATTCCCCCGTAATGGTCGTCTTATTCGTGCTTTCGCTTCTGCCAGACCAGATCGTAGCCCAGCACGTCGGCCAGTTCTATGGCCTCCCTGTAACGCAGAGAGCCTCGCCGCAGCTTTCCAGAAAGATTGGGAACACTGGTGCTCCAGCCGTATTCGTCGGCCAGCATCTCCACTACTTCGCTGAGGGTGTAGCCCTCCCGGACAATGTAAGACTTGATCTCATTGCGGATCTCCATTTTTTCACCTCCGTTTCCTGCGCAGTGGAATGAACTCTGTTCGCTGAGACGCGATGTGGATTCATGCCACCGCATTGTTATTTCAGTTTGGAAACAGCCAACGAAATCAATCCCCATGATCCATAGTCCCATGGACAAATGGTCCACTTTGCCGCAATGTGTGAGGATTCGCATAACTGCGCAAATACACACGCTTCCGCAAATACAGTTCACGGTTCTCACAATCACGAATCCGTATGGATCGAGGCATGATCTCAGCCGATGATTCGCTGTTTCCACATGTCTTAGAATTTGCCGGTCTCTCTACGCTGTTTCCTGGCAGGCAACCTTTCCTGGCGCTGTGCCGTCTCGTTGACGAACGCTCGCCCTTTCGGGGTCTTGGCGGTATATATCAGCGTGGCCGATCATTTGATTGTAACCGTATTGTAACACATAAAATCGTAAAACCTTGGAATCTCCATGAGCGTGGAAATCGCGCTGTTTTGCGAATAATTCCACAATCATGGACAAGTGTGGTATAATAGGGAAAAGCATTGATACAGCTACGTTTTCGGAGGATGCGATTATGTATGTAAAGCTGACGGTTTCGGAACGGATCGGGGACCTGCGGGACGCCCGCGGGCTGACCTACGAGGAGCTGGCTGCCAAGACCGGCATCTCCAAATCTGCCCTGCACAACTATGAGACCTATGATGGGATCGAGATCAGCCAGACCAATCTGGAAAAGCTGGCCAAATTCTACGGGGTATCTCCTGACTATCTGATCGGGAGGAGCGAGATAAAAAAGGACCCAAATGCAGAACTTCACGAACTGCATTTGGGTGATGAAATGATAGAATTGCTCAAGAGCGGAAAACTCAATCATCGGCTGCTCAGCGAGATGGCGCTGCATCCGAACTTCCGAAGATTGATGACGGACATCGAGATCTATGTGGACCGGATCGCGGACATGCGGATCAGGGACATGAACGTGGTTCTGGCTGCGGTCCGACAACAGGTGATTCAGGGCCATGACCCCGGTGAGGATGATCTCTATGTCCGCACGCTGGAGCTTGCCCAAGTGGACGAGGACGAATATTTCAGCAAAGTGATCCACGACGATCTGGACAGCATCATCCGGGATATCCGGAATGCCCACAAGACGGATGCGACCACCGCGGAGGAAACCGATACCGCCGCCGAAGTGCAAAAGCAGCTCCAGGATGCCATGAGTTATCAGGGCACCAAAGAGGAAAAACAGGTCCGGGCGTATTTGGCATCACTGGGGATCGACTACGATGCCCTGACACCGGAGGAAGTAGTGACGCAGATCAATATTCTGAAAAAGTCAAAGCACTTGAAAACGCCGAGGAAGAAACGGGGAAAGTGTCTATAAAGGATATCTATTCACTTATGGGTTTCTGCCATGAAAACACGAGAGACGGCTATAAAGCCTCTAGAAATCTTTGAAAAGCCGTCTGCCCGGCCTCTGTCCGTTTGAACACACTCGCATCCTCCTGCACGGTGGCAAAGGCCCTGCCACCTCCTGCCGGAGGATTTCTGTTGCATTAGATCGTTGGTTTTCGTAGATGCTTGTCAAGCAACGGTTTTCCCAGCTTGACAAGGAGCATATCGCCTATGTGATCGACGGCATCAAGCAGACAACGACGAAGATAAACAACATACGGGCCTATCTTCCCTTATAGATATTCTCTAATTATTCTGACCTTTTCTTCTACCTCCAACTTTTGCTTCAACGGCATGACAATGCTCCCCCTATGTTGACAGTGTTTTATTCTATCACTGTCTCTCATAGGGGGAGCATATCAGTGTTGAGGCGCTGGCATGGCGGGGGCTTTTGTCGACTATGTAGCATAGTCTTCCGTAAATGTCCATTTATGCGTAGGTGCAGGATTCGACTTTGTATAGATTTAATGAATGATTGCGTATCTGCCTTGACTATTTTGTTCATATTCAATATAATTACTTTAAAAACACCCTAATGGTCAGGTGTTAGTAAAAAAGCTGTAACCTGAGTCATTTATGGGACAGTGCTTGAGAGATAATGTAGTCATCAAAGGCAAGGAGTGCTGACAATGACATCCAGAGAATTTCGGAAACTCACTTCCCAGTTGACTCCCTATCAGCTCGACCAGATCAAAACTCAGATCCTACGGTATCTTGTTCTCAATGAGGAGCTTGAAGATACCACTCCGGAATGCTGCCCATTTTGTAAAGACGCCACAGCCATTATCAAGAAGGGGAAGCCCAAGGGTAAGCAGATGTACAAATGCAAGACCTGTGGTCGTCGTTTCCGTTATGATGCGCAGCAGATTACAGCCCATTCTCATCAGCCTAAAGAGTCCTGGATCATCCTGATCGAAGATACGCTGGACTTGGTATCGTTGGATTACACTGCCAGGCATATCCATTGCTTATTTCCAGAACCATATTTGACCTCCTGAAATAAGCGGCGATTCATCGCTGGCATTATACCGCGCCGCCGCCGGAGAGCGCAAGGCTGAGATACAGGCGAAAGGACCGTAGGATGATCTCTGCAATGTCCTCGCCGCCATAGGTGCAGGTGATTTTGATGGTCTGCTTCTGCAAATGATCGCTTCCTTTCCTGGAATAGTACATGATTATGCGAACGATGTCCGATTGTTGCCTTCCGCGGTCTCAGCTCGAAAGATTGCCAAACTGGTTTTGAATCCGTATCATTTCCTGTTCGTTCATGATTTCATCTCCTACGTTTTGATTGGTTACGGGTACGCAGTCGAAGAGAGACGATCTTTCCCTTTCATATGCGTAATCCCGAAACTTCGAAAATGGCAACCAAAACAGAGAAAATTTTTCTGAAAAATAGGCTGTTACAGATCCGGTGATTTTTTGATCGTGTAAACAGCCTATCAAGGCACCAAAGAGGAAAAACAGGTGTGGGTATACTTGGCTTCTCTGAGCATAGATTACGAATCCCTGACCCCGAAGAAAATGGTGACACAGATCAACATATTGAAGAAGTCGAAGCACTTGAAAGCAGGGAGGCAGAGGAGCGGAACCCCTGAAAATCGGCGATCATAAATAGATCAGTACTATTTACTCACAGTTGTTGACACAGTGTCAAAAATCCGGTATGATATAGGAAATGAACAAGATTAGGAGGCATTGTAGATGCATGGGCAGAAAACCATTGACTTCCACGCTCATCCGGTCACCGCAGCCTTTCGAGAGAGTATGGCCGCGCTCGGTATTGACCCACTGGCGGAGGACGGATTTCCGCTGCCGGAATGGGGCCCACAATCACATCTTGAATTCATGGCTACCGCCGGGATAGACTACACGGTTCTCAGCGCGCCGACACCCCATATCTACAACGGCGATCCCGAAGCGGCCCGCGCCGCCGCCCGAAGCATCAATCTGGAAACCGCGGAGATCTGCCGGAGGCACCTGGACCGGTTTGGCTTTGTTGCCTGTGTGCCGTTGCCGGATGTGGAACGGGCGATCCTGGAAACCGTCTATGCCGTGGACGAACTCGGCGCATTGGGGGTCAAAGTCGCTACAAACAGCTACGGCATTTATTTGGGAGATCCTGTTCTGGATCCGTTCCTGGAGGAGTTGGAGCGGCGCCATGCGCTGGTTATTATCCATCCCTGCCGGGCAAGGCAGCGCCCGGAGAATGTTATTACGGGAACTGTGGCGGCCATCTATGAATATCCGGCAGATACCACCCGGGCGGTGCTGAACATGATGGCCCATCAGGTCATGACCCGGTTTCCCCATATCAAGTGGGTAGTGCCTCACTGTGGCTCCTTCTTGCCCTATATGCTGCAGCGCTTCACGGGTGTATCGGGGATCCTCAGCACCATGGGCATGATGGACCCTGTGGATGTGCAGACGGAGTTCCAGCATCTGTACTTCGATATTGCCGGGGACCCGGAGCCGGTGGCGCTCAATATGCTGCGCATGGTGGCGGACGACAGCCACATTGTCTTTGGCAGCGATTTTCCCCATTCTCCAGCGCCGGTGATTCTGAAAAAGAAGCAGCATTTTGACGGGAATCCCGACTATGACGGGATTCGGGCGCGGATATATTCCGATAACGCACAAACGCTCTTGCAGCGGTAAACACGGAAAGGAGCATACGATCATGAAAACCTTGACATTTCCCAAGCTGGCCCTGGGTACCTGGAGCTGGGGCTCCGGCTGGCGGGGCGGCGATGTGATCTTCGGCAATCATCTGGAGCTGGAGGATCTTCGGCCTGTATTTGACTGTGCCATGGATGCGGGTCTCAACCTCTGGGACACCGCCGCGGCATATGGAAACGGCGCATCCGAGACCATCGTGGGCACGCTGATCCAGGATCAGCCCCGGGAGAAGCTGATGATCTCCACCAAATTCACGCCTCAGATTGCGGATGCCAGCGCTGAGAATCCCGTACTGGCCATGTATCAGGCCAGCTGCAAGCGGATCGGCACAGACTATTTTGACGTATACTGGATCCACAATGCGGCGGGTGCCCCCAAGTGGACCAAGATGCTCTCCGAGGCGGCGGATCAGATGAACGTGGGCTGCTTTGGTGTGTCCAACCACGATCTGGCGGGCATCAAAGAGGCCAACGAGATCCTAAAATCCAAGGGACTGAAGCTGGGCGCGGTACAGAATCACTACAGTCTCCTGGACCGGCTGTCGGAGACCACCGGAATTCTGGATTACTGCAAAGAGAACGACATTCAGTTCTTTGCCTATATGGTGCTGGAGCAGGGAGCCCTGGGCGGCAAGTACGGCACCAAGCATCCCTTCCCGCCGGAGAGCGACCGGGGCAAGACCTACAATCCGGTGCTGGATAAGATCGACATTCTGGTGGAGGAGATCTCCAAGGTAGCTGCCAACCACAATGCCTCTCCTGCCCAGATGCCCATCGCCTGGGCCATCGCCAAGGGCACGCTGCCCATCATCGGCGCCACGAAGCCGGAGCAGATCGACGACGCGGTGAAAGCCACGCAGATCGTACTCACCGAGGATGAAATGCGTCAGTTGGAGGAAGCTGCCCAGCGGGCGGAGCTTCGGACCGTCCGGGCCTGGGAGGCAGTGAAATAAACGAATGATTCTTCCCAAATTTCCCACGGAGAAATCTGTGGGATATTTTCTTTTCTTTTTATATTGACACGAAGTCAAAACCGTGCTATACTGGTTTTGACAACACGGTGTCAGAATATAGACAACCACAAGGAGGAGTTACAGTGAAGATAACCAACATCCCCAAACCGCCCTGGCTGCCCCGGAAAAACAGCGGGACAGCAATTATCATCTGTAACAGCTAAAAAAAGGAGGAGAATTGAAATGTTACAAATCAACTGGCAAGACGTAGCCAACATCCTGACGCTCTGCGTTCCCTATCTGATTGCATTCGGCGTCGTGCTCCTAGTGGGGATCGTTGTGATGATCGCCTGCATGAAGCTGAAAAAGCCCACGAAGTTCCTGATCCGCCGGGAAAGCCTGGTGGCTATTCTTCTGGCCCTGATCATCGTGGTCAACCTGATCTGCTTCGGTCCCATGAACTCCCTTCTGACCCTGTCTACCGGTGAGGGGCAGATCACCGAGGAATCCCTCCACGAGTCTGAGGCTCTGGTGGAGGAGATCGCCGACGAGGGCATCGTGCTCCTCAAAAACGAGGGCGCCTGCCTTCCCATGAACGGCAACACCCTGAATGTGTTCGGCTGGTCCTCCACGAATCCCTGCTACGGCGGCGTGGGCTCCGGCGCGCTGTCGGACGCCTATCCCATCGTCTCCCTGCTGGAGGGCCTGCAGAACGCGGGCATCCAGGTGAATCAGGAACTGGTGGACTTCTACACCACTTTCCGGGACACCCGGCCCGAGGTGGGCATGTTCTCCCAGGACTGGACCCTTCCGGAGCCTACGACCGATTCCTATTCTCAGGACATGCTGGATAACGCCAAGAGCTTCTCCGACACCGCCATGATCGTCATCACCCGGGTGGGCGGCGAGTGCGCCGACGTGCCCATCAACATCGCCTCCGTCACCTATGAAGACAACACCTCCGCCTACAAGGACTTCGGTCCCGACGGCCACTATCTGGAGCTGAGCCAGAGCGAACGGAACCTGGTGGAGATGGTCTGCCAGAACTTTGACAACGTGGTCTTCGTTTACAACGGCGCCAGCACCTTCGAGCTGGGCTTCGTCAATGAGTTCCCCCAGATCAAGAGCGTTCTGTGGTGCCCCGGCCCCGGACAGACGGGCTTCAACTCCCTGGGCAGCATTCTCACCGGCGCGGTGAACCCCTCCGGCCGGACCACCGACACCTTTGTGGCGGATCTGCTGGCGACCCCCACCGCCAACAACTTTGGCGACTTCACCTACGACAACATGAACGAGTTTGAGACCGGCGACCATCCCTTCTTCCCCGGCCAGTATTTCCCCACGTTTGTGAACTATGTGGAGGGCATCTACGTGGGCTACCGGTTCTATGAGACGGCGGCGGAGGAGGGCTTCATCGACTACGACCAGACGGTGGTCTTCCCCTTCGGCCACGGCCTTTCTTACACCACCTTCTCCAAGTCCATCGAGAACTACAGCCAGAGCGGCGGCAGCATCAGCTTCGATGTGCGCGTCACCAACACGGGATCTGTGGCTGGCAAGGATGTGGCGGAGATCTACTTCACCCCGCCCTATTACAACGGCGGTATTGAGAAGTCCTCCGTGAACCTGCTGGACTTTGCCAAGACCGAGTTGCTGGAGCCCGGCGCCTCCACCACGTTGCACTTTGAGTTTGGCGAAGAGGACATGGCCTCCTTCGACACCTACGGCGAGGGCTGCTATGTGCTGGAGGCTGGCACCTACAACATCTCCTTGCGGGAGAACGCCCATGTGGTGGTGGACTCCGTGGACTACGAGGTGGCCTCTAATGTGGTGTACAATGAAAGCAACCCCCGTTCTACAGATCTGATCGCCGCCACCCGGCAGTTTGCCGACGCGGAGGGCAACGTGACCTATCTGTCCCGGGCGGACCACTTTGCCAACTATGACGAGGCTACCGCCGCTCCTGCCTCCCTGACCATGCCGGAGGACCAGAAGGCCCGGTTCATCAACAACTCCAACTACGATCCCACCGCCTTCAACGACCCCAATGATCCCATGCCCACCCAGGGCAAGGACAACGGTATGGAGCTGCTGGACCTGCGGGGCAAGGACTACGACGATCCCATGTGGGAGGACCTGCTGGACCAGATGACCATCGAGGACATGAACACCGTCATCGCCCTGGCGGGCTACATGACCTCCGCCGCGCCGTCTGTCGGCAAGGTGGGCACGCTGGACTGCGACGGCCCTGCCTCCATCAACAACAACTTCACCGGCGTGGCCTCCGTGGGCTTCCCCTCCGGCGTGGTGGTTGCCGCCACCTGGAATGTGGAGCTTTCCAAGGCCTTCGGCGAGAGCATCGGCAAGATGGCTGACGAGATGGACGTTTCCGGCTGGTACGCTCCCGCCATGAACAACCACCGCTCTGCCTTCGCGGGCCGGAACTTCGAGTACTACTCCGAGGACGGCGTGCTGGCCGGCAAGATCGCCGCAAACGCGGTCATCGGCGCGGAGGAATACGGCGTCTACGGCTACATCAAGCACTTTGTGCTGAACGATCAGGAGACAAACCGGCAGAGTATGCTATGCACCTGGTGCAACGAGCAGGCCCTTCGGGAGGTCTTTATGAAGCCCTTTGAGATCGCCGTCAAGGAGGGCCACGCCAAGGCCGTCATGTCTGCCTACAACTACATCGGTACCACCTGGGCCTCCGCCTGCAACGCCCTTCTGAACACCGTCCTCCGGGGCGAGTGGGGCTACCAGGGCTTCTGCCTCACCGACTACTTCATCGGCAACGGCTTCATGAACTCCGACCAGATGATCCGCAACGGCAACGATGCGGCGCTTGTGGCCTATCCCATGGCCTCCAACTTCGTCACCGACACCCAGAGCGCCACATCCCTCCTGGCCATGCGCCAGGCCAACAAGAACCTGATGTACACGGTGGTCAACAGCCGGGCCTACTCCGACGAGGCCATCCATCAGGGCCTCCACAAGTGGCAGATTGCGGCCATCGTCATCGATGTGATCCTGGCCCTGATCCTGATCGCCCTGGAGGTGCTGATCATTCGGGGTTACAAAAAGCGCAAGCAGAACGCATAATCTGATATTTGCCGGTTTTGGTTGGTTAGGCCGGTGAATATACTCCTCTGAACAGGGCCGCTGTGCAATTCACGCACGGCGGCCCTTTCATGGAACGATTGTTGAGAAAAAGATCAGTGAACCTCCCCGGCGATGCGGCGAGCGCTCCTCTGGACGTGATCTCAGTTTGATTGATAGAAATCCTCCCTAAATAAACCATTGGGGATTCCATGGTCTAATTAGGGAGGATCATATCAATTTGCGGCGGGACCGCAAACCTTCGATTATCTCTCGTAGTAGCGATCTAGAGACGCCTGGCGAATGGCAACGCAGTCCCCCAGACCCATGCTGCGGCAGGTCTCCACAAAGTCATCAATGTTTTCAATGGGCTCGTCGCCGATGATGTACTTCAGGAAATGCTCCTGGCCATAGGTGATGATGTCGCCGGCCATGGAGTTGTACTCGTCGGCCTCCTCGGGGGTCATGGTCAGCGTGGTGGGTAGGCCCCAGCTGTTATCCTTGTCGGTCATCCAAATGATCGGGGCCTCCAGTTGCTGCTCTGTCATGCCCTGATCTTTGGCGGAAACATCTGTCAGGCAGACAGTGTTCTGAAGCATATAGCGGAACTGCGCCAGGGTGGCGGTCATGCCCTCGGGGTTGTTGACGATCAGGTCCGTATACTGGGGATTTCCTTCGGCGTCAAACTCGTAGGAAACGCTCTCCACGCCCCAGTTGGCCAGCAGTTTGCCTTCTTCCGTATACCGATAGTCCATCCACTGGATGGCGATCTCCGGCTCCTGGCAGGCGGTGGACAGGACGATGTTGGATACCGTAGAAAGGGACTCATGGTTGGTCTGGCCCAGATGGGTCACGTCACCCTCGTTCTTCACCGCGTCCCGAATGCAGGCGATCTCAAAGTTCGGATCCTGAGCGGAGGTGTTGTACTGCTCGATGTAGTCCTTTTCGCTCCACCACAGGGAGGAGGAGCCGTCGGTGACCATACCGAAGTCGGCACCGCCCTGCATGCCGAAGTCCTCGTTCATGAAGTCCTGATAGATCCAGCCCTTCTGATACCACTCGGCCATCTTCTCGGTGTACTCCTTAAAGCCATCGGTCAGGATGCCGCTCTGGAGCACGCCGTCGATCTGGAAGAAGGGCATGGTTGCCTGGAAGCTGTTGCCGAAGCCGGCCTCCGTACCGAAGCCCGCAGTCAGATACCCAAAGCCCGGGGTGCCGGCCATGGGAAGCTGTACCGTAGCGCCGTAGGTGTCGTATGCCTGCTGGATATACTGCTCATACTCGTCGTAGGTGTTGATTTCAGCCGGGTCCATGCCGAACTCTCTGGCCCAGTCTGCCCGGATCTGAGGTCCCCGGTTGCAGGGCTGTCCATCGTCATAGGCAGCGGCAAAGAATACGATCCGCCCTACGTCTGTGGTGGCATCCCGGTGATTCTGGTCATTGCTTGTAATAATGGCATTGTAGTTGGGCGCGTATTCTTCGATATAGGGGGTCAGATCCAGGAAAATATCATCCTCCACGCCCTTGTCATAACCGCCGGTATAGCCGGAGGCCGCCTCGCAGTAGATATCGGAGTAATCTCCAGAGGCCATCTCCAGATTAAACTGTTCCCCAAAGTTCATGGGATGGAACAGCTTGAATTCGATATGGACGCCCGACATCTCCTCCAGGGTATTGTAGAACAGATTGTCGGACATATCCTGGCACCAGTCCTGGACCTGAGGGTTGAAGCGCATGAAGAAGGTATAGGTGATAGGCTCCTCGGTCAGAGGCATGGGGATCTCAAAGTTCTGGGCTTCCACCGTGGCAGGTTCCTCGGCAGAGGGTTCCTCCGCAGTTTCCGCGGGCTCGGACACAGAGCCGGCTTCCTCCACGGCCGGCGTCTCGGCAGATGCCTGGACCTCGTCAGAAACAGATGCCTGCGTTTCCGCTGGGGCAGCCGCTTCGCTGCCGCAGGCGGCCATCAGGCCAAGCACCATGCACAGCGCCAGTAAAATCGAGAGTGTTTTTTTCATTTTTCGTTTCTCCTTGTATTATAAAGTAGTAGTTTTTATAGCCCCTCTCCAAGGGCTGTGCTACACTGCAAGGGATGCTGTGGATCGGTTTGTTTCTCCTACCGCACAGACGGTTCTCGAAAGGCTCCGACCACAGCCCTTTGCAGATTTGTTAATCAGTTAGATACCGCCAGACGGTTTATGTGGAACAAGGTTACAATGCAAAGTGTTCTGTGGATACAGCATCATAACTCTTTCCTCTGGAGGTATTTATTATGGTTTGCGTTGGAATTGATGTTGCGAAGGATAAGCATGACTGCTTTATCCTCAACTCGGAAGGCGAAGTGTTGGCCGATGTGTTTACCATTGCCAACAATCGGGAAGGTTTTGAGGCTCTTCTGCAGCGGATTCATCCTGCCCTACAGACAAAATAAAGGTAGGGCTTGAGGCTACCGGACACTACAGCTACAACATCCTTGGGTTCCTTCTTGAGAACGGGATGCCGCCCTTTCTCATCAACCCGCTGCACACCAATCTCTACCGAAAAAGCCTCAGCCTTCGTCAAACCAAGACAGATCGTATTGACGCGCGGACAATTGCATCTATGCTCATGTCTGATGTGGACCTCAAGTCCTACACAGACACATCATACCACAACGAGGAGCTAAAGTCACTCACAAGATACAGATTTGACAAAGTCAAGGAACGAGCCAAGCTCAAGCAGTCTGTTTCCCGTCTAATCAACATCTTGTTCCCAGAGTTGGAAACGCTGGTGCCGACATTGCACATGGCGTCTGTTTATGCCATGCTCAGCAAGTTTCCCGGTGCCAAACAAATTGCCAATGCTCATCTTACGCACTTCAAGACCGTTCTGGCCAACGCCTCCAAGGGCCGCTATGACCGGGATAAAGCGATCGAGATCCGCGAGGCCGCTCGGCGTTCCATCGGCTCCGCCATGCCCGCCAAGTCTCTTGAGCTTTAGCATACCATCCGCCTGATCCGGGAGCTGGACAAGGAAATCGACGAGATCGAGACCGCTATCAAAGCAATCATTGACGAAATGGCTCCGCCGATTCTCACGATTCCCGGCATCAGCTATCGCATGGGAGCTATGATCCTGGCTGAGATCGGCGATTTCTCCCGGTTCGATTCACCGGACAAACTCCTGGCTTATGCAGGCTTGTCGCCGTCCACCTATCAATCCGGCAAGCTCAACGCTACTGGTACTTACGCTCACATGGAGAAACGGGGTTCACGCTATCTTCGCTACGCCCTTTTCAATGCCGCAAAATACGTCTGCATTTGGGAACCATCCTTCACAGCTTACCTTGCCAAGAAGCGAGCCGAGGGCAAACACTACAATGTCGCCATCTCTCATGCCGCCAAGAAGCTTGTACGCCTGATCTTTGCCTTGCAAACCTCCGAAAAAGCATATCAACCTGCATGACGCTATCCTCATATCATCCTGCTCAGAGCGCCCTGCTGGACGCTTACATTGCTATACCCTTTTCCTCGCTGTCTACCAATTCACAACTTTTCTCGAAATCGGGCTTGACTTTTAATAGTTAGTCTTTCAAAAATACGGATCAGAGGCCATGTCGCGATCCGGCTTTTCGTGCTTTTCAATCAGGAAATGCATAGATACTGTCCCCGGTGGGTGACCTCCGGGACCGTCTTTCCTGTGAAGAAGTCCTGAACGATCTCCTCCATGAATATCTCCGCTTTCAGCAGATCCCTGGCATGGGGCCGATTCTTGAGATCGTACTTGCCGATCATGCTGAAATCCATGCCCATATAACGCTATATACGGCGATATGGACGCCTATACATCAGAAAATATCAATCGCTTCATCACCGGGGACCGTTCTTTGGAGGAATATGATGGATTCGTTCAGGAGCTGAAGGATATCGGTGCAGATACCTGTGTAGAGATCTGGCAGAAGATGCTGGATGCCTACAACGCAAGATAGAGCGTCCCGTTGCGGGAACAACGAGGAATCATAACATATAAAGCACAGGGGCGCTGTCTCATCATAGCTATTTCAGCTAAAATGAGGCAGTGCTCCGCTTTTTTGAAAGTGAAAGCGGGGCTTTTTGGAATGCGACCTTTGGTATCGACCGGTTTGTTGGTTAGGCCAGTGAATATACTCCTCTGAGACGGGCCGCCGCAGCTTTTCGCCGCGGCGGCCCTTTGTAAATAACTGCTGACACGATGACAGATATGTGGTATACTTAAATAAAAACGCCACAAGGAGTGAACTGCCATGCCGAAGGGTTCCCCGGAACTGACCAATGCCCGGCGGGAGGAGATCATCGCCGCCTGCGAAAATCTCTATCAGACCATGGGCTTCAAGGACGTGACCATCAAGGAAATCGCCCACTATACCTCTTTCTCCCGGCCATCGATCTATAACTACTTCGAGACCAAGGAGGAGATCTTCCTGGCCATTCTCCAGAAGGAATACTGGCTGTGGGTGGCGGAGCTGGAACGGGTCATGGAGGATCATGAGGTCATGACCAGGGATGAGATCGCAAAAGCCCTGGCCCGTACTCTCAGCGAACAGCCTCAGATTCTGAAGATCCTCAGCATGAACCACTTTGACATGGAACGAAACAGCCGGAAGGAACGGGTGGTGGAATTCAAGAAGGCCTACGGAGCCACCCTGGACGCCGTGGACCGGATGCTGATTAAGTTCTGCCCGGACATGACTGGGGAGGATAGGCAGGCGTTCCTGTATGCCTTCTTCCCGTTTATCTATGGCATCTACCCCTACACGGTGGTGACTGACAAGCAGCGGGAGGCCATGGAGGAAGCGGGGATTCCCTACGTGTACCTGTCCACTTTTGAGCTGACCTACCGCTGCGCAAAGAAGCTATTGGAGTGATACAACATGAAATACACAAAACTTGGCAATTCTGACCTGACCGTTTCCCGGATCTGCATGGGCTGCATGGGCTTTGGCGATCCGGGCCGGGGACAGCACAGCTGGACCGTTGATGAAAATGCCAGTCGGGAGATCATAAAGCGGGGTCTGGAACTGGGGGTCAACTTCTACGACACCGCCATCGCCTACCAGAGCGGCACCAGCGAGCAGTATTTGGGCCGGGCCCTCCGGGACTTTGCCAAACGGGAGGACGTGGTGGTGGCCACCAAGTTTCTTCCCCGCACCCAGGAGGAGATCGAAGTAGGCGTCACCGGACAGCAGCATATCCAGAAGATGCTGGAGACAAGTCTTAAAAATCTGGGTATGGACCATGTGGACCTGTACATCTATCACATGTGGGACTGGCAGACGCCGATCTATGATATTCTTGAGGGCCTGAACAACATGGTGAGGGCGGGTAAGACCCGCTATATCGGCATCTCCAACTGCTTTGCCTGGCAGCTGGCCAAGGCCAACGCCTTGGCGGAACGGGAGGGTTTTTCCAAATTCGTCTCCATCCAAGGTCACTACAACCTGATCTTCCGGGAGGAGGAGCGGGAGATGGCGGGCCTCTGCGCGGAGGACAGCATCGCCATGACGCCCTACAGCGCCCTGGCCAGCGGACGGCTCGCCCGGAAGCCCGGGGAGACCTCCCGGCGGCTGGAACAGGACAGCTACGCAAAGTTCAAGTACGACGCCACAGCCGCCCAGGATGGGGTCATTATCCACCGGGTGGCGGAGCTGGCGGAGAATCGGGACGTCATCATGACAGAAATCTCCCTTGCCTGGCTGCTCACCAAGGTGACATCTCCGGTGGTGGGGGCCACGAAGCTCCATCACATCGAGGGGGCGGCCAAGGCGGTGGATCTGGAGCTCTCCGACGAGGAAATCGCCTATCTGGAGGAACCCTATGTGCCCCATCCCCTGGCGGGGGTTATGGCCCAGAATCATCCTGCGAACGCAAAAGAGAAGCATGTCTGGTCTACGGGGGACCAGAAAATCTGAACGGGAGTGATTTATGATGCGTAAAAAGCTAGTGGCATATTTCAGTGCTAGTGGCGTGACAGCCAAAGCGGCAAAAGCGCTTGCGGAAACGGCGGGGGCAGACCTGTACGAAATCCGGCCGGAGATACCCTATACCCGCAAAGACCTCAACTGGATGGATAAGAAATCCCGCAGCACCGTTGAAATGAACGACAAGGCGTCCCGTCCTGCCATGGCGGACAAAGACGCCAACATAGAGGGCTATGATGTGATCCTTCTGGGATTTCCCATCTGGTGGTACACCGCCCCGTCCATCATCAAGACTTTTTTAGAGGCTTATGATTTCTCCGGAAAAACCATCGTCCTGTTTGCTACTTCCGGAGGAAGCGGTCTTGGACATACGGCAGAGGATTTGAGGGACTGTGTATCTCCCACTGCCAAGATTGTGACTGGAAAGCTGCTGAATGGTCGGTATCGTGCGAATGATTTGAGCGCATGGATTGATTCTCTCGGAATATCGTAAATCGAATGGGCCAATGCAGCGAAGGAAATGCAGAATTCCCAAAACACGCTTAACAGCTTGGATACATAAAAAAGGTGATGCGCTTGACGAAACATAAGTCAATCGCATCACCTTTTTCACCCGATACCATAAGCTGGCAGATGATTGTTCAATTAGTTCCTTATCACTGATAACCCAACTACTTTCGGGACATAGCAAGGGAACCGGCAAATGGCCTTGTATTTTTCTGTTTTCGCCTTGTATTCTAGGCCAAATTCCTGTAACCAAAATGAAAATACCCATTGACGAATCGGGGGACTGTGTGTTAATATAATGATACTGATTTGTAACCTTTCGAGGTTTTCCATAAGCACAGTTTTGTGAGGTGAATGATATGCCAAGTCGAATCAGGCGTGTGCTGCTGATGATTTTGTGTACGGCGGCCATTGCGGCTATGCTTGCCATCGGCGCCAACGCCTATGAGACCTATACATATCCCAACATGCCCGATGACTGGGAGAGTGTCCAGGTCACCGTGGGCGATGTGGTCATGCCCTTTGCCCGGTATCCATCCGGCTCCGTTTACAGTCCCGACAAGCGCTATATGACTGTGGAAGAGCAGCGGGAATACGGATTCTCCGTGGGTGGGAATCTGGATCTCCGGGGCTGGGAGTGTGTTGGCTTTGCCCGGTACGCCTATGCGGCCCTGTTCTACAGACCCAACCAGTGGCCTCAAAATTCATCCATTGACACCAGCCTGGCATACAACTATGCCGGGAGCTATGCGTATGTGGATATGATCGAAGCGGTCCTGGGTACCAGAACCCTGGACGCAGGCTACAGCGCGCAAACCCTGAAAACGCTGTTTACCGCCTGCCGGCCCGGCGCGGTTATGCGCTGCGGCGGCCATTCCATGGTCCTTATGGCCATTTACAACGACGGATTCCTGATTTACGACGCGAACTTCTCCAGCAACAATGAGGTCAATGTCCGGGCCTACACCTGGCAGTCCTTCGTGGACCGGATGGGCGGGCGCGGCATTCAGGCTCTACAGATGCCCTCCTACTATCCCGGATATTCCTATTCTACCGGTGATAATACCTATTATCAGGTGGACGAGTCGGTCATGGGCACCTACGTGGTTTACAACTGCTCCTCCCTCAACGTCAGAGTCAGCCCCTCCACATCCTCCGCCCGGGTGGGCGGCCTGGATCGGGACGAGGAGGTCCAGGTGATCGGCATTTACGACGACTGGTATCAGATCGTCTACATGAACCGCGCCTGCTGGGTCTATTCCTCTTACCTCCGGTCCAAGGACCGTGTGGTGGAAGTTACCTTTGATCCCAACGGCGGGAGAGCTTCCCTGACATCCGGGACCTTCACCGCCGGACAGACCTTCGGGTCTCTTCCCGCCGCGACCAAGTCTGACCGGGTATTCCTGGGCTGGTATTACGATACCACCCGCTGCACAGAAAACAGCACAGTACCGAGTGCGCCCGGCGGCATCACCCTGAAGGCCAAGTGGGGCGTTCTGGGATATGAGGACGTGCCTGACGACAGCTGGTACGCGCCCTATGTGGAAACCGCATGCAACCGAGGCATTCTCAGCCGGGGAAGCAACTTCTATCCCTACGAAATGGCGACCCGGGCCCAGATGATCACGGCCCTGGGCAGAGAGTATGAGTGGGAGACAGGCGAAACCATCTACAATACCGGCGCCAGTGATTTCCGGGATGTACCGGCCTGGGAGTATTACGCCAAGTACGTGGTCTGGGCCAAGCAGGCCGGAATTGCCAACGGTACCAGCGACGTGACCTTCGAGCCCGGCCTGAACATCACCCGGGAGCAGATCGCCATCTTCCTCTATCGGCTGGCCATCTACACCGGACGGGCGTCTTATTCCAGCCCCGATATGTCGCTGCTGTATCAGTTCCATGACGGAGCGAGCATCAGCAGCTACGCCAGGGCGGCCATGTCCTGGGCGGTGAAGGTGGGGCTCCTGAAGGGCGACGATCTGGGCAACGTGAATCCCCAGGCCAATGCCAGCCGTGCAGAGATGATCACCATGATCTGCCGCTACACGGAATTCACCAGAAGCATCAACGGCCGGGCGGCCAAAGAGCCCGAGGCGGTGTTCGAGGAAGTCACGGAAGAGCCCGAGGAAGCTGCGGAAGTGTCTGACGAATCCGTGGAGAATGCGGAAGGGACAGTTCCAGAGGCTGGGGAAACCGAGACAGAGGAGATGCCGGCAGAACCGGAGGCCCAGGAAGCTGAGGAGCGCAACGATACCGAAGCTCCCGCGGAGGAGGCGCCGGCCGACCCGCTGCTGCGTCCCGACGAAAACGGAATCGCAGGCTGATAAGCTACATATACTAAAACCGTCCTGAGCACCGGCTCAGGACGGTTTTTTCTTTCATTTATGGACCCTTTGATTCAGGCGTTCAGCAGGCTGTCCACGAGTTCCACAAAAGCACCCATGGTCTTGGGGGGCTCCTCTACCTCGATCTCGATTCCCAGCGCATCCTCACATTCCAGGGCGATTTCGACCACCACCAGAGAGTCCAGGTCCAGGTCCTGGAAGGTGGTATCCATGGTGATCTCGATGGAGTCGTCCAGCTCACAGGTCTTCCGGACGATATCCACAACGCGTTCAAAGGTGCTTTCCATACTTGATGCCTCCAGTTCAGCATATCCCGGAGCGTCCGGGAGAAGTAAATAATATTTACCAAGCGGCCAGGGACAGCATCCCAGGGCGTGGGAAGGGGAAAATACGTTCCTTCCGGTCCTGAGACGGTCCATCTCCCGGAATTTCGGGGGCAGCCGGTTCACTTTGCAATGGATAGGATATATCAGAACGATCTGTTTGTCAATACACACATGAAAAAAAGTGGAATGAAGGCCATAAGAAGAGCCACATCGGAGAACAGTCGAAAAATCGTATCCGATCCATAAAAAACCTCTTGACAAAACATCCTCGTTGAGTTACTATGTGTGTAACGGATAATTACCTTCCGAGTTGATAGAAAGGAGTGGTCGGAATGGGGAACATCCTGTCAATGCTGTCTCCCATGACGCTGGCATGGCTGGTGGCGCTGCTGATCTTCGCAGTGGCGGAGGGCGTTACCGTGGCGCTGGTGTCGGTGTGGTTTTGCGGCGGCGCCTTTGTGGCGCTGATCGCCGCGGCGCTGGGAGGTCCCATCTGGCTGCAGGTGCTGCTGTTTCTGGCGGTGTCCGGAATTCTCCTGGCCGTGGTAGCGCCCTGGGCCCGCAAGGCCTCCCGGACCGATCCTGTGGCCACGAACGCAGACCGGCACATCGGCAAAACGGCGCTGGTCACAGAGGAGATCGACAATCTCCGGGAGACGGGCGCGGTCAAGCTGGACGGGGTCGTGTGGACGGCCAGATCCGAGCATGATGAGGTCATTCCCGTGGGGGCCGCCATCACCGTGAAACGCATCACCGGCGTGAAGGTCTGGGTGGAGCCTGTCCGGGAACGGGAGGAGGTTGGGGCGCCATGAAGCTGTTCGGCCGATGGAAAAAGGACAGGGAGCAGCGGAAGCTCTCCCCTGAGGAGCATGCGAAGAACAAGAAGCTGGCGGAGAACGCGGCCATGTACGCCATGTTCGCCAGCAATACCCAGCCCCAGAGCAGCAACGCGGGTATCCACGGAAAGGGCGGCGGATTCGATATCTCCAATGCCCAAAAGGTGGCGGCCTACAATCTGCTCATGAACGACAGAGACGAATAAGGAGGAACGATAGATGGAACTTGCAATCATTATCGGCATCGTTGCCGTCATTGTACTTTTGATCCTGGTACGGAATATTTTCATTGTGCAGCAGTCCAAAGCCTACGTGATCGAGCGCCTGGGCGCCTTCCAGACCGTCTGGGAGGTGGGCCTCCACTTCAAGCTCCCCTTTGTGGAGCGGGTGGCGAAGAAGGTCAGCCTGAAGGAGCAGGTCATGGACTATCCGCCCCAGCCCGTGATCACAAAGGATAACGTGACCATGCAGATCGACACCGTCATTTACTATCAGATCACGGACCCCAAGCTCTACACCTACGGCGTGGAGCATCCCATGAACGCCATCGAGACCCTGACGGCTACCACCCTCCGGAACATCATCGGTGATCTGGAGCTGGACCAGACCCTGACCGCCCGCGCCACCATCAACGGGGAGATGCGGGCCATCCTGGACGAGGCCACGGATCCCTGGGGCATCAAGGTGAATCGTGTGGAGCTGAAGAACATTCTGCCGCCCACAGACATCCAGAACTCCATGGAGAAGCAGATGAAGGCCGAGCGGGAGCGCCGGCAGAACATCCTCCAGGCCGAGGGCACCAAGCAGTCCGCCATTCTGGTGGCGGAAGGCGAAAAGGAGGCCGCTGTGCTGCGGGCCGACGCGGAGAAGCAGGCCGCCATCCTCAAGGCAGAGGGCGAGGCCCAGGCGATTTTGGCGGTTCAGAAGGCCCTGGCCGACTCCCTCAAGCTCTTGAACGACGCCGCCCCCAACGATCAGGTCATCAAGCTCAAGGCGCTGGAGACTATGGCTCAGGTGGCTGACGGCAAGGCCACCAAGATCATCATCCCCTCGGAGATCCAGGGCCTGGCCGGCCTGGCCGAGGGCGTGGCGGAGACCGTGAAGAAGGTGCAGTAAATGGCCGATCAGAAGCGCTTTGAAGTGACCTACCGGCAGGGCTCCTCCTTCACCACAGACGTGCAGGTCTGGGTGGACAGGGAGACCGGCGTGAACTATGTGTTTATGAAAAGCGGCTACGGCGCGGGACTCACGCCCCTGCTGGGCCGGGATGGAAAACCGGTGGTCACGTCCGTCAACAGATAACAGGAAGCCCCGGAATGCGACCGCATTCCGGGGCAAGTTCTGTAATGGGCAGATATTACTCGTAGAGGGGGAAGCGCTTCACCAGATCGTCCACACGCTCGAGAATGTCCGCTTTCTTCTTGGGGAAGTAGTAGATGCAGTCGGCGATGCAGCCGGCGATGACGTCCATCTCCGCCGTGCCCATGCCCCGGGTGGTGACGGCGGGCGTGCCCAGCCGCAGACCGGAGGTGATGAAGGGACTCCGGGTCTCCCCGGGGACGGTGTTCTTGTTGGCGGTGATATGGACCTCGTCCAGATGCTGCTCCAGCTCCTTGCCGGTGCAGTTTTCCTCCAGCAGATTTACCAGCATCAGATGGTTGTCCGTGCCGCCGGAGATCAGCTTCACGTTCCGCCGCAGGAGGCCGTTGGCCAGGGCCTGGGCGTTTGCCACGATATTCCGGCCATAGGTCTTGAACTCAGGCTTCAGCGCCTCGCCGAAGCAGACGGCCTTGGCGGCGATCACATGCTCCAGAGGGCCGCCCTGGGTGCCGGGGAAGATGGCGGAGTTGATCCGCTTGGCCAGATACTCGTTGTTGGTCAGGATCAGGCCGCCCCGGGGACCCCGCAGGGTCTTGTGAGTGGTGGTAGTGACCACGTCGGCGTAGGGCACGGGGTTCATGTGGACGCCTGCCGCAACCAGGCCGGCGATGTGGGCCATGTCCACCATGAGCATGGCGCCGTAGCCGTGGGCGATCTCCGCCAGCCGGGCGAAGTCCAGGGCTCTGGGATAGGCGGAGGCGCCGGCCACCAGCATCTTGGGCCGGATCTTGGCCACGGTCTTGGCCAGGGCGTCATAGTTGATATAGCCGTCGGTGCCCACGCCGTAGGACAGGAAGTTGTAGTTCTTGCCGGACATGTTGGCGGGGCTGCCGTGGGTCAGATGGCCGCCGTGGCTCAGATCCATGCCAAGGACCGTGTCTCCCAGGTTCAGCACGGCGAAATACACCGCCAGGTTGGCCTGGGCGCCGGAATGGGGCTGGACGTTGGCGTATTTGGCGCCGAAGAGCTTGCAGGCCCGGTCGATGGCAATCTGCTCCACCTGGTCCACATAGACGCAGCCGCCGTAATAGCGCTTGCCGGGATAGCCCTCGGCGTATTTATTGGTGAGCACGCTCCCCATGGCGGCCATCACCGCGGGGGAGACGATGTTTTCGCTGGCGATGAGCTCAATGTTCTGACGCTGACGGTTCAGCTCCAGATCCATGGCGGCGGCAACCTCCGGGTCCTGGACCGCAACCGCGCCAATGGAGTCAAGCATGGTTTCGTACATAGTGATGATCTCCTTTATCAAATAGTCGCCCGGATAGTATACCGCAGATTGTCCGCGAGCACAAGACGATTGTGTGTAAATCGTGGAAACAACGGAAAACACCCCGAAAAATCGGGGTGTTTTCGGTTTCTTTCACGGAACGGCGGACAAATCCGGGGAGATTTTCCGTCCTGGAGAGACAAATGTTACTGTCCGAAGACCTCCCGGGCAATGTCCGCCGACTGTTTGGCGTCCTTGGCGTAGTAGTCCGCGCCAATCTCCGCGGCGTATTCCGGGGTCAGGACCGCGCCGCCCACCATGATCCGGCAGTCATGACCGCTCTCCCGCAGGGCCCGGATGGTCTCGGCCATGCTGGCCACGGTGGTGGTCATGAGGGCGGAGAGGCCCACCAGACGGATGTCTTCCCGGACGGCGGCTTCCACCACCGTCTCCACGGGCACATCCCGTCCCAGGTCCACCACGGTGTAGCCGTAGTTCTCCAGGACAACCTTGACGATGTTCTTGCCGATGTCGTGGATATCCCCCTGGACCGTGGCCAGCAGAATTTTACCCCGGCTGACGGAGCCCTGGCCCTTCCGGGCGATGGACTCCTTCACCACGTCGAAGCCCTGGCAGGCGGCGTTGGCGGCGTTGATGAGCTGAGGCAGGAAGATCTCCTGACGCTCGTATTTCTCTCCCACCAGATCCAGGGCGGGAATCAGAAGCCCGTTCACCACGTCCAGCTCCGTCATGGTCTCCAGGGCCTGCCGGGCCAGGGCGGCCGTCTCCTGGCCGAGGCCCTTCAAAATGGCGGCCTCCATGGTCATGGAGGCCCCTGCCTGGGGCTGGGGCGCCGGGGAAGCGGCTGCGTCCGCGAACCGGGCGATGTAGCGTTCGCTGTCCCTGTCCTGGCAGGAGAGGACCCGGAAGGAGGCCACGGCGTCCATGACGGCGGCCTGATTGGGATTCACAATGGGAAGGTCCAGACCGGCGGTCATGGCCTGGGTCAGGAAGCTGACGGTGATGTGCTCCCGGGCGGGGAGGCCGAAGGATATATTGCTGACGCCCAGAACGGTGTGAAGCCCCAGCACGTCGGTGACGTACCGCACGGCCTTCAGGGTCTCTATTGCCTGTTCCTGCTGGGCGGACACGGTCAGGGTCAGACAATCGATGAATACGTCCTCCCTGGGAATGCCGTATTCCAGGGCGGCGCCCAGAATTCGTTCCGCGATCTCGATCCGGGCCTCCGCCGTCTGGGGGATGCCGCCATGATCCATGCAGAGACCCACCACGGCGGCGCCGTACTTTTTGCACAGGGGCAGAATGGCGTCCAGGGTCTCCCGGTTGCCGTTGACGGAGTTGACGATGGCCTTGCCGGTGCAGGCCCGAAGCCCCGCCTCGATGGCCGCCGGGTCCGAGGAGTCGATCTGCAGGGGCAGCTCCACCACGGACTGAAGGGACTTCACCACCGCCGTCATCATCTCCGGCTCGTCGATGCCGGGAAGGCCCACGTTCACGTCCAGAATCTCAGCGCCGGCCTCCTGCTGCTCCATGCCTCGCTGGAGGATGTAGTTCAGATCCCGTTCCCGCAGGGCCTGCTGGAAGCGCTTTTTGCCCGTGGGGTTGATGCGCTCGCCGATGACCCGGACGCCGTTCAATTCCGTAACGCAGGTGGCGGAGCAGACGCCGTGGCGCTCCGGCGCGGGACGGGACCCGGGGATCTGATCTCCGCAGCGCCGGGACAAAGCGGCGATAAAATCGGGACGGGTGCCGCAGCAGCCGCCTAAAATGCCAACCCCCAGGTTGAGAGCCTGTTCCATGGCCTCCGCAAATTCCTCCGGGGTGATGGTGTAAGCCCCGGTGGCCGGGTCGGGCAGACCGGCGTTGGGCTTGAGAATGAGCGGTAGATGGGTCCAGCGGCGCAGCTCCTCCGCCATGGGAAGAAGCTCCTCGGGACCCAGGGAGCAGTTGAAGCCCAGGGCGTCCACCCCAAGACCCGTCAGGGTCAGGGCCATGGCAGGCACGGTGACGCCCACAAAGGTCCTGGAGGTGGCCTCAAAGGTCATGGTGACCCAGATGGGCAGCCTGGTGTGCTCCTTTGCGGCCAGCACGGCGGCCTTGACCTCGGTCAGATCGCTCATGGTCTCGAAGACCACCAGATCCGCCCCGGCCGCCTCGCCGGCTGTCACCATCTCCCGGAAAATGTCGTAGGCCTCGTCGAAGGTCAGGTTGCCCAGGGGCTCCAGGAGCTGGCCGATGGGGCCGATATCCAGAGCCACTTTCACGGGGGCGTCCCCGGCGGCGGCCCGGGCGGCCCGGATCCCGCCTGCAATGAGCTCGGCAGGACTGTGGCCGCTTTTTGCCGCCTTCAGCCGGTTGGCCCCGAAGGTGTTGGCGTAGATCACGTTGCTGCCTGCCTCCACGTATTGGCGCTGGATGGCGGCCACGGTCTCCGGATTTGTCAGGTTCCAGAGCTCCGGCAGGGCTCCCACGGGAAGTCCCGCGGCCTGGAGCATGGTGCCCATGGCACCGTCAAGGATGGTGACGGCGTTAGTTTTCACAGGAAGCGCCCTCCTTCCGAAATTCGCAGGTTTCATGCATGCCGCAGCTTTCACAGCGGCTTCGCCTCGGCTGGGGCCGGTCCGAGCGTCCCAGCAGCGCGGTGACGGTCTTTTGGGGGATCATGAGTCCTCCGGGGGTCAGATTGACGCCGATGCGCCGGGACATATCCAGCACACGGCAGAATTCCGGCTGCTGTGCAAAGGGAAAATCCCCGTAGCCGGGGCTGAACCGGTCCGTCAGATAGCCGGGCAGGGAGGCGGCCAGATCGGCGCAGAGGTTGTCGCAGACGTTTTCCACGGCGGCGGAGGCGCAGCAATCGAGAATCACGGCGTCGGCCATGCTCCGGATCTGGGCCCGCCGCAGCAGCCCGTCCACCTCCGCCCCCAATGTGGCGCCGAAGAGGATCACCTGGGAGCAGGTTTTAAGGAGCCTTCGGATGTCCTGACCGCCGGGGGTGAAGTCTGTGCCCGGCAGAGGACGGTCCGGGTCCCAGTCGAAGATCCGCCAAACCGCCCGGGGCCGGGCCGTGTCCAGGATCTGCCCGCTGCACCGGGCCACGTCTGAAAGAATCTCATGGGATGTGACGGGACCGTGATACTGCAGGTAACGGAGGACCTCGTTTTCATCAATATGATCGAGCCTGGGCTCCATGGGCGCGGCCCTCCCTTCCGTCAGTACGTCTGCTTTTTCCAGTTCTTTTCGATGCCGTTTTTCAGCCAGGAGCGCTTTACAAGCCAGTCCTCCAGGTACCAGGTCTTCCTGTCCTCGGAGACAATGCCGAATTCCTCGTAGTTGGCGTCCACCTGATCCACGGCCTTCTGAATGGACCGGGCGAATTTGTCAAGCTGCCGGTAGGTGGGATGCAGCGCCGGGAAGAGGCTGAACAGGATGGCCGGGATCAGGGCCAGGAGCACGAAGGGGAAAACCAGGACCAGGTCCTTGAAATCGTCGTCCTCAAAGTCCACAGGGGTATCCCGGAGGTCGATGAAATAGTT
>CAJOHR010000037.1 GCA_905234425.1 uncultured Oscillospiraceae bacterium | reverse complement strand
CCATCCCTCCTGAGCCAGTACCAGAAAGTCTGTGAAAACTTGTGAACCGCGTAGTACCGAACGGTACGCTACGTGGTGTGGAAGGGGAGGCAAAAACCTCCTCTATCCGATCGTTCAGAAGAAAAGAAACTTCATTTTTGGCACAAAACTTGCTACAATCACGGTGAAAGGCAGGTGAACCCGTATGCAGATGCAGCTTCATCTGGGCAATACCCAGACAGTTACGCCGCAGATGATCGCTTCGGTGGCGGTGCTCCAGTTTGGCGCCCAGGAGCTTTCAGAGTATCTGGAGGAGATGTCCTACGAAAACCCCATGATGGATATCCAGGAGCCGGAGCAGAAGGAGACCGCGCCTTTGACCACTGCCATCACGGATAAATACCGCTGGCTCACGGCACACGACCTGCAAAACCGGCGCTACTATACGGATACGTACCGGGACAGCGTGGATCAATATCTGCATACGGACCAGGCCGAGAGCCTCTGCGACTTCCTCAAAGAGCAGATTTTGACCCTGGAAGTGACAAGTGAGATGCAGGCCGCCATGGAGACTGTGGCGGAGCTTCTGGACGGCCGGGGCTTTTTCACCGGCTCCCTCCGGGAGATCGAAAAGCTGACGCCCTGCGACAGGGAAACTGCCGCGCGGGCTCTGGAGACGGTGCGGCGCATGGAACCCGTTGGCGTAGGCTCAGAGAACGTACAGCAGGCGCTGCTTTTACAGCTCAGGGAAAAGCCTGTGGCCAGGCGGCTCATTGAGGAGCATTTCCGGCACCTGGGGACCTGGTCCGATCAGCGGATCGCCAGGGCCATGGGCGTATCCGAGGAGGCTGTTCACCGGGCCAAGGCCCATGTGGCGGCATTGAATCCCTATCCCAGCAATGGCTTTGCCTCCCGGGAGGAGATCCAGTACGTGACCCCGGATCTGAGTATCGTGGAGGCGGACGGCGCCTTCCGGGTCCTGGCAGAGGATGGCTATCTGCCTACCGTCCGTATCAATCAGGCGTATCTCCGGATGCTGGAGACGGAGAAGGACCCGGAGGTCCAGGCCTATCTGAAAAACAAGCTCCGTCAGCTGGAGCAGATTATGGGGAACCTGGACCGGAGAAAAAGCACCCTGGTCCGGTGCGGGGAGATCATTGCGAACCGGCAGGCGCCCTTTTTCCGGGGCGAGAGCCTTCGGAAGCTGATCCTCCGGGATGTGGCCGAGGAGTTGGGGCTTCACGAATCCACCGTCAGCCGGGCGGTGAAGAACAAGTACGTCCAGTGCGCCCGGGGCATGTTTCCCATGTCCGCCTTTTTCACGCGGGACGTGGGGCAGAATGTGGGCATCAGCCGGAGCCGGATCCAGGACGAGATGATGCGGATCATCGACGGAGAGGACCCGCGGAAGCCCCTCAGCGACGAAAAGATCGTAGCGGAGCTGCAAAAGCGGCGGATCATGCTCTCCCGCCGGGCGGTGGCGAAATACCGGGCGGAGCTGGGCGTGCCCTCGGCCTCCGGACGAAAGCATTCGGCGGCCATATAATTCTTTAGATTTGGCATCTAATTTGCCAACAAATACAACAAAACGATTTGGGAGGAATCCATATGCGCTACACCGTACTGAGCCCCTGGGCCGAGGTGGACCAGTCCGAGCTCCACGCCCTCAGTCCCCGGCTGCCCGATCTGAACGGCATGACCATCGGCATGTTCGGCGACTTTATGAAGATCGCCACCTATATGCTTCAGGTGGTGGAGAAGCACATCCGGGCACAGTTCCCGGAGGCAAAATTCTCCTACTACGAGTACAAGACCGAGACCACGGACATCGCCAAGGACGACGCGGCGCTGCCCACGCTCCAGCCTTGGCTGGAATCCGTGGACTGCGTGCTGGCCTTTTACGGGGCGGTGCCCTCCAGCTCCCTCTTTCTCGGCTACAACGCCGGATACTTTGAGAAATGCGGCAAGCCCACGGTCATGGCGGTGGTGCCACGGACCCTGTCCGCCGGACAGCGGGGCGTGAAGGCCCGGTGCGTGCCTGGGCTCCGGATCGTGCCCTTCCAGCCGGAGGTGCTGGATATCTTCGGCCGGTCCGATCTCCAGCAGACGGAGAAAAACATGGGCGCCGGCACGGAGCGGTTTGTGAAGGAACTGATCGACTGCCTCACTGCGCCCCTTACCCAGGAGGAGCAGCATCCCACCCCCGCCAGCCAGGCCCTGGCCACCGGGACCTTTGAGGGAACCCCTGACGAGATTTCCGATCAGTTTTATGCGTACGGCTGGACCAACGGCACGCCCATCAAAATGCCCACCCGGAAGGCCGTGGACGAGATGCTCCAGGGCACGGATTATCCCGCCGACTATGTGGTGGCCAAGATCCCGCCCATGATGGGCCTGGCCACGGTGGAGAAGATCGCCGTCAACGCGGTCATGGCCGGCTGCCTGCCCACCTATCTCCCCGTGCTGATCGCGGCGGTGAAGGGTGCCATGGACCCGAAGATCTATCTGGAGGGCTGGTGCTGCTCCCAGAGCACCTGGGGGCCTGTCCTGACCCTCTCCGGCAAGGCGGCCGACGACATCGGCTTCAACACCGCGGACCACGCCCTGACCCCGGCGTTCCGGGCCAACACCACCATCGCCCGGGCCTTCGGCTACATCATGATGAACATTGGCGGCGTGCGCCCCGGTGTGGAGGACCTGAGCGAGATGGGCCATGAGTTCCGGGAGGGCTTTGCCATGGGCGACAGCCTGACCAATAATCCCTGGGGCCCCGTTCATGAGGACTTCGGCTTTGATCGGGAGGACTCCTGCGTGACAATGTTCTGGCCCCAGGAGCATCGGGTCTCCACCTGCACCACGGTTTCCGCCGTGCTGAAGGCCCTGTGCAAAATGGACCCCTACGGCTGGGATCCGGGTCTCGCCGTGATTCTGACCCCCAAGTGTGCCAAAATGATGGCCGACGCGGGCTGGACCAAGCAGCGGATCCTGGATTACATTGTGGAATACGCCCGGAAGCCCGCCCATGACGTAGACCTCCAGTGGCTGATCCAAAACAACCATCCGCCGAAAACCGTGGACCTGCCGCTGGACATGGAGGCCAGCACCCGGACCTTCTGGTCCAGCGAGCACATGTTCCTGATCGTGGCCGGCGGCCAGGCGGGGAACATGGTGACGGTGCTGGGCGGCGGCGGCGACCACGGCGGCCCCTCCTGCACGAAGATCGAGCTGCCGAAGAATTGGGAAGCGCTGATTAAAAAATATCAGTCCGGCAAGCCGGACTATGTGGCGTACTGATTTAGAGTGAAGAGTGGAGATAATGTGTCCGGCGAAGCCGGATGGATTGAATCATTTTCCGAAGGAAAATACAAATATCTCCAATCTCAACGCTCCACTATTAACGAATATAATCAGAGGTGTTTTTATGGGGAATTATAATCATCTGCTGTCCCCCAAAAAGGTGGGGAATATCCTGTTCAAAAACCGCATTATCACCGCTCCCACGGGGATTCATGCCCTTCAGCACGGGGAGCTGAGCTTCCAGGAGCCGGTGATTACCCATTTCGGGAATCGGGCCAGAGGCGGTCCCGCCGTGGTCACCTGCACCGGCGTCCAGATCAACCCGGACATGAAGTCCGACGGGAACCACCTGCACATCAACCCCTACACCACCGAGGGCCTCCGGAGCCTGTATGAACTGGCGGCAAGGGTCCACCACTTCGGGGCCGTGGCCTCCATGCAGCTCTCGGACCAGTACTTCTATGACCAGTACTACGCCGTCAGTCCGGGGCTCAAAAAGATGGGCCGGGACTCCGTGGAGATGCCCAGGGAGCTGATCGAGAAAAAAGCAAACTGGTTCGGCGAGGCAGCGGCCATCGTGAAAAAAGCCGGCTTTGACATGTGCATGATCCACTTCGGCCACGCCAGCGACAATGCCGCGTTTCTGTCCTCCCGGTTCAACAAGCGGACGGACGAATTCGGCGGCTCCCTGGAGAACCGGGCCCGGTATCTGACCATGACCCTGGATTCCATCCGGGAGAAGTGCGGGAAGAATTTTCTCATTGAGCTGCGGTTCTCCGTGTCCGAGGTGGACCCCGAGGGCATCACCGTGGAGGAGAGCGCGGAGCTTGTGAAGCTGCTGGAGGGCAGGGTGGACCTGCTCCACTGCTCCTGCGGCATGAACAACGCCCGGTACTTCACCACCACCCATCCCTCGGGCTTCCTGCCGGACACCCCCAACGTACAGTATGCCGAGGCCATGAAGAAGTCCGGCACCTCCATACCCATCGTGGCCATCGGAGCCATCCAGAATCTGGACCAGGCCGAGGAGATTATCGCCTCCGGAAAAGCGGACTTTGTTTCCATCGCCCGGGGCGTCATCGCGGACCCGGATCTGGCAAAAAAGGCCTATGCGGGCAAGCCGGAGGACGTGCGGCCCTGTATCAAGTGTTTCAAATGCCACGACGGGGCCTGCTACTACGATCATTTCGTCTGCTCTGTGAACCCCACCATCGGCATCGAGGACAAGCTGGACAAGTACATCCTGCCCACAGAGGGCGGGAAGAAGATCTGCGTCGTGGGCGGCGGCCCTGCGGGGATGCAGGCGGCGATCTATCTCGCCGACCGGGGCCATCAGGTGGTGCTGTTTGAAAGCAAGGACCATCTGGGCGGTCAGCTCAACTTTGCGGACTACGCGGAATTCAAGCGGGATTTGGGCCGGTTTAAGCAGTATCTGATCACCCAGGTGGGCAAGCGGGATATCGACGTGCGGCTGAACAAGACTGCCACCCCCGAGGTCCTGGCGGCGGAGAAGCCGGATCATGTGATCCTGGCCCTGGGCGCCGACCCCCTGGTGATCCCCATTCCCGGGGTGGAGACCACGGTGAAGGCCCCCGACGTGTTCGGCAAGGAAGATAAGCTGGGCCAGAAGATCGTCATCATCGGCGGCGGACAGGTGGGCGCCGAGACGGGCATCCATCTTGCCTGGCTGGGCAAGGATGTGACCATCCTGGAGATGCAGTCGAAGATCGCACCCGACGCCTGGTTTACCTACCACTGGGCCATGGACATTGAACTGAACGAACGGGAGAACCTCCATACCATTGTTAATGGCTGCTGCTCCAAAATTGAGGCGGGCAAGGTCACCTATATCGACGCCGACGGCGCCGAACAGATTTTGGAGGCCGACAGCGTGGTGCTCTGCGTGGGATTCAAGTCCAAAACAGCGGATGCGGAGTCCCTGATCCTCCCCGGCGTGCCCTTTACCCTGATTGGCGACTGCAAGGCCGTGGGCACCGTCCAGCAGGCGGTGCGCAGCGCCTTTGACGTGGCCATGACGCTTTGATCAATTTCTTTTCCTCATTTCCCAATATGCAGAAAGGCCATCGGCGACCGCCGATGGCCTTTCTGCATACCCTTTGGGTCAGAACATCGCAGGCGTAGGAAGCTGCTTTGCCTTAATGAAGATGTCGCCGGTGTAATCGCCGGGCACGCAGGGGACCTCTTTGCCGTCCACGATCATCTCCACGTCGCAGCCGTCGGGGGTGCGGATGACGGAGGTCTCGTCGATATGCAGGGCGGAGAGATAGTTGTGGCCGATAATGGTCCACTCGGTGCCGTTTTTAAGAGAAACGATGACGCCGTTGTTCACCACGGGCTGCGGCGCGTCGTAGACCTGATAGATCTCCTTCCGGTTGGAGCCGGAGATGGTTTTCACCGCGTGCTGGGCCTTGGAGGCGGAGATCACGCCCTCCAGCTTCACGTTGTCCAGGGTCAGAACCAGGTTGATGGGATAGTTCTTCTGGTTCATGCCGGGCATTCCCATGGGTGCGCCGCCTGCGGGAGGTCCGCCTGCGGGAGGTCCGCCTGCGGGAGGTCCACCGGCGGGAGGTCCGCCGGCAGGCGCACCGGGCTTGTCCCCATCCGGCTTGGGCATGGCGGGCATGGGGCCCATGGGCTTTTTGGCGTTTGTGATGCCGTTGTAGAAGTCCCCGACGATGGTCATGTCCTTAAACGTGGCCTGGAGATCGGTGCACCAGTTTTCCTGCTCGAAGCCCCAGATGGACACGGGATGGTACTGGGCCTTCGTCACGTCATGCGCCGGGTCTTTCACGGCCACCTCGGTATCGACCTCCACCTCGGATTTGCCGAAGCCGGGGTCGTCGGAGTCGAACATCTGGAGGATGACCCGGTTGCCGGGCTCCAGGACGGCGTTCTCGCAGTAGATGTTGGGGAAGCAGGACCGGGCGATAAAGGTGGACCGGCCCGACTTGATGGAGGAGTCCTTCACCACCAGCTTGCCGCCCTGATTGGACTGCCACATGACGCCGAAGCGCCCGCCCACGATTTGGGAGCCATTGATGAATTCGCCGCCGGCCAGCTCGTTTGCCACCTTGTAGGCCACGTCGGGGGCGGACATCCTGGTGTGATCGAAGATGTTGGTGCAGTCTCCGATGGAGTAGGAGCCGTAGCCGTGGCGGCCCGTGAGCTCCACGTCGCAGTCCTTGGCGTAGATCCGGGTTTTGGGCTCGTGGAACTCCTTGGGGCTGGAAATGCCGTCGGTGGACAGCACGCCCCAGCTGTCGGATTTGATGGTGCAGTTCTCAAACCGGACGGAGGAATCGTTCTGGACGTTGACGGCCCGGGTGGTGCCCCAGCCGCCGGAGACATAGGTCATGCAGGCCTTGCCGGGCCGGATTTTATGGACCGCCTGGATTTCGGCCGGGGTGCCGCCCACGCACTCGATGGTGGAGTTTTTCACGGTCATTTTCGCTGTGTGACCGGTGACGATGGCGTCGTTCCGGATGCCTCGGTTTTTGACGGTCAGGTTTTCAAAGACGGTCTCGCTGTCGCCGCCGGCCAGAATGCCGCAGCCCAGGCCCTTGCCGTCGTCCACGGAATGTCCGGTGTTCTCGATGGTCAGGTCTTTTACGGTGTAGCTGCCATCGGTGATGATCAGGTTATTGAAGCACTCGCCGGTGGACTTCATGACGCCGCCGGTGACGGTGTTGCCCACGACGGTCCCGCCCACATAGGCGGCGGAGGCGGCGTTGGCCGAGAGACCGTCCTTGCCCAGCAGCAGGGCCGCCCGATAGGCCTCCGGGGGATCTCCCGGCCGGGCGTGCATGCCCTCCATGGGAGCCTCAATGTAGTCGGTGACGAAGAGCTGAATGTCCCCGGCGTATTCCCCGGGAACCGGGTCGATCTCCACGCCGTCCACCACCACGGTCAGAAGCTTTCCCTCGGGGGCTTCCAGCCTGCTTTCCGGGGCGATGACCAGCTTTTCAAGGGAGACGCTTTCCGTCAGCTGATAGATGCCGTTGATTTCCATATATGCGTGACTCCTTTCGTGATTTCTCTGTGATTATTAAAGCAAGATTTGTGCCAAAATAAAAGGAAAACAAAGGACCTGGACTTTTTTCAGAAATCGTAAATTCCCTGTTGCATTTCCTAGTAAAATGGTATATTATAAGCCTGCAATGAATTCCTAGTAAAATAATATACTTTCGGGAGGCGTCCGATTATGCAATCAGCCCTGCTGCAAATTGAAAAGCTGTCTGTCAAGGCCGGGGAGAAGACCATTCTGGAAAACCTGGACCTGACGATTCATCCCGGGGAGCTCCACGTGCTCATGGGCCCCAACGGCGCGGGAAAGTCCACCCTGGCCGCGTCCATTATGGGAGACCCCCGCTACACGGTCACCGGCGGCGCCATCCGTCTGGAGGGGGAGGACATCACCGGTTCTTCCGCCGACGTCCGGGCGAAAAAGGGAATCTTCCTGTCCTTCCAGACCCCGGAGGAGATTCCGGGGATCACCCTGGAGAACTTCCTCCGGACCAGCATCCGGGCCGTCACCGGAAAGCCCCTGAAGGTCATCGCCTTCGGAAAGGAGCTGAAACGGCAGATGGAGGCCCTGGACATGGACCCGGACTACGCCGGACGGTATCTGAACGTGGGCTTCTCCGGCGGCGAGAAGAAAAAGGCGGAGATTCTGCAGCTCCTGATGCTGAGGCCCAAGCTGGCGCTGCTGGATGAGACGGACTCCGGCCTGGACGTGGACGCGGTGCGGGTGGTCTCCAAGGGCATCCGGGCCTATCACAATGAAAACAACGCCCTCCTGATCATCACCCACAACGCCAAGATCCTGGAGGGGCTGGACGTGGATTACGTCCATGTCCTGGAGGGCAGGAAAATTGTCCGCACAGGCGGTCCGGAGCTGATCTCCGAGATCACCCGGGGCGGCTTCGGCACCGTGAGCCCGGAAAGGGGGAGCTGAAATTGGGAGAAAAAACCCATGTGGAGGAGATCGACCGCTCCCGCTATGACTTCCGCTATGAAGTGGACGCGGACTTTCAGACCGACGCAGGCCTGACCCCGGAGATCGTGGCAAGGATCTCGGAGGAAAAGCACGATCCCCAGTGGATGGCGGAGTTCCGGCAGAGGTCCCTGACGATCTACAACGAACTGGAGCTTCCCAGGTGGGGTCCCTCTATCGAGGGGCTGAACATGGACAACATCGTCACCTATGTCCGCCCCAAAACCACCATGCAGGGCTCCTGGGATCAGGTGCCTGAGGACATCAAGAATACCTTTGAGCGCCTGGGCATTCCCCAGGCGGAGCGGGCGGCGCTGGCTGGTGTGGGGGCCCAGTATGATTCCGAGGTGGTCTACCACAATCTTCAGGAGGAGGTGGCGGCCCAGGGCGTCATCTACACGGACCTGGAGAGCGCCCTGACCGGGCCCTACGCCGGTATGATCCGGGACCACTTCATGCAGCTGGTCCCGCCCACAGATCACAAGTTCGCCGCCCTCCACGGGGCGGTCTGGTCCGGGGGCAGCTTTGTCTATGTGCCCCCGGGCGTCAGCGTGGAGATCCCGCTGCAGAGCTATTTCCGCATGAACGCCCCCGGCGCCGGGCAGTTTGAGCATACGCTGATCATCGTGGATGAAAACGCCTACCTCCACTTTATCGAGGGCTGCTCCGCTCCCAAGTATAACGTGGCCAACCTCCACGCCGGCTGCGTGGAGATTTACGTGGGGAAGGGGAGCCGGGTCCGGTACTCCACCATCGAAAACTGGTCCAGAAATATGTACAACCTGAACACCAAGCGGGCTGTGGTGGAGGAGGACGGGACCATCGAATGGGTTTCCGGCTCCTTCGGCTCCCACACCTCCTGCCTCTACCCTATGAGCATCCTGAAGGGGGCGGGTGCCCGGATGGAGTTCACGGGCATCACCTTCGCCGGAAACGGCCAGGAGCTGGACACAGGCGCCCAGGTGGTGCATCTGGGAAAGGACACCAGCTCTCATATCGTGACGAAATCCATCGCCCGGGACGGCGGCGTTTCCAACTTCCGCAGCGGCGTCACCGTGACGAAAACCGCGGAGGGAAGCCGCTCCAGCGTGTCCTGCGAGTCCCTGATGCTGGACGACAGAAGCCGGTCCGACACCATCCCCGTCATGGACATCCGGACGGATCAGGTGGACGTGGGCCATGAGGCCAGGATCGGCCGGATCAGCGAGGAATCCATCTTCTATCTCATGAGCCGCGGCCTCTCCGAGGAGGACGCAAGGGCGCTCATTGTGGGCGGCTTTGCCGAGCCCATCGCCAAGGAGCTGCCCTTGGAGTACGCGGTGGAGATGAACAACCTGATCCATCTGGAAATGCAGGGCGCCACGTCTTAAGGAGGAACACCATGAATACGACCGTATTAAATCCCCTGCCGTCTCCCACCTGGCGGCGTCTGGGGGTCAATGGGGCGGGAATTTCCCTGCCGGAGATTCCCAAAGAGGGCTGGGGCGAGGCAAATTCAAAGGTGACGCTTCCCGATTCCGCGGCCCCGGAGGTATGTCCCGGCTTTTCGCCCTTGGAAAGCGCGGCCGGCGGGGACCTGGACAAGCTGCTGCGGGATCAGGCGGGCCATCGGCTCTGCCTGACGGTCCGGGGACAGACTAAAACCCCTGTTTTGATTCAGCACACCCTGGACACGGACCATCCGTGCGCCCTCTCCCACGTGACCCTTCGGGCTCTGCCGGGAAGCCGGATCAACCTCGTCGAGGTGATCCGCGGCGGCGTGGAGGGCAGCGTCCACGGCTCCCTGACCGAGGTTCAGGCGGGGGAAGGGGCCCAGGTGACCCTGATCCAGCTTCAGATGCTGGACAAAAAGGCAACATCCTTCTCCGCTCTGGCTGCGGAGGCTGGAAAGGACGCCAAAGTGGATCTGGTTCGGGCGGTCCTGGGAGGCGAAAGGGTTCTCTGCGGCGGGAAATGTCTCCTGCTGGGCAGAGCCAGCCGGTTCGGAGCCAATACCTGCTATTACGGCGACGGAAACGGCGTCCTGGATTTCAGCGACACAGCCATCCACACAGGAAAGGAGACCGGGAGCGAGATCCATGCCGCCGGCGTTCTGGACGGTGCCTGCGACAAGATCCTACGGGGAACCATCGACTTCCGGCGGGGCGCGGTCCACGGCGTGGGGCATGAGAGCGAGGACGTGCTGCTGCTCAGCCCCGAGGTGCGGAACCGGACGGCGCCCCTGATCCTCTGCGGGGAGGAGCAGGTGGAGGGTCAGCACGCCGCCTCCATCGGACGGCTGGACGACCGGATGCTCTACTATATGGCCTCCCGGGGCGTGGATCAGGGGGAGGCCCGGCGGCTTCTGGCCCTGGCGAAATTCGCCCCGGTGCTGGACGTGCTGCCCCCGGACCTCCGGTGTGAGGCCGAGGCATTTTTGGAGGGGAGGCTCGGAACATGATCGACGTGCGCGGGGATTTTCCCATTCTGAATACCCGGGAGAACGGGACCCGGCTTGTGTATCTGGACAACGGGGCCACCACCCAGAAGCCCAATCAGGTCCTGGACGCCATCCGGGACTACTATCTCCGGGACAACGCCAATCCACATCGTGGCGTCTACGATCTGGCCCAGCGGGCCACAGACGTCCATGAGGGCAGCCGGGCCAGAGCGGCAAAATTCATCGGGGCGGCGGCAGACGAGCTGATCTTCACGCAGAACAGCTCCGAGGCCCTGAATCTGGTGGCCTACAGCTACGGACGGAACTTCCTCCATGCCGGAGACGAGATCCTGGTCTATGTGGCGGAGCACCACTCCAATCTGGTGCCCTGGCAGCGGGTGGCGGAGCAGACCGGCGCGACGCTGAAATACCTCTATCCGGATGGATCCGGCCGGCTCACAGAAGCGGAACTGGAGCGGAAGATCAGTTCCAACACGAAGGTGGTGGCCGTGGCCCATGTCAGCAACGTGCTGGGCCTGGTGACGCCGGTGGAGGCCATTGTGGAGAAGGCCCACAGGGTCGGGGCCGTGGTGGTGCTGGACTGCGCCCAGTCCGTGCCCCATATTCCCGTGGATGTAAAGGCGCTGAACGTGGACTTCGCCGCTTTCTCCGGACACAAGCTCTACGCGCCCATGGGCATCGGCGGCCTTTATGGGAAAAAAGAGCTGCTGGAGAAGACGCCGCCCTTCCTTTCCGGCGGGGACATGATCGCCTACGTCCATGAGGACCGGGCCGCCTGGGCCGAGGCACCCCGGAAGTTCGAGGCGGGCACCCGGAACGTGGGGGGCGAGGTGGGCCTTGCCGCCGCCATGGACTATATGGAGTCTCTGGGCTGGGAGAGCATTCTGGCCCATGAGGATGCCCTTATGGAGCAGGCTTTGGACGGCCTGAAAGGGCTGCCCTGGGTCACAGTCTATGGAAGCGGCGCCCCGGGAGAGCGAAAGGGCGTCATCTCCTTCAACGTCCAGGACGTCCATCCCCACGACGTGGCCACGATCCTGGACGCCGAGGGCGTGGCCATTCGAGCGGGCCATCACTGTGCCCAGCCTCTGATGGAATATCTGAACATCGGGGCCTGTGCCCGGGCCAGCTTCGCCGTCTACAATACGGCGGATGACGTGGAGATTTTCCTCAGTGCCCTGAAAAACGTCAGGAGGTGGATGGGCCTTGGATCTTAAAGAGCTATACAGTCAGATCATCACGGAGAACAGCCGGAACAGCGCCCACCGGCATCCGGTGGAGGGCGCCACCCACACCCTGGAGGGGGTCAATCCCTCCTGCGGAGACGACATTATCCTGTCCCTCCGGGTGGAGGACGGGGTGATTGCGGACGGGGGCTTCTCCGGCTCCGGCTGCGCCATCTCCCAGGCATCCTCCTCCCTTATGCTGGACCTGATCATCGGCCGGGATGTGGACACGGCCAGGCGCCTCTGCGACAGCTTCCTCCGGATGATCACCGGGGAGATCACCGACGAGGAGTTGGAGGAGCTGGAGGACGCCGCGGCCCTCCAGGGCATTTCCAAAATCCCCGCCCGGGTCAAATGCGCGGTTCTCTCCTGGCATACGCTGGAGGAGATACTCATATAATGGAAAACCGGATGCCGTGCTGTACGGGCAGCGCGGCATCCGTGCATATTTGTCTTGAACAATAGGGTATTCTCAGATATAATAACAAAATACTCGATTTTCGCGGGCCGCTCCGGCCTGATTGCATTCCATATACGTGTGAGGGTGAATATCCTATGAATTCGATTCGTACCAAAACGACGCTTCTGACGGTGTGCGCCATCGTGATCTCCATGACCATTGCCACACTCCTGAGCGTAACGGCCATTCGGAATCTGGGAAACAGCAATTCCGAGGAAATGCTGCTGCTCCTGTGTGAGACAGGGGAGAAAAACCTGGACTCCTATTTCGACAGCGTGGAACAGTCCGTGGAGCTGGTCTCCACCTTTGCCCAGGAGGATCTGGGAAGACTGGACAGCCTGGAGCCTGCCGTTCTGGAGGCCCACATGCAGCGGACGGAGGAGATATTTGAGAAGGCTGCCCGTAAAACAAACGGCGTTCTGACTTACTACTACCGGATCGATCCTGCGATTTCCGATACCGTGAAGGGCTTCTGGTATACGGACCTGGACGGCAGCGGATTCGCAGAACATGAGGTGACGGATATCTCCCTCTATGACACGGCGGATACCTCCAGCCTGGTGTGGTTCACCGTGCCCAAGTCCACGGGTGAGCCCATCTGGCTGCCGCCCTACATTACCGACAACCTGAACGTGCGTGTGATTTCCTACAATGAGCCCATCTACTGGAGGGATACTTTCATCGGCGTGGTGGGCATTGAGATCGACTACACCACCATGGCCGAGCAGGTGGACCACATCAAGCTCTACGACAACGGATACGCCTTTTTGAACGACGCCGCAGGCACCATCATCTATCACCCCCGCATGGATGTGACCGTTCTCTCGCCGGAGGAAATGCCCAAGGTCCCCAAGGGACTGCTCAGCGACGACGCCTTTATCCGCTATAGCTTTGACGGTGTGGAGAAGCAGGCGGTGTGGCTGCCTCTCAGCAACGGTATGCGGCTGAATGTGACCGTGCCCGTCTCGGAGGTCAACGGAAACTGGCAGCAGCTCATTGCGGCGATCCTGATCGTCTCCGTGGTGCTGCTCATCGTCTTCGTGCTTCTGACCATGCGCTTCACCGGCCATATCACAAAGCCCCTCCGGGAGCTGACGGAGGTGGCCAAGGAGGTCAACCGCGGCAACTACGATTTTGAGCTGGCTTCGGACGCAAGCGACGAGGTGGGGATCCTGACCCGGGCTGTGGACCAGCTGATCCGCCATTTGAAGGTCTATATCACGGATCTCAACAACCTGGCCTATGCTGACGCTTTGACCTCGGTCCACAACAAGGGGGCTTACGACATCTCCCTCCAGAAGCTGGAGAATGAGCTTACCATGCCCGGCGACAAGCCGGAATTCGCCCTGGGACTGTTCGACTGCGACGATCTGAAGGTCATCAACGACCGGTTCGGCCACGACAAGGGAGACCTCTATCTGAAGTCCGCCAGCGCGCTGATCTGCAGCGTGTTCCAGCACAGCGCCGTGTTCCGGACCGGCGGCGACGAGTTCGCCGTCATCCTCCGGGGAGATGATTTCAAAAACCGGGAGGAACTCGTGCGGCTCTTTGAGGAGACCAGCGCCGAGATCTGCGCCTTTGCGGAGACGGAGTGGGAACAGGTGCGGGTGGCCATGGGCGTGGCCGTGTACGATCCCTTCATCGACCGGACCGTGGAGGACGTGGCCCGCCGGGCCGATCAGCTCATGTATGAAAATAAGCGAAGCCGGAAGGTCGGCCGGGAGAGCGAATAGAAAAATGGGACGCCGTCGGGATATGCTCCCGGCGGCGTCTTTTGGTGTGCCCGGCGAGCGCACGATCTAACGGGTGAAAGTCCCGAATCCGCCCGGCAGCGGGAAGGATACAGCCAAGGTCAAGGGCGTCATCGCGAGGTGGGGTCTGAAGGAAGACGGAGGCAAAACGCTGGCCTGTAAAAGATGTCCGGATAGGCTGGAAGGCGTGGATGAGGTTGCCAAACAAACCAAAGTCCAATAGCTGCACGGAACGCCGACAGTAGACGGGGCAGGTATAAGCGGGAAAGAACGTGT
>CAJOHR010000036.1 GCA_905234425.1 uncultured Oscillospiraceae bacterium | reverse complement strand
GGGTCGAACTGCGTTCCAAGCCCTTCGGTTATAATTTCAAATGCTTTATCGTAAGGCATGGCATCTTTGTAGCAGCGCTTGCTCACCAGTGCGTCGAATACATCTGCGAGTGCCATTATCCGGGCTTCAGCGGGTATCTGTTCACCGTTCAGTCCGTCCGGATAGCCCCTACCGTCGTAGCGTTCATGATGATAATGCGCTACATTCACCGCGATACGCACGAAGTCTTCATCATCGACCTCGGCAAGCACCTTCTCCAGCCGTCCGTAGACAGCCGTTTTCGTCACCTTTACCACCCGGATCTCGCAGGTCTCCCCGGGAATGGCTCCCTTCACAAAGACCGCCCGATCCTCCAGCCGGGCCACCCCGAAGCCATGGGAGGTGCAGCCGGTGATCTCGGCGGTGAATATTTGATTCTTCTGCATGTCAGGACCTCCGATTCATACGGACGATGCGGCTCCAGCCCAGGCCGAGCAGGCCCGGCAGGAGCGTCAGCCCCAGGGCAAAGCCCAGGGCCAGCAGGCCGTTTACGGCGTTGGAATAGCGGAACAGGCTGTATTTCCAGGTGAGATAGACGGCAAAGCCGTGGAGCAGATAGATGATCATGGTGGACCGGCCCAGATCCGTCAGCAGGGGGATTTCCCGATCCGGCATATGGAGGACCAGCAGAAGGATCCAGCAGAGGGCGAATAGTCCCAGGGCCAGCCGGTCCAGGGGGCCGCCCCGGTCCGTAAGGTTGTAGGCCATGGCCCCGTAGAAAAAGGCCATGGGGAGCTTCCGCAGATAGAGATATACGAGCTGCAGGGCAATCCCCGCCAGCCCGGCAAGGGTCAGAGGCAGACGCAGGTCCCGTCTTCCCCGGAACGCGGTCAGGAAATCTCCCTTTCCGGCGTAATAGCCTGCCGCGAAGAAGGGCAGAAACACCACCGCACGGGACAGGGACAGGTCGTAGCCGATGGAGCTGTCGAAGCCCGCCAGCAGAGCGGTCAGGGCCGAGACCCCCAGAACTGCAAATCTGCGCTGCTCCAGGGCGTCCAGCAGCGGCAGCAGGAGCGTATAGATCACCATGGCCATCAAATACCACATGATCCAGTAAGGGGAGGCAAAACGGACCGTCACCGGGGTGTGATAGAGAATCAGCGCTCCGAAGAGGCTGTAGAGAAGCTGAAATACCAGATAGGGGATCACCAGCCGGGTCAGGAGCTTTTTGGGCCGGAATTTTGCAAAATACCCGCTGAGGAACAGAAACGCGGGCATGTGAAAGGTGTAGATGACCTCGAACAATCCCGTGCGGATGACCCCGTCGATCTGCTCCAGGGTATGGCCCAGGACCACCAGGAAGATCAGCAGCAGCCGCAGATTGTCCAGATACCATGCTCTTGCCCTTGTCTTGCCCATGACAGTCCCTCCTTTCCCTGATATACAAAAAGCATAACATCTATCCGGCCGTTGTTCAAGCACGTTTTTCCGCCGGTTTCTCAGGTTGTTTTTTTCGGGAATTGTGCTATACTATTGAAATAATGCACCATAAAAAGGAGCGATCGACGTGACCGAGGAACAGAAGCGGATTTTAGAGGAGCACGAAAAGAAATACATGAAATACATGTCCGATCTGGAGGCCATGGGGGAGGACGGATTCTCTTCCTGCTCCGGAAAGTGCGAGTCCTGCTCCAGCGACTGCGACTCCCGGACGGCGGAGCAGAAGACGCCGAAAAAGGCCGCCCGGATCGTGGCGGTGTTCAGCGGAAAGGGCGGCACGGGAAAATCCGTGGTGACCTGTCTGCTGGCGGACATGCTTCAGAAGATGGGGAAAAAGACGGCTGTGCTGGATGCGGATCTGGCAAATCCCTCCATTCACTACCTCTACGGCAAGGTGGAACCCGCCGAGGCCGAGGGCGAGGCCCTGATCCCCATGACCGCCGACAGCGGCGTCCGGTTTTTGTCCATGGGCAACGTGGAGAAGGACGCGAATCAGCCCCTGCTGAGCTACGGCAAGGACATCGCCGAGGGCGCCCTCTATTTCTACCTCAACACCAAATGGCCGGAGGATCTGGACTTCATGCTGGTGGACATGCCCTCGGGCATCGGCGACGTGCCGCTCCAGCTTGGGACCATCATTCCCTTTGACGGCGCGGTGTGCGTGTCCAACCCCTCGGATCTCAGCGACTATCTGGTGAAGAAGTCTGCGGGCCTCATGAAGATGATCATGATCCCCGTGCTGGGCGTGGTGGAGAACCGGGCCTTCCTCCGGACCGAGGCCGGGACCATTCTCCTGGGCACGGACCCGGAGGCGCACGCCAAGGCCATCGGCGCGCCCCTGCTGGCGGTGGTGCCCCACAGCCTGGAGCTGTCGGTCATGGCGGACTTCGGCCGGATCTGCGATGCGGAGGTGCCGGAGCTCCGGGGCGTGGCGGAGCTGCTGGTGAAGTGATGGAGGCCTACCGGCATTGCCGCCTCTGTCCCAGGGCCTGCGGCGTGGACCGGACCGCCGGACAGCGGGGCTTCTGCGGCATGGGCGACCGGATCACCGCCGCCCGGGCTGCCCTCCACTTCTGGGAGGAGCCGCCCATCTCCGGGACCAGAGGAGCCGGAACCGTGTTCTTCTCCGGCTGTTCCCTGGGCTGCAGCTACTGTCAGAACGACCGGATCAGCCTGGAGGGCTTCGGGGCGGAGATCTCCACGGCGCGCTTAAGGGAGATCTTTCAGCGTCTGATCGACCAGGGGGCCCACAACATTGAGCTGGTGACGCCCACTCATTTTCTGCCTTCCATTCTGCCGGCCCTGACTCCGAAGCTCCCGGTGCCGGTCATCTGCAACTGCGGGGGCTATGAGTCCGCCGAGACGCTGAAAACGCTGGACGGCCTGGTGGACGTGTATCTGCCGGACCTGAAATACGCGGAATCGGATCTGGCGGCAGCGCTTTCCCGTGCCCCGGACTATTTTCCCGCGGCCTGCGCGGCCATCGACGAGATGGTGCGCCAGACGGGGCCCTGTGTCTTCGATGAAGCGGGGATGCTGATCAGGGGCACGGTGATCCGCCATCTGATTCTGCCGGGGCACGTCCAGAACAGCCTGAAGGTGCTGGACTACGTGGCGGAGCACTTCCCCAGAGGCACGGTGCTTCTGAGCCTCATGGCGCAGTACGTGCCGGCGGGACCCGAAAAAAACATGCCGCCCATGGACCGGACCGTCACCCGGGCAGAATACGAGGCGGTGGTGGATTGGCTCTATATGCTGGATCTGGAGGACGGCTTCCTCCAGGAGCCCGCCGCCGCCACGGACGAATACGTGCCGGATTTTGATTTGGAGGGGATTTTATCATGATCTGCGAAAAAATCGATCTCTACGGAGATCACCGCGTCATGCTCTACACCTACATCCAGCGCTGGACCACGGTGCCGGGAACCTATCCCGCCCGGCCCGGCGTGGTGGTGCTTCCGGGGGGCGCCTACCAGTTCCCCAGCATCAGCGAGGGAGAGCCTGTGGCCATGGCCTTTGCCGGGGCGGGCTTCAACGCCTATCTGCTGCGGTACTCCATCGCGCCCTACGCGGAATTCCCCAACTCCGCCGCCGACGTGTGCCGGGCGCTCAAGCTGATCCGGTCCAGGAGCGAAGAATGGGGCCAGGACCCAGACAGGCTGGCGCTCTGCGGCTTCTCCGCGGGAGGCCACGTGGCCGGCTGCGTGGGAACCATGTGGAACCGGGAGGATGTGCTCGCGGCCTCGGGCTGCAGGGAGCAGGAGGGCCGCCCCAACGCCCTGATCCTGGGCTATCCCGGCGTCACCGTGGATATCGAGGGCGAGGGCGATATGTACCGGCTTCTGGCCGGAGACCGGTCCCTGGAGGAGCTGCGGGAGATCGCCTCCGTGGAGAACTGGGTCGGAGCTCACACGCCGCCGGTGTTCCTCTGGAATATCTACGGCGACAGGATCGTGCCCGTGGAGCACGGCCTTCTGCTCATGGAGGCCCTGGCCAGGCACGACGTGCCCTTTGAGTGCCACACCTACATGGCCGGAGCCCACGCCAGCAGCCTGAATACCACCGCCTCCTCTCTGGGGGATCCCGAACGGGAAAATCTCCGGGTGGCAAGGTGGATGGAGGACTGTATCAGCTGGCTGGAGCTGGTCTTCGGGCGGCTGGAGCTGGGGGTCCCCCAGGCGAACATGATCCCTCTGTCGGAGGGCCGGGCCCACATGGGCGTCCCGGCGCTGCCGCCCCTGGGAACGGATTGAGGAGGAAACCGCGTTGATCATCAAGGATTACAAGGGCACGAGCCCCAGACTTTCCGGGTCCTATCTGGCCGAGGACGTGTCCATCATCGGGGACGTGACCGTGAAGCCCGGCGCCTCTATCTGGTACGGCGCCGTCCTTCGGGGCGACGTGGAGCCCATTGTCATCGGGGAGAACACCTCCGTCCAGGACAACTCCGTGGCCCACTGCGCCTCGGGCTATCCCACCATCATCGGCCGGGACTGCGTGGTGGGGCACAACGCCATTCTCCACTCCTGCACCGTGGAGGACGGCTGCCTCATCGGCATGGGGGCCATCCTGCTCGACGGCTGCGTCATCGGGAAGGGAAGCATCGTGGCGGCGGGCGCCGTGGTGTCCCCCCGGACGGTGATCCCGCCCAACTCCATGGTCATGGGCGTGCCCGGCCGGGTCACCAGGACCCTGAGCGAGGATCGGACGGCGGAAACCCTGCGGTCGGTGCAGCACTATCGGGACTATGCCGCCGCCCAGCTTTTGAAACAGGAGTGAACCGCCATGGTGTACATCGAAAAGGACCGCTGCGTCAACTGTCAGAGCTGTCTCCGGGCCTGCTCCATGGGCGTCTTCGTCCCCGGAGAGACCGCCCCGGAGATCCACCCCCGCCGCCGGTGCATCCAGTGCATGCACTGCGCCGCCGCCTGCCCCAGAAAGGCCATCTCCTTTGAGGAGCTGCCCAGGGAGGCGGTCTATCCCCCGGAGCGGGAGGATCCCCTGGAGCGTCTCATCACCACCCGCCGGTCTGTCCGGCGCTACCGGAAGGAGCCTCCGGCGCGGGAGCTTCTCCAGCATGCCCTGGATCTGGCCAACTACGCCCCCAGCGGGAAGAACCAGCGGGCCTACCGGTTCACCGTGGTCTATGGAAAGCCCGCGGTGGAAAAGCTGCGGGATCTGTGCCTGTCCCTCTGCGCTGAGCACGGGGAGGCCCCGGAGCTGAACAAGCTCTTCTCCAAGGGCACGGATCTGCTCACCTGCGGCGCGCCCTGCATGATCGTGGCCTGGAGCCCGGAGGAATGTCTCAACCCGGTGCTGGACCCCACGGTGGCCATGGCGGAGCTGGAGCTGCTGCTGGTCCAGGCGGGGCTCTCCACCTGCTGGGGCGGCTATCTCCGGCAGGTCAGCGACCGGTTTCCGGAGATCCGGGAAGCTCTGGGGCTGCCCGGGGACTGCCGGGTCCGGTGCGCGCTCATGGCGGGAAAAGCCCAGGGAGAAACCTACCTGCGGACCGTATACCGGCCCCCCGTGGAGGCCGTCTGGCTGACGGAGGACGGGGAATGAGCCCCCGGGAGATTCTGCCCGGTCAGAAGTACCGGCATTTCAAGGGCAGGCTCTACCAAGTCCTCTGCACCGCCATCCACACGGAAACCGGGGAGGAGCTGGTCGTTTACCAGGCCCTCTACGGGGATTTCGGGATTTTTGCCCGGCCCAAGGACATGTTTCTCAGCCCCGTGGACCGGGAGAAATATCCGGAGGCGGCCCAGGAATTTCGGTTTGAGCGGGTGGCTGAGTTGGATTGAGCGGCAAAATATGACAAAAAGTCAAACAAATTAATGACAATTTGAAATGAATTTTCAAAAGAACCCAGGAAACCCTTGCATTTCCGTGAAGTTTGTGTATAATAAAATTACAAAATAGTAACAAGCACCTTCGCGGGAGGCATTATGAACAGATTACATAGGACGATTCTCAGCGCCGCGCTGTGCGCGCTGACCCTTTTGACCATTCTGAAGGTTCCCGTTCACGCTCTGGATGTTCCCACCTACACCACCAGCGAGGACGGCGTCGCCATGATCGTGGCGTTCGAGGGCTTTGACGAAAAGCGGTACTTTGACTACGCCCACTACACCATCGGCTACGGCACCATGTATTCCACGGTGATCGAGCTGTTCCCCGAGCTGGAGGACGGCGTAAACCCCGACGACGTGGTCATCACCCGGGAGCAGGGAAAGGCCGCGCTGGCCAAGGAGCTCGCGAGCGACGAGGCGACGGTAAACCGGTTCCTCCAGCGGAACGACGTCGTCATCAATCAGCATCAGTTCGACGCGCTGATCAGCCTGACCTACAACATCGGCGACTGCTGGACTTATGCGAAAAACGATGACGGCACCTGGTACCGGATCAAGCAGATCCTGCTGGACGGTCCCTCCGCCTGGACGGAGGCCAACGTGCAGGACGCCTTCGGCCGGATCAACAAGGCGGGCGGCGTGGTTCGGGAGAGCCTGATCCGCCGCCGGGCCATCGAGGCAAACTGGTTTTTGACGCCGGTGGAGTCCGGGGAGACCCCCAAGTCCACCCGGGAGCCGGAGCCCGCCCAGTCCGGAACGGACTCCGGCGGCGTGTTCTTCGACGTGCCGGCGGACAAGTGGTATTATGACTGTGTTATGGAAGCCTATGAGCAGGGTCTTATGAAGGGCGACGGCTTCGGGCTCTTTATGCCCGAGGAAAACCTGACCCGGGCCCAGATGCTTCAGGTCCTGGCCAACTTCTCCGGCGACGACCTGAGCAGCTACACCTGGGGCACCTGCCGGGATGTTCCCGCGGACCGCTGGTTTGCGCCCGCCGTGGCCTGGGCCGTGTCCCGGGACCTGATCCAGGCGGACCCGAGCGGCATGCTCTATCCCGACGAGGAGATCGGCCGGGAGGAGATGTGCGTGCTTCTGGCCCGGTACCTAAGCCGCTACGGCGTTGAGCCCCGGCGGGAGGCCCTGGCCTTTCGGGATGAGGGGCTCATGACCGAGGCCGGCAGCGCCGCCGTGCGCTACTGCTCTGCCAGAGGACTGGTGGACGGCGTGGGCGACGGCCTGTTTGACCCCGCTCTGAAGGTCAGCCGGGGACAGATGGCGAAGATCCTGCTGAGCATGACCGCCCTCTTCCAGTGAGGCGGAGGATCGTCCCAAACAAAAGGAGTTTTACAATTTGCGAGACATCTATCTGATCGACTTTGAAAACGTGGCCTCCGACGGCCTCAGCGGGATCACCAATCTGAGCCCCGAGGACCAGGTGGTCATCTTCTACAGCACCAATTCCAACCGCCTGACCATGAAAATGCACATCCTCATTGGAAAGAGCAGCTGCAGCTTCGTCTATTTTGAGACTGCGGTGGGCGGGCGGAATGCCCTGGACCATCAGATCTCCACCTGGCTGGGCTATCTCATCGGCACAGGCGCCGCGGAGCGGAACTACTATATCGTCTCCCGGGACACGGGCTACAAGTATATCACCAGCTTCTGGGCGGAGCGGGATCAGAAGCCCAACGTGCTCTGCGTGGACAGCATCCGCAGCGCGGCCCGTCTGGAGCAGCGCCGCCTGGAGCGGGAGGCGGAAACCGAGCGGAAGGAAGCCCAGGCTGTCGAGCCGGAAAGCAAGCCGGAGCCTGCCCCCGCGCCACAGCCGGAACTGTCTGTGGATACGCGGCCGGAGTCTTTTGAGGTGCAGCCCGTTCCCCAGCCGGAGCCCCAGGAGCCGCCTGTTTCCCCGGAGTCGGAGCAGCCTGCGCCGCAGCCGGTACAGGAGGAAAAATCCGTCCCCCAGCCGGAGCGGGAGGAAAAATCCGCTTCCCGGAAGGAGCGGACGCGGAAGGCCGGGACCCGCAAGTCCCAGGAGAAAAGCCGGCAGGCCCAGGACAAGGGGCAGGAGAACCGGCAGCCCAAGAAGGAGGAATCCGGACGCAGGGCGGACATCGCCGCGCTGATCGCCCCCTATCCCATGCTCCAGGAGCAGCATCTCCAGCAGCTCATTGCCGACAGCCAGAAGCAGAAGCTCTGCAACCATCTGCGGAAGCACCTGGGCCAGGAAAAGGGTCTGGCGCTATACAACGAGATCAAGCGCCGGGCCTGGCACTGATTTTCGTTCATACAGAGATCAAAAGGGACTGCCTCCTCATCGAGACAGCCCCTTTTCGCATAGATTTCCGGAACCGGCGGTCCATTTCTGAACAACCCGTTGACGCCGGACAATCGCGGAATCCGGCTGGCTGAAAAAATGAGTGTGATACTATTCACTGATTAAAACATGAAGTGTTTTAATCGGGGCGGCCTACGGCCGCTGCCCCGCATAAAATGCGGGGAGTGAAATAGTTCCTTGCTGAAAGACTGCAAGCAGCGGCGCAGCCGCCACTGATAGAAATCAAGATTTCTATCAGTGAGCAGTATGACATTCTGGAATCCCCCCTTGAAATTTGCGAAAAGAACCTGTAATTTAGATAAGAAGCAGCGGCTCCGTCGCTGTCATTCGGGAACTTTGCGCGATTTAAGAGGGTCTGACTATGCCGCAATCTCTGAGCATACATACAACAGTTTTGCTTGCATTTCAAGCTGCTTTGCCTGTGCATCAAGCTGCTTTTTCTGGGTTTCCAAGGTCTGCTGCAGAAGGTCGAACATCTTTTGCTCTACGCTTGTCATCAAATCACCCCTTCCGCTGTACTATCTATATTTTACAGCGTTAAGTGTGCTTCGAAAAGAGCATTTTCAGATTACATGGTATTGCCTTCGTCATTTTGACGAGTCAATTTTACGCAGTAGTTTCCACAGGCTACACAGAAAAGGTTGGTTTGGAGAAGCGGGACAACTATACTTTTTATACAGAGTACAGAATACAATCACGAACAGAAACGGAGTATCATTTATGCGGAGTATTAAAACGCAACACTTAATTCCATCCTTCGCTTGCGCGCAGGATGACAGAGGCGACGGAACAGTTACCCTGCGTCAAACATCACATAGCAGTATTCGGCGGCGGACCATCAAAGGATGGTTCCGCCGCCGAATACTGTATCTCCGTCGTATAGGACCAGGGCCTGTCCCGGGGTGATCGCCCGCTGGGGCTCGTCAAAACGCACCTCCAGCCGGTCCTTTTCCCGCAGGAACACCGTGCAGGGCTGCTCCGTCTGCCGGTATCGGACCTTGGCCTTTAATCTGAGGCCCTCCGCCGGGATCTGGCCCATGAGGGTGAGCCTGCCCGCTGTCAGGGAATCCCCGAACAGCTCCCGGTTTTGGCCCAGGGTCACGGTGTTTTTCTCCATGTCCTTGGCCGTCACATACAGCCGGGATTCCGCCGACACCCCCAGGCCCTTGCGCTGGCCCAGGGTGTAGCAGGCGGCCCCCCGATGGCGGCCCAGAACCCGGCCCTCCCCATCGAGGAAGTCCCCGGGGGTGTGCGGCCTCCCCGTGAACCGCTCCAGAAATCCGCCGTAATCCCCGTCGGGGATGAAGCATATATCCTGGGATTCGTACTTTTCCGCGTTGACGAAGCCCTGGGCCGCCGCAATGGCCCGGACCCGGTCCTTGGTCAGATCCCCCAGAGGGAACAGGGTCCTTGCAAGCTGCTCCCGGGAGAGGAAATAGAGCACATAGCTTTGATCCTTGGCAGGGTCCAGGCCCTTTTGCAGCCGGGGACCGTTTCCCGTCTCGACGATCCGGGCGTAGTGGCCCGTGGCCAGCATGTCGCAGCCCAGCTCCATGGCCTTCTCCCACAGAAGCTGAAATTTCAGATACCGGTTGCATTCGATGCAGGGATTGGGGGTTCGTCCGGCCAGGTACTCCGAGGCAAAGGGGCTGATGACACGGTCCTGGAATTCCTCCCAGAGCCAGAAAACCTGATGGGGGATCCCCAGCCGCTGGCAGACCGCTCTGGCGTCCTCCACATCCTGGAGGTCGCAGCAGGTTCCCCCGTCGTAGAGGCGCATGGTGGCCCCGATGCAGTCATAGCCTTTTTCCCGCAGGACCCAGGCGGCCACGGAGGAATCCACGCCGCCGCTCATGGCAATCATGCACTTCGCCAAGACCATCCGCCCCCTTTCACAAGCTGTTATCCGTAGGAATCGTAGTCGTAGGCGGAGGCGTCGAAGGCCTCGCCTCGCCAGGTGCTCTCCACCAGCTCTCCGTCGTAAACCGAGAGAATATACACGTCGTCCAGGGTGATGTCCTCCTCGTAGGGGTTCATGACCGCGTTGACCATGTCCACCACGCTTCCCCCGTACAGGCCGTAGCAGGAGGCGCCGTTATAATCCACGCCTTCTCCCGGCAGGGTGTTCTGGGTCATGTCGCCCACGCCGCAGAACAGGGCGTGGACCGCCAGCCACCGGAGGTTTGCTCCGCTGAGATCGGTCACCGTGTTCCCCATAACGGCCCGGAGCATGGCAGGAAGCCGGGGCCAGCTTGTGGGCAGCAGTGCCTGCCGGATCAGGGCCTTGAGGAAGCTCTGCTGCACGTACTGGCGCTGGATATCCGCCATGAGATAGCCGTACCGGTAGCGGCACACAGCCAGGGCGGACCGCCCGTCCAAAAGCTGCTCCCCGGGATACAGATGGATGAACTCCGTGTAGTCAGGAGGCACGTCCACCTCCATTTCCATGGGTACGTCAAAGGTCACGCCGCCCAGGGCGTCCACCGCCTCCTGGAACACGTCGTAGTTGAGGATGATATATCCGTCGGGCCGGAAGCCCAGAAGGGTCTTCACCTGTCGGAGCAGGGCTTCGGCCCCCTCCTCGCCGCCCCCGGCCAGGCCGTAGACGCCGTTGAGCTTGGGCACCCACTCCCCGTTGTCCACGATGGTGTCCCGGGGCAGGCTGGTCAGGGCAATCCTTCTTTCGGTCAGATCCAGAGTGGCGATCATCAGGGTGTCGGTGCGCAGCTCCTCCTCGTCGGTGGCCGCCACCAGGATGTTGTAGACCCCGGCGTCCCGGGTGTGGACATAGTCCGTGGCCTGGTCCGGCGCCCGGAACAGGAGCACGTAGGCCGCGCCCAGGATCACTGCCAGAAATAAAAGGAAGATGAGGAAATTCCGGAAGCCGTGACGCTTTTTCCGCTTGCGCCGGAGGTTTGCCTGCCGGCTCCGGGGGGTGTCCCTGCGGCCGGCATAGGGGTCTGTCTTTTTCCCCGCGGCCCTGGCGGCCATGGAGGGCCGGTCGCCGCCCCGGCTGTAGTAGTCGTCGGAGTAGCCGCCGTTTCTCAGATAGCCGCCCTCGTCATAGTAGCCGTCGCCGGAATAGCTGTCATTTACATACCCGTCGTCGTAATATTCGCCGCCGGAATACCCCCCATCGTCATAGCTCCCGAGGTAATTGCCGTTATAATTGCCGTAATCGTCGTCCCCGGAATAACCTATGCCTCCGGGACGCTTTCTATTGTTTGCCATGTTTTCGTCCTCCGGAGAAGCAAGTCCGCTTCCCCGTGTTGTGTGATTATGATCAGTACAGCGTCACGTAGTCCGAGCCCTTTTCCGCCGGGGTCACGCTGGTGGCCGTGAGCACGGGGCCCCGACTGCCGTAGAGCTTGTGGTAGCGGATGGAGATCTTGGCGGTGACCTCCACCCAGTCCCGCTGGTTCAGCGCGTCGGCGCCGTCCCAGAGGCACACGTAGCCCATGAAGGTGATATCCTCCACACAGCAGGTCATGACGAAGCGGCCGGGAATGAAGACGCCCTTCTCCCCGTTCTTGGGCTTGCCCACCTGGGCCAGGAACCGGACGGTCTTGCCGGAATACTTCTTCATATCGTCGTTCACGTCCTGATACCACAGGCCGTAATCTCCCTCGCCGATCTCCACCACGGGGGCGTCCAGATCAAAGGGCAGGGGGTCCTCGATGTCGTCGAATTCCGTGTTGCCGTCCATATCCTCATAGGCGATATCGCAGCGGCGGCTGACGCTCCGGACGATCTTGTGGAGGGTCATCTTGTCCGTGTCCCTGGTGACCCGGTTGAAGACCACCATCTCGCAGCCTCCCAGCTTGTCCACCACCAGGGACCGCATGTTCTGATCGTACATGGGGAAGGTCGCCGCGTCGGCGAACATGATCTCCTGATAGATCACCCAGCTCTCCGGGAGCTTGGCGTAGAAATCTCCGATGCTCTGCATGCCGTTGAGCTCCACACAGACGCGCTCCGCCCGGCAGGCCTTCCGGAGGTTTTCCAGCTCCTCCTCGGTGATGGCTTCCTGGTCGATGACCTGAATGGTCACGTTTTTCCCGGAAAACTTCTCCGGGACGTATTCCTCTTCGCCCTCCTCGCAGAGCAGCAGGAGGGTCTTTTCCCCGGCATTGAACCGGGGGTCCTCCAGGGTTCCCTGAATGAACCGGGTTTTACCCGCGTCCAGAAACCCGGTAAAGGCATAGACAGGTATGGCCATAATTAAAATTCCCCTTATTCCGCAAACAGGGCGGCGATGGCGTCCTCATGGAGCTCTGAACCGATGACGCAGAGACGTCCCGTGACGCCGGCGGCGCCGGTGCGGACGTCGGGCTCCCCGGGAACGTAGTCGAAATGGATCCACTGGCCGTCCTGGCCTGCCACGATGCCCTTGGCCCGCAGGACCATGCCGTATTTCCCGCTGTCCTCCAGGGCGGACAGGATCTCCCCGATCCGGTCCTGGGTGTAGGCCCTGGGCGTCTCCATGCCCCAGGAGGTGAAGACCTCGTCGGCGTCGTGGTGGTGGTGATGGTGGTCGTGATCGTGGTGATGGTGCGCATGGCCTTCATGGTCATGCGTATGCTCCTCCGCCTCATGGCCGTGGTCATGATGGTGATGGTCATGGTCATGGTCGTGATGATGCTCGTGCTCCTCATGGTCGTGGTCGTGATGGTGATGGCAGGAGCAGTCGGGGTCGTCGCACTCCTCGGCGCCGTGGGCCTCCAGGGCCGCCAGGGCCGCCTGCAGGGAATCCCGCTGCTCCATGGCCGCCATGAGCTGCTCGCCGGTGAGCTGATCCCAGGGCGTGGTGACGATGGTTGCGCTGGCGTTCTTCTCCCGGATCATATCCACCGCCGCCTGGAGCTTTCCTTCTTCCATGTTCTGGGTCCGGGACAGGATCACCGTGCCGGCGGACTCCACCTGGTTGTTGTAGAACTCGCCGAAGTTCTTCATATAGATCCTGACCTTGGTGGCGTCACAGACGGCCACCATGCAGCCGATCTCCATCTCGTCGGTCTCTGCCCGCTCCACGGCCTGGGCCACGTCGGAGAGTTTACCGACGCCGGAGGGCTCGATGAGGATCCGGTCCGGATGGTACTCCTCCATGACCTTTCCCAAAGCCTCGCCGAAGTCTCCCACCAGGGAGCAGCAGATGCAGCCGGAGTTCATCTCCGTGATCTGGATACCGGCCTCCTGGAGAAAGCCGCCGTCGATGCCGATTTCGCCAAACTCATTCTCGATGAGCACAATCTTCTGCCCGGCGTAGACCTCCTGCAGCAGCTTTTTGATGAGGGTGGTCTTGCCGGCCCCCAGGAACCCGGAGAAAATATCGATTTTTGTCATACTAACACCTTCTGTATCTTGTATTTTTTCGTAACTATCATTATAACACAAGGGCGCAACCCCCAGGGCGGGGATTGCGCCCTTGTTCTCGAATTGTTTACAAATTGGGCTTTATTGCCGGCCATTCCGTCTCATTCACGAGATTGCCACACCAGTGTTCGCACTGGTTCGCAATGACAGCCGGTTTGACCGTTTACAGTCCCAGAACTGTCTTGCACCGGGGGCACAGCTCCGTCTCCGGGTCCACAGCGGGGCTGTGGGTCCAGCAGCGGGAGCACTTGGGGGTCTCGGAGGGCCGGACGGCCACGGTGACGCCGGGGAAGCTCTCTCCCGGAACGCCCTCGCCTTCGCCCTCCGCCTGTTCCAGGGCGGAAACGATACAGAGGTTGGCCAGATCCATGTCCGCCAGATTCTCCAGGGCCTTTTTGCCCTCGTCGCCGCAGTAGAGCGTGATCTCCGCGTCCAGGCTCTTGCCCACGGTCTTGGCGGACCGGGCCAGCTCCAGGGCCTTGTTCACGTCGGTCCGTAGGGCGATGACCTGATCCCAGCGGGCCAGCTCCTCCTGGGACAGAGCCAGGCTGTCGTCCGGATCGGGGATGTCGCCCAGGAGGACGCAGGAGGCGTCATCGGCCGCGCCATGGGGCATGGCGGCCCAGATCTCCTCGGAGGTGAAGGCCAGCAGGGGCGCCAACAGCCGGGTCATGCCCTTCAGGATGGTGTAGAGGGCGGTCCGGGCGGCGGCTCTCGTCTCGTCGCTGCCGCAGTACAGCCGGTCCTTGATGATGTCCAGATAGAAGTTGGACATATCCACCACGCAGAAGTTGTAAATGGCCCGATAGACCAGATGGAATTCGTACCGGTCATAGGCCGCCCGGGCGGTCTTCACCAGATCGTTGAACCTGCTCAGAGCCCACTTGTCCAGGGGCTCCAGGGCCTCATAGGCCACCTGATCCTGATCCGGATCAAATTCGCTGAGGTTGCCCAGCATATAACGGGCCGTGTTCCGGATCTTGAGATAGGCCTGGGAGAGCTGCTTGAGGATCTCCTTGGAGATGCGCATGTCCTGGGTGTAGTCCGCGGAGGCCACCCAGAGCCGCAGCATGTCCGCGCCGTAATCCTTGATGACCTCGTCGGGCGCCACGGCGTTGCCCAGGGACTTGTGCATGGCCCGGCCCTCGCCATCCACGGTCCACCCGTGGGTGATGATCTGCTTGTAGGGAGCCACGCCCTTCATGGCGATGGAGGTCAGCATGGAGGACTGGAACCAGCCGCGATACTGATCGCCGCCCTCCAGATAGACGTCGGCGGGGAAGGACAGCTCCTTCCGCTGGTCCACCACAGCCGCGTGGGTGGAGCCGGAGTCGAACCACACGTCCATGATGTCCGTCTCCTTGGAGAAGTGGTCATGGCCGCAATTGGGGCACTTGAAGCCCGCGGGCACCAGCTCGTCGGCGGTCTTTTCAAACCAGACGTTGGAGCCGCCGGTCCGGAACAGCTCGGCCACATGGTCGATGGTCTCCGGGGTGACGATATCCTTGCCGCACTTGTCGCAGTAGAAGATGGGAATGGGCACGCCCCACTTGCGCTGCCGGGAGATGCACCAGTCGGAGCGCTCGGTGATCATGGAGGCCATGCGCTCCTTGCCCCAGACGGGATGCCAGGCGATGCCCTCGCAGGAATCCACGGCCGCCTGCTTGATGGCGTCCACAGAGCAGAACCACTGTTCCGTGGCCCGATAGATGATGGGCTTCTTGCAGCGCCAGCAGTGGGGATAGGAGTGGACGATGTCCTCCCGGGCCAGGAGCAAACCCTTTTCCTCCAGGACGGGGATCACATAGTCGTTGGCCTTGGAGACATGGACGCCGTTAAAGGCCTCGTCGGTCATGACGCCCTTGGCGTTCACGGGCACGTCCGTGCCGATGTTCGTCAGGCCCGCCAGATCGTACTTCCGGCAGATGTTGAAGTCGTCAGCGCCAAAGCCGGGGGCCGTATGGACGCAGCCGGAGCCGGCGTCCAGGGTCACATGGTCGCCGCAGAGGACCACGGACTCCCGATCCAGGAAGGGATGTTTCGCGGTCATGCGCTCGAAATCGGAGCCCTTGCAGGTGGCCAGGACTTCATAATCCTCGATGCCGGCGGCCTTGGCAACGGAATCGGCCAGATCCTTGGCCACGATATACGTCTCGCCGGAGGCCACCTTCATGAGAATATAGTCAAAGTCGGGGTTCACGCAGATGGCCCGGTTGCCGGGAAGGGTCCAGGCGGTGGTGGTCCAGATGACAAAGTAGGTCTTCTCCAGGTCCGTCAGGCCGGAGAGCTTGCCCTTGTCGTCCTTCACCGGGAACTTCACGAAAATCGTCACGGCGGGATCATCCTGATACTCGATCTCCGCCTCGGCCAGGGCTGTCTCGTCGGAATAGCACCAGTAGACGGGCTTCAGGCCCTTGTAGATATAGCCCTTCTCGGCCATCTTGCCGAAGACCTTGATCTGCTCCGCCTCAAACTCGGGCTTCAGGGTCAGATAGGGGTCCTCCCAGTCGCCGATGACGCCCAGCCGCTGGAATTCCTCCCGCTGCCGGTCCACATAGGAGAGAGCGTACTCCCGGCACTTGTCCCGGAACTCCACGTCGGTGAGCTCCTCCCGCTTGATCTTCTTGTTCTTGAGGATGGCGGACTCGATGGGCAGGCCGTGGGTGTCCCAGCCGGGAACATAGGGCGCCCGGAAGCCGGTCATGTTCTTGTAGCGGATGATGATGTCCTTCAGGATCTTGTTCAGGGCCGTGCCGATATGGATGTCGCCGTTGGCATAGGGAGGCCCGTCGTGGAGGACGAAGCTGGGCTTCTCCGCGTTGCGGAGCATGATCTTCTTGTAGGTCTCCTGCTCGTATTTCCCGTTGAGCATGGCGGGCTCCCGCTTGGGAAGGCCTGCCCGCATGGGGAAATCGGTCTGAGGAAGATGAATGGTGTTATTGTAGTCCTTTGCCATGTCTCAAGTTCCCTTCTTCGATAGTATTACAGTGAATATCGGCGGAAGCGCCACGCGCTTCCGCCGGTGGTTTCGACTTTAGCCGATGGGCCGCATGACTCGCGTATCCCCCAGGGAATCCTGGTTGGGGGCGGCCTGCTCGATGATGTTTCCGATGCTGCCCTCCTCTTCGGGCTCGGGCGCTTTCTCCGGCTGGGCCGGGGCTGCCGCAGGAACGGCGCCGCTGGGGGTCAGATCCAGCTCCTTGATCTTCTCCAGCTGGACAAGCTGGGCCTGGACCCGCTCCTCGATCTCCACAATGAACCGGGCGGCGGCCTCCTTGGCCTGATTCACCCTGGTCTGCTCCGCCAGAACCTCCTGGGAGAGCTCCTGGCTTCTCTGACGGAGGCGCTGCTCGGAATCGGTGAGCATCTTGGCGCTGCGGCGCTCGGCGCTCTGGACCATTTCGTCGGCGGCGGCCTGGGCCTTCAGGAGGGTCTTCTTGATGCTGTCCTCCCGCTCCCGGTACTCCTCCAGCTTTTCCACAAGCACCTTCATCTTGCTCTTGAGCACCGCGTTTTCCTTATAGAGGGCAGCGTAATCCTCCTGAAGCGGCGTCAAAAGCTCCTCCACGGAGCTGACGCTGTATCCGCCGAATACGGCCTTCTCCAGGCCTTCGGTCCGTTCGGTGATCTCCTGCGGCGTGAACATGTTAGAAACTCCTTTCTGATTCCCATCGCCATCCCGGCTCCGGGCGGAAAGAGCGAAAGGGCTCGGTGATTCACCCAGCCCTTGCTTCGCGATGATACTCAGGCCTCCGCTTGATCGCCGAGCTTGGCGTCATCCACACCCACGTTCTTGGGCGCGATGATGATCACGCCGCGGGAGGCCTTGGTGATGGAGCCGTCCAGCGCAAAGGCGCAGCCGCTGAGGAAGTCGATGACCCGGCGGGCCACCTGCTCGTTTGTGTCCTCGCAGTTGAGGATCACGGTGTCGCCCTGGCAGATGTGCCGGGCGATGGTGGTGGCGGTGTCGAACTCCTCGGGCTTCACCAGCACCACACGATATTTGGAGGCATCGGACAGTCCGCCCATACCGATGGGGTTGACGGCGGGCCGGGAGGACATATCAGGGGCCGCGTAGCCGCCCATGTTTACGGTGGGATCGGGCGCCTGCTGCACCGGATCGCTCACAGGGCGGGTAAAGGCGGGCTCATCCAGATCCAGATCCAGATCGTCATCGCCATCCATCAGGGAATCGTCGTCATAGGGGCGGGTCAGTTTTTTCAGTTCGTCCATGATGCTCATAGCTGTTTCCTCCAGTTTTAATATTGTCTCGCGCCAAAAATCCCGGTTCCCACCCGGATCATGGTGGTCCCTTCGGAAATGGCGTCGGCGAAGTCATCGCTCATGCCCATAGACAGGCAGTCTATAGAGGTATTATCGTATTTTTTTGCTCTTATGTCAACATAAAGCTGATACATTTTTGCAAAAAAACGCAAATTTCCGCCTTTTTCCGTGGAGATTGGTGGAATTGTCATAAAACCGCGGAGGCAAACATTGGAAAATTCCGCCATTCTGCCCGCCAGCTCATCCGCCTGCTCCGCGGGAACGCCGCTTTTTGCCGCTTCCCCGCCGATATTCACCTCTATGAGAATGTCCTGTTTTACCTGCCGTTCCCCGGCCAGACGGTCGATGAGGGACAACAGGGCCAGAGAGTCCACCGACTGAATCAGGTCCACCTGACCCACCAGGAATTTGGCCTTGTTCTTCTGGAGGTGCCCGATGAAATGGAGGGGCGCGCCCGCATAGGCGTTTTGGGCCAGCTTCTCCTGGAGCTCCTGGACCCGATTTTCTCCGCAGCCGTCCACCCCGGCGGCGATGGCCGCCCGGACCCGGTCCGCGTCGTTCATTTTCGTGGCGGCCAGCAGCTTGACCGATCCTGCGGGCCGTCCGGCTCTGGCCTCGGCCAGGGCCATTTTCTCCCGGATCCGGGAGATGTTTTCCGCGATATGATCCATATTGATCTCTCCAATCCTGCGGCTTTTTCGCAAATCTATAGATCATGGCCGCAGCTCCACGGCCAGATACCGCAGGGAAACCACCGATTCCAGGGCCTCCCCGCAGGAGAATAGAACCTCAAACGTATCCCCCTTGGGCCGGACCGCCTCCGTCCGCAGGGTCACTTCCCGGCCAAGTCCCCCCAGAAGCGCTGCCTCGATCCGGCCGCCATCCTCCGGGGAGAAGGGCAGCTCTGTCCGAAAATACCATCGGTCCCCGGTGACGATCCGCCCCGGCGCGCTGCCGCCTGCCGATAACGTTGGCAGGGGAATGGGCGTCCAGGGCTCCTCCGGTGTAAGGATTGCCTCCAGCCCGTCGGACGCCGAGGTGAAAAGGCCGGAGGTCTCCGCCCGGACCGTCGCCGCCGTCAGGGGCTTGGGCTCCAAGGCCGGTTCCGCAACGGTCCCGGATTCCGCCAGCAGCAGCAGCCGAAGGATGGGATCGGGGCCGCTGCCGTCCCGGCGGGCGTCCCATTGGGCGATGGCGTCATGGATGGCCTGCCGCCGCGCCGGCAGCGTCTTTGGCAGGGCGGTTGCCGCCTTCGGCTGTTCCGCATCTCCGAGGGTGTAGAGGACCTGTCCCGCAGCCACCCTCGCCCCGTTTTCCGCCTGACGGACCCAATGGCCGTCGCCGGGATCGGAAAGAGCGGTCTCCTGCCGGATGACCACGCCACGCACGGTTATGGCCGCTTCCCCTGTCTGCTGTGCATCCTGGGCTGTCGCTTCACCGTCCCGAAGCAGCAGTCCCCCCAGCTGCGCGAGCAGCAGGAGCCCCAAAAGCAGCAATGTGATCCGCAGCAGCGTGATCTGGCGGAGCCTGTCCACGATCCATTCCCCCTTGGGCCAAATCGGCCTTTTGGGGTTATTGTATCATGGCTGCCCGTCGAAATCGGAAAGAAGGGCGATCGCTTCCCGCAGCACCGTCTCCCTGTCCGTGGGATCGTGCCGGAGAATCCAGTGGATCTTCTCATTTCGCCGGAACCAGGTCCTCTGGCGTTTGGCGTACCGGCGGGACTCCCGCTTCACCAGCGCCGCCGCCTCGTCCAGGGAGGCCGCACCGTCCAGCACAGGTAGAAACTCCTTGTAGCCGATGGCCTGCATGGCCGTGCAGTCCCGGGGCACGCCTTGATCGAGAAGCCCCCGGATCTCCTCCAGAAGTCCTTTTTCCAGCATGATGTCCACCCGGCGGTCGATGCGGCGGTTGAGCTCCTCCCGTTCATGAAAATCCAGGCCGATCCAGAAGGGCTCATACCTGTCGGGAATCTGCTTTGTGGCAAGATTGTGGGCGGTGATGGTCTCTCCCGTCTCCTCGTAGACCTCCAGGGCCCGGAGGATCCGCTTCCGGTCCGACAGATGGAGCCGCCCGGCGCTGTCCGGGTCCACGGCGGCCAGCTTCCGAAGCATGAATTCCATGCCCTTTTCCTCCGCCTCCCGCTCCAGGGCCTCCCTTGCGCCTGTGGACGGACAGGGGGCGAAGGCGTTTCCCCGGATCAGGGCGTCCACATAGAGGCCCGTGCCCCCGGCCACAACGGCGGTCTTTCCCCGGGCGAGAATGTCCCAAAGGACCTGATCTGCTTCCTCCACATAGCGGGCCACGGAATAGCTTTCCCGGGGGTCCGCCACGTCCAGCATGTGGTGGGGAATCCCGTCCCGCTCCTCCGGGGTGGCCTTGGCGGTGCCCACGTCCATGCCGCGATAGACCTGCATGGAGTCGGCGGAAATCACCTCGCCATCAAAGCGCTTTGCCAGGGCCACGGCCAGATCGGTCTTCCCCGAGGCCGTGGGACCTGCCACTACAATGATTCTATCCATTATCCCCGGCCCGCAATCAGGAAGCTGAGAAGAACCACAGCCCCCAGGACGATCCGATAGACGCCGAAGGCGGAGAAGCTGTGCCGTTTCACGTAGCGCATCAGGGCCCGGATGGACGCCAGGGAGACCACAAAGGCCGTCAGGCAGCCCACGATCAGGCAAACCGTTTCATTGCCTGTCATGCTGCCGCCCTCCAGGACGAACTTCACGGCCTTGAGAAGGCTGGCCCCCAGCATGGTGGGAATGGCCAGGAAGAAGGAGAACTCCGCGCCTGCCGTGCGGCTCAGGCCCAGGAGAATGGCTCCCAGAATGGTGGCCCCGGATCGGGAGGTACCGGGCACCAGCGCCAGGACCTGGAAGCAGCCGATGAGCAGGGCGGTCCTCCAGTCGATCTTCTCCACAGCCTTGATCCTGGGCTTCCGGTCCTTGTTCCACTTTTCCACCAGGATAAAGCCCACGCCGTAGAGGATCAGCATGGCGGCCACCACAATGTGGTTGTAGAGGTGCTCGTCCATCCAGTCATCCAGCAAAAAGCCCACCGCCGCCGAAGGAATCACGGCCACGATCACCTTGCCCCAGAGGTTCCAGGTCCGCTTTTTGGCGGTCTTGCTCTTTTTCGGGTCAAAGGGATTGAGCTGCCGGAAGAACAGAATGATCACGGCCAGGATGGCGCCCAACTGGATCACCACGTCGAACATCTCCATAAAGGCGTCGGAGGCCTCCAGGGGCAGCAGCCGCTCCAGCAGGATCAGATGCCCCGTGGAGCTGATGGGCAGCCACTCCGTGACGCCCTCCACAATGCCGTAAATCACGGCCTTCAAAATCTCAAGCAGCATGGCGGTATTCCTCCTATAAACGCTCTTCTCTCTTCTCTATAGCTTGTACCGGCTTCGTTTGGACCGTCTACGACCGCTTAAACTGATGCTCCAGGTTGCCCCGGGTCAGGGTGATGCAGACCGGACGGCCGTGGGGGCAGTGCTGGATGTCGTCCCGGGCCATGAGCTCGGCCACGAGGGCTTCGATCTCATCCGGAGCGGTGTAGCGGCCGCCCTTGATAGCCGCCTTGCAGGCCATGGTGTGGAGCAGCTCGTCAAAGACCCCATCCGGGTCTGGGGCGGCTCCCTCCATAAGCGCCTGGGCCACGCCGGCCAGACATATCTCCGCCTCGCCCGCCTCCAGATCCGCCGGAATGGCGGCAACCCGGAGCCCGTGCTCCCCGGTCAGGGTGAAGCCCAGCCTGGAAAGAAGCGACGAATTGTCCAGCAGCACCGCCTGCTCCTCCGCCGTCAGATCCGGGGACAGCGGGTCCAGGAGCACCTGGGACATGATCTCGTGGCCCTGGGCCTTGAGCTTTTCAAAGAGGATCCGCTCATGGGCGGCGTGCTTGTCGAAGATCAGAAGGGTGTCTCCCTGCTCCACCAGAATATATGTGGCCATGGTCTGGCCGATGATCCGATAGGGGGGCGCCTCCGGCTTTTTTTCCGCGATTCGCACGGCCGCGGCCTCCGGCGCTCTCGGCGGCTCCAGCGGCGGCAGGGGAAGATCCATCTGCGATCCCTGGGGCTCCGGCTCCTCCACGGGTGTTTCCGCCGCGGGAACGGGCTTTTTCTCCGGTTCCTGTGCCGGGACCGGCGCGGGCGCGACGGAGACAGGCCCGGCGGGACCGGGAATCTGAATGCCGCCATCCCGGAGAATGCCGGGAGATCCCGAGGGTTTCTTCGGAAGGGCGCTTAAAAAGTCCTTGACCGTTTTCTGCTCCGGGCGGCTCAGCGTACTGGCGGTCCGGTATTCCTCCGCGGTCATGGTCTTGTAAAAATCGGTTTTTGGCGTCTCCCGCTGCTTCGGAAGGTTCAGCTCCGGCCGGTCCTGGGTCCGGTTCAGCGCTCCCAGAACGATATAGTGGATAGCGTCGAACACGTCCTTCTCCCGGAGGAACTTCACCTCGGTCTTGGCCGGATGCACGTTCACATCCACCGCCGTGGGCGGCACCTCCACATGGAGCACGCAGACGGGGAACCGGCCCGTCATCATCCGGTTCCGGTAGGCCTCCTCCAGGGCGGAGGTCATCATGGGGGACTTCACGTACCGCCCGTTGACGAAAAAGTGCTGCAGGCCCCGGTTCCCCCGGCTGGAGGTGGGCTTTCCCACATAGCCCCGGACGGTGACGTTGTCCGAGGTCCCCTGGATTTCGATCATGTCCTTTGCCGCCTGGCGGCCCATGACGGTGTAGACGGCCGACAGGAGCTTCCCGTCTCCCGGGGTGGACAGCTCCCGGCTGCCGTCCCGGAAAAACCGGAAGGCCACCTCCGGATGGGCCAGGGCCTGCCGCTGGACCGCTCCGGCAATGTAGCTGCCCTCCACGCTGTCCCGCTTCAGGAATTTCATCCGGGCCGGGGTGTTGTAGAACAGGTCCCGGACGATGATGGTGGTGCCCTGGGGGCAGCCCGCCGGGGTCACGTCCAGAACGGTTCCGGCCTCGGCCCGGACGGATACGCCCGTCTCGGCCTCCGCCGTCTTGGTCATCAGGTCCACCCGGCTCACGGCGGAGATGGCCGCCAGAGCCTCGCCCCGGAAGCCCATGGTGGTGATGTGTCCCAGGTCCTCAGGGGCGGCGATCTTCGACGTGGCATGGCGCAAAAAGGCCGTGGGCGCGTCCTCCGCGGACATGCCGCAGCCGTCGTCGGTGACGCGCACAAAGGTGACGCCGCCGTTTCGGATCTCCACGGTGATCTGAGAGGCCCCCGCGTCGATGGCGTTTTCCACCAGCTCCTTGATGACGGAGGCGGGACGCTCCACCACCTCGCCGGCGGCAATCATGTCCGCCAGACTTGGGGACAGCTTATGTATTTTTGCCATGGAGCGCACCTCCTGTAGTTACATATTCTCGGCCATACGCTTGAGCTCAAAGAGCACGTTCAGCGCCTCAATGGGCGTCATGGTCTCGATGGTCAG
>CAJOHR010000035.1 GCA_905234425.1 uncultured Oscillospiraceae bacterium | reverse complement strand
TCGATCACATCGGGGTAAATGGTGCCCTGGACCAGATAATCCACGGCGCCGATTTTTTTGCCCTCTTCCTCAAAGACCCGGATGAATTCCTCGCCGATGGCCTTTCGCTTGGCCTCCGGCTCCTCCAGACCCGCGAGACGGCTCAGGAACCGCCGCTCCGCGTCCACCCGGACAAACCGGATGGGCCACTTGGAGAAGGCCGCCTCCACCTCGTCCCCCTCATTCTTCCGCATGAGTCCGTGATCCACAAAGACGCAGGTGAGATGACTTCCCACAGCCTCCGCCAGGAGGGCGGCGGCCACAGAGGAATCCACACCTCCGGACAGGGCCAGGAGCACCTTGCCGTCCCCTACGGTCTGCCGGATGTCGGCAATGGCCGTTTTGCAGAAATCCTCCATGGTCCAGTCGCCCACAGCGCCGCACACCCTATATAGGAAATTCCGGATCATTTCCACACCGTTTTCCGTGTGGTTGACCTCGGGGTGAAACTGGACGCCATAGAAGCCACGGGATTCATCGGCAATGGCCGCCGTGGGACAGGCGTCCGTATGAGCTGCCAGGGAAAAGCCATCGGGCACTTTCGCCAGATAGTCTCCGTGGCTCATCCAGGAGATTCCCTCTGCAGGAAGGCCCGCAAACAGCTTGTTTGACATGTCGTAAACCGTCTTGGTCTTTCCGTATTCCCGGGCGGTGTCCGCCTGGGCGGCAGTGACCTGTCCTCCAAGGGTATGGGCCATGAGCTGGCAGCCGTAGCAGATGCCAAGGACGGGGATTTCCAGCTTGAAAAGCGCGGGATCGCACTTTGGGGCACCATCCTCGTATACGCTGCCGGGGCCTCCGGTGAATATAAAGCCGATGGGGTCCATGGCCTTCAGGTCCTCCAGGGGTGTGGTAAAGGGTTTTACCTCGCAGTAGACGCCGCATTCCCGGACCCGCCGGGCAATGAGCTGATTGTACTGTCCTCCAAAATCCAGAACTATAACGGTCTGATGCTTCATTTGCCGCTCCTCTCATCTCTCTGCCTGCGCAAAACGGAATAGGCCGGAGCCATCGCAGGCAGCTTCATGCGGATCTCCATCTCCGGGTGGGGGCAGCTCTCGATGGGCTCCCCTTCTCCGTTATACATCTCTTCCACTGTGAACGTCACCGGCTCCGCGCCGGGGATCACCAGCTCCAGGGTATCTCCACGGCTGAATTTCCCCCGCTGGGTCAGCACAGCGCTTCCGTCCGCCTCGCAGGAAACCACGTAGGCCGACACCTCCCAGTCCCGGAGATATCGGGCGTCCTCATAGAACTGTCCCTTCTCCGGCTGGCCGAAGTAGAAGCCCTGATAGTAGTGCCGGTGGCTGATTTTGTTCAGCTCCTGCCGCCAAATCTCCGGCAGGGGCTCTCCGGCAGCCGCCGCGTCAATGCCGTGGCGATAGGCGCTCGTGACGCAGGCCGCGTAATAGGCGGATTTCGCCCTTCCTTCGATCTTGAAGGAGTCGATACCGGCCTCCATCAGTTCCGGGATATGGTCGATCATATTGAGGTCCCGGGAGTTCATGATGTAGGCCCCGCCGTCGTCTTCCTCAATGGGAAAGTACTCTCCGGGGCGTTTTTCCTCCATAAGGGCGTATTTCCAGCGGCAGGGCTGGGCGCAGGCGCCGTGGTTGGCGTCACGGCCCGCCATATAGTTGCTGAGCAGACACCGGCCGGAAAAGCTGACGCACATGGCGCCGTGCACAAAAGCCTCCAGCTCCAGCTCCTTCGGGATATGATCCCGGATCTCCCGGATCTCCGTCAGGCTCAGCTCCCTGGCCAGCACCACCCGGGTGGCGCCCATATCATGCCAGGCCCTGGCGGTGTCGGCGGACACCACGCCCATCTGGGTGGAAATATGCCGCTCCACCTTCGGTGCATAGCGCTCCGCCGCCTTAAACACGCCCAGATCCCCCAGGATTAAGGCGTCCACGCCAATGTCCTGGCACAGTTCCAGAAAGGGAGGCATCTCCCGGATCTCGCCCGTTCGGGCCAGAATATTGGCCGTCACAAACACACGCACATGGTTTTGATGGCAGAACGACACCGCCTCCAGCAGCTCCTCCTCGGAGAAATTGCCGCACTTGGCCCGCATGCCGTACTGCCGGCCTGCCAGATAGACCGCATCCGCGCCATAACGGACCGCCATTTGCAGGCGCTCGGGATCTCCAGCAGGGCTCAGGAGCTCGGGCTTATTCCGCATCGGTCTCTCCGCCCTCCTCTGGATTCTCCGGCTCCTCGCCTGTCTCCTCCGGCTCTCCCTCCGGGTTTTCCTCCGGAGTAGGCTCGCTCTCCGGCGTTTCCTGGGTTTCCTGGGTCTCCTCCGGCTCCTCGGCAGTCACACCGTGCAGGAAGTCCTGCTGCTCCATATAGGTCTCAAAGAACCGATGGACGCCGCCTGTATCCAGAGCATAGAAGAAGTAATCCGAATCCTTGGGATAGATGGCCGCCGTGATACTGGCCAGGCCGGGGTTGGCGATGGGTCCGGGGGGCAGGCCCTTGTATTTATAGGTGTTATAGGGGTTGTCGATGGCCAGATCGTTGGCCGTCAACTCCGCCCTGTGCTCGCCCAGGGCATATTCCACCGTGGCGTCAACCTGCAGCAGCTCATGGACGTGAGTGGTCAGTCGATTATAGATGACCGAGGAGATCAGTCCCCGCTCCTGGTCGGAGCCGGCCTCCTTTTCAATCAGGGAGGCCACTGTCAGGATATCGTAGACGTCCATCATGGCGTTCTCGATCTCCTCCTCGGAGAAGGTTCCCTCCTCCTGCATCCGGCGGCGGATATCCGCGTTCCGATCGTCGATGGCGGCGACCATCTCATCGGAGAGCTTTCCGGAGAAATTGCTGAGCATTTTGTTGATCACGCGCTCCGGATCGTCGTCTATATAGAAATCGTAGGTATCGGGGAATAGATAGCCCTCCAGCCGATTGGCGGCGCCATAGGGTCGATCTGCCAGGAATTCGTAATCGAATTCATAGTTGGCGGCGGTGTCCTCCAGCTCCACCAGACTGCACACCCCGTTCACCGCCAGCATGTCAAACATCTGGTCGCAGGTATAGCCCTCGGGGAAGGTCAGGGTCACGGTCTTCCGGACCTCGCTGTTGGAGGCCAGTCCGTTGACCAGGGCGTGGTAGTCAAACTGCTGATTGAGCTCATAGGTCCCGGCGCCGATCTTATCTTCGGCGTGGCTGAACCTGCCGTAGAGCTCAAACAGGAACCGGTAATTCACCAGGCCGTGGTCCGCCAGATTGTCGGTCACCGCCCGGAGATCGTCCCCGGGATCAATGGTGATAGTGATCACGTTGTCCGGCTTGGTCAGAGCCAAAACATCGTCGGCGGCGAACCACATGCCCACCGCAAGTCCCACGGCGACCACAAGCACGATGAGCATATAGGCCACGGTCCGGCCAAGGCTCTTCTTCGGCGCTTCCTCGTCGTAATACTCGTCGTCGTAATACTCGTCGTCGTAATAGCCGTCCTCGCCGTAGTCCTCATAGCCGTCGGTACCGGCCCAATCCCCATCATCCACAGGGACGTCGGGGGAAGGCTCCTCCTCAACGTCATAGTTCAGGCTGTCCAGCTCGGTCTGGCTTTCCGTCTCCTTGTTTTTCTTGTTCCCTCTGAATTTCAATTCGCGTCTCCCTCCGTCCTGATAAACGTCAGTACCTCCAGGTCCGTTGCCACTGCGTCCATAAACAAGTCGTACCGGTCCATGGGCACGCGGGGCAAAAGGGCTTCCTGAAAGCAGATTCCCAGGGTTCTGCCTGTGAAATCCGCCAGAAATCGATCGTAGTATCCCATGCCGCGGCCCAATCTTCCCCCTCTGCGGTCAAATGCCAGCCCGGGGGTCAGAATCAGGTCAATTTCCGCCGGAAGCGCCTCCGGCAGATTTCTGTCCGGCTCCGGAATCTGAAAGGGTCCCGGGATCAGGTCCTCCAGGCTCCTGACCCAGTGGGCCTTCATGATCCCGCCGCCCATGCAGCGGGGCAGCGCCAAGCGCTTGCCCATGTCCAGTGTGCGCCGAAGTATCTCCCGGATATCCGGCTCCATGGGCATGGGCACAAAGGCCATCACGCTGCCTGCCTCCAGGAACCAGGGGGTACTTAACACATGTCTGCACAGCGCCTCGGCGTCTCCCTTGGCCGGGGTCCTGTTCAGGATTTCCCGCAGCCGTTTCTTTTCCGAAGCATCAGCGGCGCACATAGACCATATAGCCCGCCACCTCATCCGGGGTAAAGCTGCCGGGAAGGAGCCCGGCCAGCGTCAGGCCGAATTCGATGGCGGCGCCGGGGGCCCGACCGGTGATCAGGTTCCCGTCCACAACAGCCTCCTTCTCCGGATGGGGAATGGCCTTTCCAAGCTCCTGCTCCATGCCGGGATAACACACCACGTGCTTCCCGTCGATCCAGCCGCGCTTTCCCAGGATCGTGGGCGCGGCGCAGATGGCGGCCACATATTTCCCCTGATCCAGGGCGTGTTTCACAGCCCGCAGGGTCACGTCGGAGCCCTCAATGGACTGGACGCCGCCCATGCCGCCGGGCAGCACGATCATATCCATGGACTCCAGGTCCATTTCCTCCACGGTGACGTCCGCCTGGAGAGTGATGCCGTGGGCGCCCTCCACCAGCCGTCCGCCGATCCCGGCGTACTGCACCGGGATCTGGGCTCTGCGGAGCACGTCGCAGGGCGCGACAGCCTCCACCTCTTCAAAGCCTGTTCCAAGAATGATATATACCATCACAAAAGCTCCTTTATTCGAATAGCGGAATAACCGCTTGATATACGTCCTGATGGATCTCCTCTATGGTCCGCATGGCGCCGCCCGCCATGCAGGCAATTCTGCGCCAGCCGAATTGGTCGGCTGCCTTCCGGGCCGCTAAACGGCACTGCCGCAGATAGCTGTCGTCCCGTTCGTGGATGTCGGCGGATGTATGCGTCTCGCGCTCCCGCCGGTGCATATTCTGCGCCGTCTGCTCCACCGGTACGTCCAGATAGATCACCAGATCCGGCGCAGGCAGGCCCAGAAGCCGATATTCAAAATCAAACAGCCAGTTCAGATAGGCGTCCTGTTCCTCTGGCGGGAGCTTGGCGCTTTGATGGACCGCGTTGGAGGTGGTATACCGGTCGGCCAGAATCAGGCCGCCGGATTCGTAGAATTCTCCCCAATCCTGGCGGTAGGAGGCGTACCGGTCCACGGCATAAAAGGTGGAGGCCGCGTAGGCGTTCACATCCGAAGGGTTTTCCCCGAAGGCGCCTCCGAGATACAGGCGAATCAGGGCGGAGGATTCCTCCTGATACCGGGGAAACTCCACGGTCCGGCAGTCGATTCCCTCGGATTGGAGCCGCTCCAGCAGCCGGGCCGTCTGGGTGGCCTTTCCGGAGCCGTCGGTGCCCTCCAGCACGATCAGTTTTCCCTGTTTCTTCATGATTTACCCCTCAGCCGCCTTCCCATGACCCGAAGCAGGACCTTGGGAATGCGGAGCATACGTCCCAGGCGCTTGGGCTCCTTCACAAGGCGGTAAAGCCACTCCAGATTGCAGCGGATCATCCACCTTGGCGCCCGCTTTACATTTCCCGCAAAGCCGTCCAGAGACCCGCCGAGCCCGGCCATAAGCCCTGCCTGCAGTTCCCCGCGATGCCGGAACATGAATTGCTCCTGCTTCGGCGCGCCGAGACAGACAAACAGCACGTCGGGCGCCATGGCGGAGATTCCCTCCACAACGGGCCCCTCCTCCTGGAAGTAGCCGTCGTGGACGCCGCAGATATTAAGCCCGGGATATTTCTCCTTCAGCTTTTCCGCCGCAGTATCGGCCACGCCTGGCTTGCTGCCCAGAAAAAAGAATGTTTTTCCCGTACCGGCCAGACGCTCCATGAGCCCCGAAGCGAATTCGATCCCGGCCACCTTCTGCTTCACAGGCGTACCCAGCAGTTTTCCAGACAGCACCACGCCGGCGCCGTCCGGGAGCACAAGGTCCGCTTCGCCCAGCATTTGCATCAGCTCCGGGTTCTCCATGGCCTCATATAGGATCTCCGCGTTGGGCGTCACACAGATCGCAGGTTCCGGACGTTCCATGAGCTCCATGGCTCTGTCCAGGGCCTCCTCCATGGTCACGTTATCAAAGGGGATCCCCATGATATCAATTTTCATTCCTCTTTCCCCCTACAGGTAAAATCCCATAAGTTATGTTATTTTATCATAGTTTTGTCCCTCTGTCTATGAAAAATTGGAGCCCCGGCAGCATAAAACAAGCCATTGCACGTATCATGCAATGGCGTGTTTTATACGGGTCAGCCGTTGAGAAAACGGCTCAGAAACTCTTTTGTTCTGGCCTGTGCGGGATGCTCGAACACATCCTGGGGCGTGCCCTCCTCGCAGATAACGCCCTCAGACATGAACACCACGTGGTTACTCACGTCCCGGGCAAAGGCCATTTCGTGGGTCACCACGATCATGGTGGTCCCCTCCGCAGCCAGAGAGCGCATGACGGTCAGAACCTCACCCACCATCTCCGGGTCCAGGGCGGAGGTGGGCTCGTCGAAGAGCAGGAGCTCCGGCTCCATGGCCAGGGCTCTGGCGATGGCCACCCGCTGCTTCTGACCGCCGGAGAGCTGCCGGGGACGGGCGTTGATGTAGGGCGCCATTCCCACCTTTTCCAGGTAGCGCATGGCGTTCTCCCGGCTCTCCTCCTTCTGCTTTTTCAGCACCTTGGTCTGACCCACGATGCAGTTGTCCAGCACGGTCATATTGTCAAACAGGTTAAAGGACTGGAACACCATGCCCACCTTGGCCCGGTAGGCCGTGGCCTTGACGCCCTTTCCCGTCACATCCTTGTCATGGAACAGGACCTGTCCGGCGGTTGGCGTCTCCAGCAGGTTGATGCACCGGAGCAGGGTGGATTTTCCGGAGCCGGAAGCTCCGATGATGGTGGTCACGTCTCCCTTGGAGACGGTAAAGTCGATGTCCCGCAAGACCACATTGGCCCCAAAGGATTTGGAGAGGTGCTTGACCTCCAGGATCTTCTCCCCCATCAGCGCTCTCCCCCTTCCTGATACTCCCGGCTGCGCTCGTCGTAATTGCTGCCCTTTCCGGGATAGTTCATGGTTCCGGAGGTGGCGCCCAGCTGATCGGCGGCGGCCAGGGAATAGCTCTCATTGCCGTCCAGCTTCTTCTCCCACCAGCGAAGCAGGAAGGAGGCCACCAAAGTCATGCAGAGATAGCCCAGCATTTCGATGGTGGCGGAGGGGAAATAGAGATAGGTGGCTCCTACCGCCGCCCGATGGGCCGCAAAGAAATCGGTGAAGGAGATGATGAACATAACAGATGTATCCTTCACGTTGATGATAAAGTTATTGCCAATCTGGGGCAATATGTTCCGAAGGGCCTGGGGCAGAATCACATAGAGCATGGTCTGGAAATGGTTCATGCCAATGGCCTTTGCGCCCTCGGTCTGGCCGGGATCGATGGACAGAATGCCGCCACGGACCGTCTCAGCCATATAGGCGCCGGTGTTCACGGACACCACCAGGATGGCGGCCAGCCAGACGTTGGTGAACTGGACCGCATTGTTGGTGAAGTAGGGCAGGCCGTAATACACAAACACCGCCTGGAGTACCATGGGCGTTCCCCGGAACACCTCCACATAGACCCGGACGACGACCCGGATCAGGGCCAGGACGCCGCGCTTCACAATGTTGTCGGTCTTCGTGTGGGGGATGGTGTTCAGCACGCCGCAGATAAAGCCGATGACACAGCCGATGACTGTAGCCACAAGCGCCAGCACCAGGGTGTTCCGCACGCCGCTCAGATAGGAGCCGGAGTACTTGCCCCAGAGCTTGGCAATATCCACGCCGAGCTTCGCAAATTGATTCAAAAGCCGCACTTCCCTTCATTTTCTCGTTACAAGCCGTCAAGGCGAGGGGCTTTGCCCCTCGCCTAAAAGTGCCGGGTAATTATTCTCCCACAGGCTGAATGGAGATGGCCTCGGCCATGAGCGCGTTGAAGTCGTCGGCGGTCATGGTGGAAAGGACGGAGTTGATGGCATCCACCAGCTGGGTGTTGCCCTTCTGGACGGAGATGCCGATGTTCACGTTCTCGGCCCGCTCCTGCTCGGAGAACTGGAAGTCGCCGTCGGTGCCGGAGAAGTCCAGGATCTTCATATCGGGATAGGCGGCCACGGCGCCCTGGGCCGTGGGCATATCGGTGCAGACGAAGTCCACCTGGCCGCTCTCAAGCGCCATGAGCATGGCGGGCGCTGTCTCGGAAGCGGGCTGCACATTGGCGCCCTCGATCTGAGGCAGGCAGGTATCATACCAGATGGTGGCGATCTGGGCGGTGCAGGAGCCGCCGGACAGATCCGCGATACCCTTGGCGTCGGCATAGGGGCTGTCAGCCTTGGTCAGGCACACGATGGTGGCGTAGAAGTAGGGGCCTGCGAAATCCACCTGCTCGGCGCGCTCGGCGGTCATGGACTGACCGGCGATGGCCGCGTCGATGGTGCCGGTCTGGACAGAGGGCACCAGGGAATCCCAGTCGGATCGGATGACCTCAAGCTGCCAGCCATTGGCCTCGCAGATCTTCTTGGCGATCATAATATCGTAGCCGTTGGCAAAGTCGGTGGAATCCTTGATGGGCACAGCGCCGTTGGAATCATCGGCCTGGGTCCAGTTGTAGGGGGCGTAGGCGCACTCCATGGCCACGGTAAACACGCCGTCCTCCAGGCCGGGAATGACGTCCGCCTGGGCTGCGTCTTCCGCAGGCGCTTCCACCGTCTCGGCGCTCTGGGCGGGCTCCTCGGCCGGGGCGGAGGACGCGGCGTCAGCGCCGCCGCAGGCAGCCAGGCTCAGAACCATGACGGCCGCCATGAGCAGGGCAATCAGTTTTTTCATTTCAGTTCGCTCCTTCATAAGTAATAAATAAATCAGCCATGAACGCAGCTCGTCCACGGCCGAACACAATCAAGTTTCAGCAGGCCGATAGCGCTCCGCGTTGTCCGCGGCAGTCCGGCGGATCTTCTCCGACGGCCCAGGAATCCGCGCCTCAGGCGCAGCGCAGTCCTTCGGCGGGTCTCCCTTTTCCCTTCGGACGCCTGTCCGTTTGCTCCGGGTACTGATGATTCCCGCACCTCTATTCAAGGCTCAATTTGCAAGTATCTTACCATGATCCTGCATTTCTGTCAAGGCGCGTTCCTCTTTTTGTGAAAAGCACCCGAAACCGTCTCTTTGTCCCAACCTTTTCCGGCCATTCTGGCTAAACAAAGGTATTGAAACACAGCCTGAAAGCCCGCTTCCTTTGGGAGTTCCAGCCAGGGCGGCTGCGCGTCCGGGAATGGCGTTCCGCTTCCCTTCCGCACAGCCGCCCTGTTATGCCTGATAACGCTTTTGTTTTCCGGTTATGTCATTGCGTACCAGCGCTCACACTGGTGCGGCAGCCTTTCTTCCCGCAATTGTATCTGTTCCGTCGCTGTCATTCCGAGGAACAAAGTGACGAAGAATCCCGGCGTGAATCAAGATTTCAAGATCCTTCGCTTACGCGCGGGATGACACAAGCGACTCAAGCAGTTACATTCCGCGTTTCCTTAGACCTGGCTGCCGCCATCGGCGGTCGCGCCCGAATCGGGCTGCTGCCCGCCGGTCTCCTCGGTCTCCCGCTCCGTCTCCATGGGGAAGAAGGCGCTGACCGGGAACGCCATTCTGGCAAAGGTCTCACAGGGGTCCTCGGTGCAGCCGCAGTCTCCGGCGGAGCACTCCCTGGAGGGCACGCAATAGTCGTAGCTGGGAATCAGAAGCTGAGTGTCCCGCTCCAGCCGCACCAGGCTGAACTGGCCCAGGGTCACCACCAGACGGCGATTCCCGGTCTCCAGAAGCAGTTCTTCGTCAAAGGACGACGCCACCGTCTCCGGCAGAGGCCCGGGCGGGCAGGCTCTGCTTCTTCCGCCGCACTTCCCGCTCTGGCAGCCCGTATCCCCAGGCTCCCGGATCCCGGCGCAGAGGATCACAGGGTCCACGGCCTCCACCACGCCCACAGGCTGGGTCATGGGCATGCAGCCATTGCTGGTGAAGGATCGGGCAGCTCCCTCCCCGCCGTAGAGCATGGCCTGGGTGCAGGTAGTTGCCAGTCCGTAGATCGTTGCAGGACGGACGCCGCAGGTAACGGCGTCGGCGATCACACGATAGTAGTACTGGATGTCCAGACGGTAATATCCGTCCTGGTAGGGCACCGGCTCCACCGATACGTCCGTATGAAGGAGCTCCGCGGACCGGGCCTTTACCGATGTAGCTTTGTCCAATATATTCTGGCTTTCAGCCGTCAGGTAAACCGGTACGTTCTCCGAGCAGTCCTGATCCCGGCAGGCGTCCATGATCTTTCGGACGCTGACGCAGACCGCCTCCCGCACGTTCCCGAAATCGGAGACCGTGTCAATGCAGTCGTTCATAGTTCTTTCCTCCCACATATTTGCAGATATGGATCGCTTCCATTGCATTCTATGACCCGTCCGCCGGGAGGTTCCAAAAAAAGCCCGGGACCGGGAGAAAACTCCTCAGTCCCGGACGGTATGCTCGATCAGGGTTGGAAGGTCCCGCAGTTCCTCCTGGGATATGGGCGTGCAGCCTCGCTCCACAAGTCCCCTTGTTCCTCGGTCCTCGGGCTCCCCGTTATTTACAAATACAGGGCTCCAGCCGTTTTTCAGGTTTTCTGCCGTGCCCTGCCAGGTTCCGCCGCTTCCGTAATCCGACTGGGCCACAAGGGTCATCTCCCCCATGGCGTGGATCAGACGGTTCCGACTGTGGGCTCTGGCGGCGGAAAAGGCCAGATCATGACCCTGCTCGCTGACCAGGAGCAGGCTCTGGCTCCGGAGGGCGTGACCCATTCTGACCATCCGGGTCTCCAGCGAATCAGGCAGAAACAGGATCGCCGTGCCGCCCTCTCTCCAGGTCCCGTCAAAGCCTGCGGAATCCGCGCCGCTGGCGCCGCCGGACACGTACGTGAAGCCCTGGAGCGCTGCCTGACGGCCCGCCTCCCTGGCAAAGGCCCGGCCGGAGGGGCGAAGCTCCCGGGAGCCCACAAGGGAAACGCAGCGGGTGCCGAACAGGGTAGTATTGCCGGCGCAGTAGAGCAGCATGGGCGCGGAATCTCCCAAGGTCCTTCGGAGCCTGGCGGGATACTCCGGACTGATCCGGGTGAGCACCGTGATGCCCATACGGTCCAGGACCGTCAGATGGTCCTCCAGCTCCCCTTCCCGACTCAGCCGGGAGAGGATCAGGTCGATCTGCGCGTCCCGCAGGCCAAGGCGGCGGAGGGCGGAGGCATCCACCTGGCCGTCCGGGTCCCGCCGATCCTGTCCAAGGGCCTCCAGCATACGTCTAAGGCCCCGATAAGTGTGGACCGTCAGGGGCTTTTCCACTCCCAGTTCGGCAAACAGCAGGAGCATGCAGCGCTCCCCCGGCGTATAATTCCTCATTTGTATTTCTTCTTGATCACCGGCTGCTTGACCTCCTGCTCCACCAGCTCGCCCTTGATCAGCTTCACGGGCGTCACGGTGAAATGGGACCACTTGGCGATGTCGTCCAGCTTGGCCTTGTCCAGGAGGGACCCCAAAAGGGTGATGGAGATTCCCTTCTTTCTGGCCCGGCCAGTTCTGCCGATCCGGTGAATGTAGTATTCGTTCTCCGCCGGTACATCGTAGTTGATGACGCAGTCCACGTCGTCCACGTCGATGCCTCGTGAGGCCACGTCCGTGGCCACCAAAACGTTCAGCTTCCCGTCCCGGAACCGCTGCATGACCTTCTCCCGCTTGCTCTGAGGAATGTCCCCGTGGAGGCAGTCCACGGTGTAGCTTCTGCCCTTCATGTCATCCCCCAGCCGCTGGCACATGTGCTTGGTATTGCAGAAGATGATGACCCGGTCGAATTTCAAGGCGCCCAGCAGCTCCATGGTGGTCAGGAGCTTTTCGATCTCGTTGCAGCTCACGCTGTACTGGATAATGTCCGGCCGGCTCTCCTCCTTGGGCTGGACCGTGATCTCCACCTCGTCCCGCTGATACATCCAGCTGACGGTCATGACCTCCTGGGAGATGGTGGCGGAGAACAGGCCCATATTGGTGCGGTTCTTCATCTTCTCCACGATGCCGGTGACGTCCTTGTAAAAGCCCATGTCCAGCATCCGGTCCGCCTCGTCGAGAATCACAGTGCGAATGCCGTCAAACCGGATGTTTTTCCGCTTGTAGTGGTCCATGAGCCGTCCCGGAGTGGCCACCACGATCTGGGGCTTCTTCTGGAGCTGCTTGGTCTGAACGTCCATCCGCTGGCCGCCGTAGAGGACAGCCACCCGAATGCCCTTCTTGAACTCCAGAAGGGTCCGGAGCTCGTCCCCGATCTGGAGGGCCAGCTCCCGGGTGGGCGCCAGAATGGCCGCCTGGACCGCCTCATTCTCCGGGTCGATGTGCTCGATAACTGGGATGCCAAAGGCGAAGGTCTTGCCGGTCCCCGTGGGCGCCTTGGCGATCACGTCCTTCCATTCCATCAGAGGCCCTATGGCCTCTGCCTGGACCTGGGTGGGATAGGCGTAGCCCTTTTTCTCCAACGCCTTTAAAATCTCCTCGCTGATGGGGAGATCCTGAAATGTGATATTTTCCATGTTCAACCTCTTTTGTCATATTGTCTCCCGTTATTATAGACGGTCCTTGTTCGGAATGCAACCCCGGCAGAGAAACTGTCGACGGCAGCCGAGAAAACGCCTCTCCCCCTAGATCGGGAGAGAGGCGTATGCAGTCGATCACTTGTGATACAGCCGGTCCACCTCGTACTTGGGCTCCATGGTCACGTGGATGCCCAGGCGCTTAAGCAGGCTTTCGTCCTCCTCGCTGAGGATCACGGAAAAGTGAGCCTGGGCGCCCTGGAGGTTGGAGAGCTGGGACTTGGCCAGGGCGGCCATGGGATTGGTCATGGCGCAGACCGTCAGCGCCAGGAGCACCTCGTCGGTGTGGAGTCTGGGATTCTTGTGGAGCAGATATTGGGTTTTGAGATCGCAGATGGGCTCCAGAACCTGGGCGGAGATCAGATCGAACTGGTCCCCGATGCCGCCCAGAGCCTTCAGGGCGTTGAGCAGCAGCGCCGATGCGGCGCCCAGATTATCCGAGGTCTTGCCGGTGATCAGCCGTCCGTCAGGCAGCAGCATGGCCCCGGCGGGGGCGCCGGTGGTCTCGGCCTTGAGTCTGGCCGCGGAGACCGCCGGGAAAATGTCCGAGGTGACGCCGGCCTGCTTCATGACCAGCTCCAGCTTCCTTATGACCTCGTCGTCGCACTTGCCCCGGACCCGGTCCACGCAGGCGGTGTAATACCGGCGCAGGATCTCCATTTTCGAGGCCTCGCAGCAGACGTCGTCGTCCATGATGCAGAAGCCCGCCATGTTGACGCCCATATCCGTGGGAGACTGATAGGGGCAGGAGCCCTGGATCTGCTCAAAGATGGCGCTGAGAACCGGGAAAATCTCCACATCCCGGTTGTAGTTCACCGCCGTTTTTCCGTAGGCCTCCAGGTGGAAGGGGTCGATCATATTCACGTCGTTGAGGTCCGCCGTGGCGGCCTCATAGGCCAGGTTCACCGGGTGCTTCAGAGGCAGAGACCAGATGGGGAAGGTCTCGAATTTGGCATAGCCCGCGGTGATGCCCCGCTTGTGCTCGTGGTAGAGCTGGCTCAGGCAGGTGGCCATCTTTCCGGAGCCGGGTCCGGGGGCCGTCACCACCACAAGGGATCGGGAGGTCTCGATATAGTCGTTCTTGCCAAGGCCCTCGTCGCTGACCACCTTGGCGATATCCGAGGGATAGCCCTCGATGGGATAGTGCCGGAAGGAGCGAATGCCCAGGGTGGTGAGCCGTTTCAGGAAGGCGTCGGCAGCCGCCTGGCCGCAGTAGCGGGTCAGGACCACGCTGCCCACATAAAGCCCCATGCTGCGGAAAATGTCGATGAGCCGGAGCACGTCGTCCTCGTAGGTGATGCCCAGATCTCCCCGGGTCTTGCTCTTTTCAATGTCTCCGGCGTTGATGGCGATGACGATCTCCACGTCGTTCTGGAACTGCTGGAGCATCCGGATCTTGCTGTCCGGCTGGAATCCCGGCAGCACCCGCGAGGCATGGTAATCGTCAAAGAGCTTGCCGCCGAATTCCAGATACAGCTTGCCGCCGAAGTCCGAAATCCGCTGACGGATATGCTCCGACTGGGTTTTAAGATACTTTTCGTTGTCAAATCCGATCTTTTGCATGGGTCCTCCTCCTGATACAAGCGCTTACGAGGTACAGTATAGCATATTTCCGGCCGTTTGGGAACAGAAAAAGAGGAAAGGGCCGCTTTCGCAGCCCTTTCGGAAACAGAATCAGCAGACGCCCTGGGCGATCATCGCCTCGGCAACCTTCAGGAAGCCGGCAATGTTCGCGCCCGCCTGGATATCGCCGGGCATACCGTACTTCTCGGCAGCGTCGGCGCAGGCCTTGTAGATGCTCTCCATGATGCCCTGGAGCTTGCCGTCCACCTCTTCGAAGGACCAGCTCAGGCGCTCGGAGTTCTGGCTCATCTCCAGACCGGAGGTGGCCACGCCGCCGGCGTTGGAGGCCTTGCCGGGGCTGTAGAGCAGGCCGGCGCCCTTGATCACAGCGATGGCCTCGGGGGTGCAGGGCATGTTGGAGCCCTCGAACACACCGATGGCGCCATTGGCCACGATGGCCTTTGCGCTCTCCTCGTCGATCTCATTCTGGGTGGCGCAGGGCAGATAGATGTCGGCGGGAACGGTCCAGATCCCCTTGCAGCCCTCATAGTACTTGGCGGTGGGGACATAGTTCACATAGGTGCTGATGCGGTCCCGCTTCTGCTCCTTGATGACCTGCATGACCTTGTAGTCGATGCCGTTCTCGTCCACGATGTAGCCGTTGGAGTCATACATGGCGATGACCTTGCCGCCCAGCTGGGTGGCCTTCTGGCAGGCGTAGATCGCCACATTG
>CAJOHR010000034.1 GCA_905234425.1 uncultured Oscillospiraceae bacterium | reverse complement strand
GACCGGAAGGACCGGATGTCCATGTGGTCGGGGCTGGAGATCCGGGTGCCCTTCTGCGACAAGCGGATCGTGGAATACCTTTACACCGTGCCCTGGGCCTTTAAGGACTATCGGGGCCGGGAAAAGGGCCTCCTGCGCAGCGCCTTCCGGAACGATCTTCCGGCGGAAATCTTGGAGCGGAAAAAGAGCCCTTACCCCAAGACCTGGAACCCCGATTACATGGCGGCGGTTTCAGCGCTCTTACGGGAGGAGCTTGCGGGGACCAACTCTCCCCTGCTGGACTTTCTCCGGAAGGACCGTCTGCTCGCCCTCTGCGAAGAGGACCGGAGCCAGCCATGGTACGGCCAGCTCATGACCACGCCCCAGACCGTGGCCTATTTCCTCCAGATGGCTCACTGGCTCCGGCGCCGCAGGGTCCGGGTGGTCTTCTGATCTGATTTTGGCCGATTTTTCCGGCATTTTGAGGACTGGATATTGACTTTCCCCGGGATTTGGGCGAAACTATAGTGTAGAATGTATCCATCCCAAAGGAAAGGAAGCGAGCCCATGAACAGCTACGTCATTGCCGTGGATCAGGGTACCACCTCCTCCCGGGCCATTCTCTTTGACCGGCAGGGGCATATCGTCACCAAAGCCCAGTATCCCATCACCCAGCACTATCCGAAGCCGGGCTGGGTGGAGCACGACGCCATGGAAATCCTCTCCACGGAGCTGCTGGCCATCCAGGAGGTCTTTGAAAAGAGCGGCCTCGGCTCCGGAGACATTGCGGCCATCGGCATCACCAACCAGCGGGAGACCACGGTGGTCTGGGACAAAGCCACGGGAAAGCCCGTCTGCAACGCCATCGTCTGGCAGTGCCGCCGGACGGCGGACACCTGCGAAAGACTGACGAAGGACGGCCTGGCGGACAGGATCCTCCAGTCCACGGGACTGCTCATCGATCCCTACTTCTCCGGCACCAAGCTGAAATGGATCCTGGATCAGGACCCGTCTCTCCGGGACCGGGCAAGGCGGGGCGAGCTGCTTTTCGGCAACGTGGACAGCTGGCTGATCTGGAACCTGACCGGCGGCGAGGTTCACGTGACGGATTACTCCAACGCCTCCCGGACCATGCTCTTTGACATCGACAACCTCCGCTGGGACGAGGAGCTGTGCAAAATCCTCGACGTACCCGTGGAGATGCTGCCGGAACCTGTCCCCTCCTCCATGGTCTACGGACGGATCTCCTCCAGGATCCAGGGGCTCTCCGCGCTGGCGGGAACGCCCATTGCCGGGTCTGTGGGAGATCAGCCCGCCGCCCTCTTCGGTCAGGGCTGCTTCCAGCCGGGCCAGGCGAAGAACACCTACGGTACGGGCTGCTTCACCCTGCTGAACACGGGGAGTCAGAGCGTCCGGTCCCATCAGGGGCTTCTGACCTCCGTGGCATGGAGCCTGAACGGAAAAGTATCCTACGCCCTGGAGGGCAGCGCCTTCAACGCAGGGTCCGCCATCCAGTGGCTGCGGGACGCCTGCCAGCTCATCCCAGCGGCCCATGAGTGCGACATTCAGGCGGAGACGCTCCGGCACAACGACGGCGTCTATTTCGTCCCGGCCTTCACGGGGCTGGGCGCTCCCTACTGGGATGTGGACGCCCGTGGCAGCTTCTTCGGACTCACCCGCGGCTCGGGCAAGGCCCACATGTGCCGGGCCGTGCTGGAGTCCATTGCCTACGAGGTAACGGATCTGGTGGCCGCCATGGACAGGGAGACGGAGACAGATATCCTGGAGCTTCGGGTGGACGGCGGCGCCTGTGTCAGCGACTTTATGATGCAGTTCCAGAGCGACCTGCTGAAAATCCCCGTGATCCGTCCCGTCATGGTGGAGACTACCGCCGCCGGCGCCGCCTATCTGGCAGGCCTTGCCACAGGGGTATGGAGCGGCACGGAAGAGCTTGCAAAGCTCCAGGAGACCGACCGGGTGTTTGACCCGAATATGTTGGAGAAAAAGCGGAGCGATCTGCTCAGTAACTGGCACGCCGCCGTGGAGCTCTCCCGGCAGTGGGGCCGCATGACAAAAAACACACAGGAGTGATCAACATGATTTCAGAAAAAATGAAGCGCCTTGCCGAGAACAACTCCGTGATCCGGGCCATGTTCGAGGAGGGCCAGCAGATGGCAAAGGAATTCGGCGCGGAAAACGTGTACGATTTCAGTCTCGGGAACCCCTCGGTCCCCGCGCCCGCAGCGGTGAATGAGGCAATCTGCGACATTCTCCGGGAGGAGGATTCCCTGGCGGTCCACGGATATATGTCCAACGTGGGCTATGAGGATGTGCGGCAGACCGTGGCGGAGAACCTGAATCGCCGGTTCGGTACGGCCTTCACATCCGGCAACATCATTATGACCGTGGGCGCCGCAGGCGGTCTGAACGTAATTCTGAAAACGCTGCTGAATCCGGGAGACGAGGTGCTGACCTTCGCGCCTTACTTCACCGAGTACGGCAATTACGTCATGAACTACGATGGGACCCTGATCGTGGTGTCCCCCAACACGGAAACCTTCCAGCCCAATCTGAAGGAGTTCCGGGAGAAGATCACCCCGAAAACCAAGGCGGTCATCGTCAATAACCCCAACAATCCCACCGGCGTGGTTTACTCCCACGAAACCTGCCTTAAAATGGCCGAAATCCTCCGGGAGAAGCAGAAGGAGTTCGGCACCTCCATCTATCTGATCTCCGACGAGCCCTATCGGGAGCTGGCCTACGACGGCGTGGAGGTCCCCTATCTCACCAAGTACTATGAGAACACGGTGGTGGGCTACAGCTGGTCCAAATCCCTGTCTCTGCCCGGCGAGCGCATCGGCTATCTGGTGATCCCCAGCGAGCTGGACGACTTCGAGCTGATCTATTCCGCGGCGGGCATCGCCACCCGTGTCTCCGGCTTTGTCAACGCCCCCTCCCTGCTCCAGAAGGTTGTGGCCCGGTGCATCGACGAAAAAACGGATGTGGCCGCCTACGACCGGAACCGGGAGGACCTGTATAACGGGCTTCTGGACTGCGGCTTCCAGTGCATCAAGCCCCAGGGCGCGTTCTATCTGTTCGTCAAGGCCCCCAGGTTGGACGAGAAGGAGTTTGTCCAGCGGGCGAAAAAGTATCACATCCTTCTGGTTCCCGGCAGCAGCTTTGCCTGCCCCGGATACGTGCGGATCGCCTACTGCGTCAGTCACGACACGATTATGAATTCCCTGCCCCACTTCAAGGCGCTGGCTGCGGAATACGGCCTGAACTGATTTCCATATCTCCCGGCGCACCTTGGGGGTGCGCCGGGTTTTTATGTGAAAACCGGAAAATTCATAATTTTGTTATACGTTTTTCCTGTCGGATATGGTACAATGGATAAAACAAGGAGAGGAGGGACCGACATGGAGGGCTATCGGAACGTGCCCATGAAGCGGCTTGTGCTGCGGATCTCCCTGCGCTTTCTGCTGATCGTGGGTCTGATCCTCTTTGTGGTCCTGCTGCTGCCGCCCCTTCTCAATCTCTTTCTCCCCTTTGTGCTGGCCTTCTTTGCCGCCTCCATTCTGGCGCCTTTGGTGGGAAAGATCGCCAAACGGGTGGGCACAGCCTGGAATTTCTGGTCCATGCTCTTTGTGCTTCTGCTGATTCTGATTGTCACCGCCATACTGGTGCTGGTGGGCTACTATCTCTTCCGGCAGATCAGTGATCTGCTGGGAAGCTGGAACAGCATCCGGGAGAATTTCACCGGGATCCTCAATTCCCTCTCAAATTATCTGGAAACCCACATGTCCATGACCTCCACGGATCTGGAGCAGTACGCTCTGGGATATGTGCAGCGGGCTCTTGGCTGGCTGACCGATCTCATCTCCACCTGGGCCCCCAACGTCATGTCCGGCGTGGGAAACCTGGCCACAGGCATTGCCAGCTTCCTGATCTCCCTGCTGTTCTTCATCGTGGGCGCCTACTTTATGACGGCGGACTATCATCATCTCCGGGAGCGGATCGGAGACCACATTCCCGATGTGATCCTGCCCCATGCCAGACAGATCAAGGCCGCCACAGGCACTGCCATGTTCGGCTATCTCAAGGCCCAGGTGGTTCTCTCCGGTGTGGTGACATTGATCATTTTCCTTGCTCTGCTGATCTGGGGGCAGGAGTACGCCCTGATCATCGCCATTCTCTGCGGCATCATCGACATCATCCCCTTCTTCGGAAGCGGAACGATCCTGGTGCCCTGGGCCGTGATCGAGCTGTTTCTCGGGCGGTTCGGGAAAGGCGGCTTCCTGCTGATCCTGGCCCTCTGCCTGTTCATGTTCCGAAAGCTGGCCGAACCCAAGGTGGTGGGCAGCCACACGGGACTTCCGCCCCTTGTCTCCCTTATCAGCATCTATGTGGGCATGAAGCTGGGCGGGGTGCTTGGCATGATCCTGGTGCCCGTGCTCTGCATGATCGTGATTTCCCTCTACGGCGTCGGTTTTTTCGATCCCACCATCCGGGACTTCAAGCTCCTGTTCTACCGGATCTGGGACGCGGCCCGGCTGGAGCCGGAATCTGCGGAGGAACCGCCGGAAGGACAGAGAGCCGATGTATAAACTCCCCTCTCCGATGGGAAAGGGGAGTTTATTTATTATATCAGGACGTGGCCTCCAGGGCCGGGCGGTCCAGAATTACGATGGTCCTTCCCTGGCGATGGATCGCGCCGGTCTCCTCCAGGGAATCCAGGGCTCTGTACAGAGACGCCCGGCTCACGCTGAGCTGCCGGGCCAGCCCCGACATGGACACGGTGATGCGCCCTTCCCCATCCGCCCGCTCCAGGAGGAACCGCGCCACCCGCTGCTCCACCGTCCCGGCGGTCAGGTTGGCGATGGTCTCGTTGAGAAACCAGACCCGATCCGAGAGATACCGGATGTAGTTTTCCGTGATGGAAAAATCCCTGCGCATAGCCCAATGGATCCGTTCCTCCGGAATAAAAAGCACCTCTGTGGGACTCTCGGCGGTGAGCAGCGTGGGAAACATCGTTCTTCCGGAGAACAGCACGCTGGCGCCAAAGCAGTCCCCCTGTCCGAGGACAGAGATCAGCATGGCGCTTCCTCTGGCGGCAGGCTTTTCCACCCGGACCCGACCGGAGAGGATCAGGCCAAGGCACCGGCGGAAGTGGGTCCGGTCATAGATCACCTGCCCCTTTCCGTAGGTTTCCACCACGCAGGCCTGATCGGAGACGATGCGCTCCACCACGATCTCGTCCATGCGGTCGAAGAGGAAGGAGCCGGCAATCAGGGAAAGCTGGCCACGGGTCAAATCGGCTGCCATGAAACCACCTCATTGTCTCATTTGATACACCTACTATAGGTGTGTTTTTGCCCAATGTCAAGGCGCAGCCGGACGGATTTTTTCATGGATTGCCGATTCCATTTCCGGGAAGGCTATGATATACTATGCGTATCAAAGGGACCCTTTCGCGTCCCGGAAGGAGGCGGAGGCTATGGCGGATTACGACAGCAGTTCCGGCTACAAACAGGCAAGAGCCCAGGGCAGACATTTCGTCTCTGAGCACAGCAACACCCCTGCCAAGGGGTATCTCATGATCCTGGATGATCTCATCGGCAACGTGGAGATTGCAGGTGAAATCAACCTGGGCACCACGGAGATCCCCATCAACAAGATCATCGGAACCAGGACCTCTGCCCGCAGCAACGCCTTTGCGGGAAACTTTATGCCTTTGCTGCCGGAGAACACGGAGTTCGGCGCAAAATGGATGAAGCTCTACGACTCCCATATCCGGGAGGGCATTCGGGAGCCCATCAAGGTCTATGAATACATCAACCGGTATTTTGTCCAGGAGGGCAACAAGCGGGTCAGCGTGCTGAAGTTCCTGGGGGCCGTGTCCATTGAGGCCAAGGTCACGCGGCTTCTGCCCAAGCGGGATGAGACTAACAAGAACATCTCTATCTACTATGAATTCCTGGACTTCGACCGCCGGGCCACCTTCGACAACCTCTGGTTTTCCCATCAGGGCAGCTTTACGGAGCTGACCAACATGGTGACGGAGTGGAAGGCGGAGCATCCGGAGGTCAGCGAGTCCGCTGCGGAGCTCATCAACTCCCACTTCAAGGTGTTTCGGATATGCTACCGGGAGGCCGGGTTCCAGACCCTGCCCATCACCTCGGGAGACGCCTTCCTGGAGTATCTCCGGATCTACGGCTTCGATCCCACCAGCTCCCTGTCCACGGTCCGGGAGCAGGTCAAGAGCTGTGATTCCCAGTTCCACCTGATCTCCATCCAGGATCCCAACACGGTCAACGTGGTGGACATGAAATACGATCTGGAGAAGACGCCCCTCTCCTTCTTCTCCCGCCGCCCCAGGAAGCTGAAGGTGGCCTTCGCCTTTGAGGCCACGCCGGAAAGCTCCCTCTGGACCTACACCCACGACGTGGCCAGAAGGCGGCTGGAGCGGACCATGGGAGACAAGATCGAGGTCATCACAAAGTACTCCGTACCCAGCGGCGACAGCTCTTATGAGCCTCTGCGGGAGATCATGGCAGAGGAGCCCGATGTGCTCTTCGCCACCAGTCCCAACATGTCCGCCGGAGCCCTTCGGCTCTCCCTGGAATATCCGGAGAAGGCCATTTTGAACTGCGACCGGGCCCAGCCCAAGAAGAACATGATCACCTATTACGGCCGTTTCCACGACGCCGCCTTCCTCTGCGGCGTCATGGCGGGATCCATGACCAGAACAGGTCGCATTGGTTTTATGTCAACCGCCTTCTTCCAGCAGAGCAGTACCTCCAGCCTCAACGCCTTTGCCGCCGGCGCCCAGCTTGTGAACCCTACGGCCAACGTGATCAACGTGGACATGTACCGGGCCTCCAACACGGAGCAGGACCACATGGAGGCAAGGCATCTGCTGGCCAGGCGGGAGGTGGACATCGCCCTGTGCACCCATCAGCTCAACACCTCCCAGGTCCGGAAGGGCTTCCCCGGGGTCTATGCCCAGCTCTATCTGCTGCAGAGCAAAAACGGCCATCCCTCGGAGTGCATCGGCGCTGCGGCGGTGGACTGGTCCGTGCTCTACAACCAGCTCATCGAGGACAGCTTCAAAACCAAGCATTCTATCCTTGACATCAGCCGCAGCGGCATGGACAGCTCCGTCCACTTCGGCTGGGGCCTCAACACGGGGCTTCTGGACGTGCTTGGGGTGGACTCCTTTATGGGCCACAACTCCATCCGGCTGCTGAACATCTTCAAGGAGCTGATCCAGTCCGAGAAGGTCCACGCCTTCGAGGGTCCCATGGTCAGCGACCACCGGGAGCTCATGCTGGAGAAGTATGAGACACTGAACCTGCTGGAAATCCAGAACATGGACTGGAAGCATGAAGCCGTACTGGAAACCATTGAGATGCACTGATAAACATAATTTTGCCCGGAGATCGAAGGAACCGATCTCCGGGCGTTTTATCTATTCTTCAAATTCCTCCGCAACCTGTTTCAGGAGCGCGGTAATTTCCAGATGCTGGGGACATGCCCCTTCACAGCGGCGGCATCGAATGCAGTCCGAGGCTTTTCCGTGGTCTCTGGTGTGGACCGTATAGTAGAAGTCGCTGCCCCAATCGTGATACCGGCGCTTGGTGTTGAGGCAGGCAAAGAGGTCCGGGATCAGAATGTGCCTGGGACACCCTGCTACACAGTAGCGGCAGCCGGTACAGGGGACCGTATTCTCCCCCTTCAGAATGTCCCGGACCCGGTCGATGGCCGCCTGCTCCTCGGGCCGGATGGGCTGGAAATCCGTCATATAGCTCAGATTGTCTTCCATCTGCTCCGCGGTGCTCATGCCGCTGAGCACCACCTCCACTCCTTCAAAGGAAGCAGCATACCGGATGGCGTAGCTGGCGGGTGAACCGCCGTGAAGGGCGTCAAAGACCGCCTCGGCCTCCTTGGGCAGGTTGCTGAGTGCGCCGCCCTTCACCGGCTCCATGATGAACACCGGCTTATGAAACCGGCGGCATACCTCGTAGACCGCCCGGCTCTCAATGCTGGGGGAGTCCATGTCCAAATAGTTGAGCTGGATCTGAACCGCCTCGATCGACCGCTGCTCCGTCAGAATCCGCTCCAGAACCTGGGGCTTATCGTGGAAGGAGATGCCGAAATGGCGGATTTTTCCACGGTCCCGGAGCTCCAGGACCGCTTTATAAGCGTTGCAGCTCAAAAACTTCTCATAAACCTCCGCTGTCTGGGCGTGCATGAGATAGTAGTCAAAGTAATCGACGCCGCAACAGGAAAGCTGGGTTTCAAAGAGGTCGTAGATCCCCTGCTCCGTCTGAAAGCAGCTTCCGGAGAGCTTATCCGTTAAAAGAAAGGCATCCCTGGGATAGCGCCTGACCAACCCCTCCCGGAGGGCAATCTCGCTGTTGCCTCCCAGATAGACATGGGCCGTGTCGAAATAGCGGAAGCCCGCCGCCATATACCGGTCGATCATACGGTTAAAATGGGCCTGATCCACCGTGTTTTCCGTTCCGGCCACCAATGGCAGCCGCATACAGCCAAAGCCCAGTTGTTTCATGGCGTTTCCCCCTTCGTGTTTTTCCCCTGATTGCGGCATGCCACACCGGCGACAGGCATCACCGGTGTGGCAGTGTGTTTTCGTGTTTCGATCAGTCAAAGCTGAAATCCAGCTCGTCGCCGCTGAGGACGTAGGAGATGGAGGTGAGCAGGCTGGTGATGTTCTTCTTGTAGCAGTAGTACTCCAGCTCTCCGTCGGCCCGCATGGCGTACTTCCGGTCCGTCAGGCGGTAGAGCTCCAGCACGTGGTCCCCGTCCTCCAGATGGATGGTGATGGTTCCGTAGGGCTCGGCATTCTCACACTGTGCCTTCTCCTCCTCGGTCAGATTGCCGATGATCCGGAAATACAGGCACTTGATATACAGCCGCCGGACGTTGGTCTCAATGATCTCCTGACCGTCCAGGGTGCCGGTGACGCCGTCGGCGTCGTTGCCGTTGGCGTTCTTTTTAGTGTAGTGCTCCACCTCAATGGTGTGGGCCTCGCCGTCGATATCGATGTCGATGCCCTGGAGCTTCTCAATGTCGAAGGTCCAGACAGAGCGGAGCATGAGCTGCACATAGCTCAGGCCCTGCCAGGCAAAGGCGGAAGAGTTGCAGGTGATCAGGGTGTCGGTGCCCTCCAGCATACAGAAGGTATAATCCGGGTTGGGGCAGGTGTTGCCGATCAGCAGGGACAGGGAGTTGCCCTCCAGATCCCGCATCTCCAGCTTGGCGGGCTTGTCCAGGCCGTACTCCTTGTACTCCTCCTCGGTGATGTCGTCGATGATGGAGCCCAGGGTCACGGTGGACACCACGTCCAGGATATAGGACTTGATGGTGGTGTCGTTGCCGGAGACCTGATAGGGCTGGAGCATGACGTACTGGCTGCCCTCGGTGTTGTATTCATTGCTCTGATCGGTGTCCTTCTGGACCTCGATGCAGTCGCCGCTGCGCTCCGTGAGCTTGACCCACTCGATGTTTTCATAGATGGCGTCATCCTCATAGACGGGGAACAGCTTGAGATCCCGGTACTCAATGGGCCGGCGGACCAGCAGAGAATCCACATAGGAGCCGATGGTGTAGACCGTGTTCGACTCGCTGGTCATGCAGTAGTAGTTCTGGTCCACGGGAGCCTGGGATCCGATGATCAGGTCCACCTCGCTGCCGTCCTCATAGTAGGTCTTGACCACGGCGGTGGGCTGATCCAGGCCGTAGTCGCTCAGGGATTTGGCGTCCTCCTCCACCAGCTTGATGGCGGTGATGGAGGTAAGAGTATAGAGCATGGAGCGGAACTTGGAGGTGTCGTAATCGAATTTTCCCGGGTCCGGAGAGGCGTCATATTCGTAGACCGTATTCCCCTTTTCGTCTTGGGACCTGGTGACCTTCACATCCAGCTCCTCGGAGGCGTAGGCGTAGGCCGTGTCCTCGCTGACCTCCCGCTCCGTGGGGATCACGGTGAACCGGGTCAGGGTCTCATAGTCCCGGTTGATCACGTAAATGGTCTCCGGGGCGGCGGTCTCCGCGGCGGAGGTCTCCTCCGGCTCGTTCCGCTGGGGCAGATGGACGATGATCACGGTGGCGATGATGAACACCACCAGGACGACGCCCGCGATGATGATGGTTTTCAGGCTCTTCATTACTTATGCCGCCTCCTGGCCCAGACGAGGATGCCCAGGATCAGGCAGACGCCGGGGATGATAAAGATCAGCAGGTAATAGAGCACGCTGCGGATGGCGCCGGTGATCACCAGGTTGGCGGAGGTCAGGTCCTTGGAGGCGATGACCACGGATTCGGAGTCGTCGCTCATGAAGTTCATGGCCGCCAGGAAGTAATCCCGGTTCAGGAAGCTGGTGTTGCCCAGGGTGGAATCGCTGAGGGTGCCGGCGTTCAGGAACAGGATATAGGAGAAGGTGCTGTTCAGGTTGTGCATCTCGTTCTGATAGGCCAGCACGCCCACGTTGAAGGGGCCGGTCTGGTCCTCGTCGGTCTGCTCATAGCCCGTGGATTCCGCAGTCAGGTCCTTGGCATAGGCGGAATTGGAGGTAGTCAGCAGAGGCTGGGTGCCGCGCCAGTTGTCCTGATCCCAGAGGATGGAGATGGGCTTGGCGCCGGGGACGATGACGTAGCCGTTCTTGTCCAGGTTGTCCGTCAGGCCCTCCACCGTGACCACGTTGGGCAGGATATAGGCGTTGTAGCCGGCGTAGCAGCGCTCCGTATCGTAGACCATCTGGTTCTCATACCGGACGCCCCACTCCTCAAAGTAGGCGCTGAGCACCGGCAGGGAGGGTGTATCCGAGGCAAAGGTGACAATGGCCCGGCCTCCGTCATTGAGGAAGGCGTCGAGGATCTCGATCTCCTCCTCGGTGTAGTCGCCTCTGGGCTGGGAGATGATGACCATGTCCACGTCCGAGGGGATCTCGTTCGTCTGCATGAGGCTGATGGTGGTGATCTCGAAGTTGCTTCGGGTCAGCAGCTCCTCCATGGTCTCCAGGTTGGTGGTCTCCTGATGGCCGCTGATATAGGCCGCCTTGGGGACCTTGTTGGCGGTGACATAGAGGATGGCGGAGGTCAGACGCTGCTCCGCCCGAAGGCCGGTGACATACTGGGAGCCGGTGGAGCCGGTGCTGCCGGAGGACGTGGTGTACTCCAGAAGATCATGGGGCTCCAGGGCCTTGTAGCGCTTGGCGCTCTCCACGATGATGTCCTTGGTGGACAGGTCGCCCAGATCGTTGTAGCTGTTGAAAATGCCGGGATTGGTCACGGCGTTGATATACTTGACGGTGACCATGCCGTTTGAAAGCTGGACATACCGCTGGAAGATCTTCGGCAGGCGCCGCAGATCCTCGTCGTTTTCATAGTCCGTCTCGTCGCAGAGCACGGTAATGGTGATGGGCTCCTGGAGGGTGGAGAGCAGCTGTGCCGTCTCCTCGGAGATCTCATACTCGGAGTTGGAGGTCATATCGATCTCCAGCACGTACCGGTCGGCGATATAGTCCACGAAGTAGTTGAAGGCGATGACCGCGGCGATGACCACGATGATGGAGACCACGGAAAGGGCGCCGATCTTGAAGCGGCGCCGTTTTCCCAGCTCCGCGCTGGATCCGGCGGCGTCCACCGGCTTCACTTCTGTTTGTCCGTTCTTACGCATGATGTGCCCTCCTTAGCTCCAACGCTTCCGCTCCAGCATCCGTACCGTCAGGAAGACGAAGGTGCCGGCCACGCTGAGATAGAAAATCAGATCCGAGAAGGAGAAAATTCCCTGGGTGAAATCATTGTAGCGCCGGAACATGGAAAAATAGTAGATCAGGTTCTTGGCCCAGGTAGCGTTCATCAGGCTGTAGGAATAGTCCAGCAGGTAGAGGCCCAGGAAGGCGGCCACGGTGGCCACGCAGGCCACGAGCTGGTTCTGGGTCAGAGAGGAGATGAACACGCCGATGGAAATGAAGGCCATGGCCGTGGCGCAGATGGCCACATAGTTGCCGAGCACCGTGGCAAACTCCAGTTCGCCCCAGGCGGCCACGATCACCACATAGACCAGGGTGATGAGAATGCCGATGAGGAACACCACCAGCGCGGCGAAGAACTTGCCCAGGACAATGCCGGAGAGGCGGACCGGGGCGGTGAGCAGCAGCTGATCCGTCTTCTGCTTGTAGTCCTCGGAGAAGGTGCGCATGGTGAGGATCGGGATCAGGAACACGCACATGGTGACGATGAAGGAGAAGATGTTCTGGAGGTTGCTGGAGCCGCTGTACACGTTCATCAGGTAGAAATAGATGTTCAGCACCAGCAGGAACGCCGCCAGATACACATATCCCAGCGGGGATTTGAAATAGGCGCGCAAATCGCGCTTGAAGATCGCGCTCATATCATTTTGCCCCCCTTGCGGTCTTTTTGTCGGCGGTGAGCTGGATGAACACGTCCTCCAGGCTCAGATCCTGATTCTTCAGCAGCAGCACGGGATAGCCGGCCGAGGCCAGAGCCTGGAAGATCAGCTTCCGGGCGTCGATGTGCTCGGCGGTCTCCACCAGGTACTCGAAGGCGCCGGGCTCGGCCTCCACCGTGGGCGTCACGGTTTTGACGCCGTCCACGGAGCGGATGCAGGCAACGATCCGGTCCTTGGGTCCCGCGATGCGGTACTCCAGCTTGTGCTCGCCCGTCAGCATGGCGGAGAGATGGGTGGGGGTGTCGTCGGCCACCAGGCGGCCGTTGTTGATGACAAGCACCCGCTCGCAGACCGCGGAGACCTCCTGGAGGATGTGGGTGGAGAGGATGATGGTCCGGTTCTTGCCCAGATCCTTGATGACGTTCCGGATCTCGATGATCTGCTTGGGGTCGAGGCCCACGGTGGGCTCGTCCAGGATCAGCACGTCCGGATCTCCCACCAGCGCCTGGGCCAGACCCACGCGCTGCTTGTAGCCGCCGGAGAGGTTGTTGATGACCCGCTCCCGGACGTGGGAGATGCCCACCATCTCACAGATCTTGTCGATGTGGGCCTTGCGCTCCTTGAGACCGCCCTTGACGCCCTTGATGTCGAAGATGAAGTTCAGGTACTCGTCCACGGTCATGTCCAGATAGAGCGGCGGATCCTGGGGCAGATAGCCGATGTGCTTCTTGGCCTCCAGGGGATCCTCCAGAATGTCGATCCCGGCCACTCTGGCGGCGCCGGCCGTGGCGGACAGATATCCGGTGATCACATTCATGGTGGTGGATTTTCCAGCGCCGTTGGGTCCAAGGAAGCCGACGATCTCGCCCTCGTCGATGGAGAAGGTGATGTCGTTAATGCCCCGCTTGTTGCCGTAGGTTTTGGTCAATCCGGAAACTTCTATCATTGCAGGTTCCCTCCTAATTTCTTTCAGAATCTGGAAGAAATGATGTTTTCAAAACGCTATCCGATGTATTATAGCACACAATCCCCGTTTCTCCTAGTGTTATTTTTGCGAAATTTGACACGCGGAAAGGGGCGAAAACCGCCATGTCGCCGGAAGCTCCGGCAGTCTCCCGTCATGTTTTTCTCCGAGATGCATAGAGTATCACAGCGGCGGAAGGAACCCTCCGCGAATCATGAATATGTCAGGAGGTAAGTGCTTTGGCATCGACAGGAACCATTGAGTTTCGCGTGTTCACCTCCAATGCCAACCTGCCGGTGGAGGGCGCGGTGGTGATCGTCCGGAAGCAGGACCCGCCGGGAGAGCTGCTGGGGATCCTGATCACGGATGAATCGGGGTTGACCCGGCCCCTGATGATCGCGGCCCCGGACGTGTCTCTGGGTCAGACCCCGGAGGAGACGGGGCAGCCCTGGTTGAATCTGCAGATCCTGGTGGAGCATCCGGACTATGAGGAGGTCTCCCTGCGGGGCGTCCAGCTCTTCCCGGGCATACTGACGGTCCAGAACGTTCAGCTTCTTCCGGACCAGTATCTGGACCCGGAGGAGGACGACCTGCAGGAGTACAACACCACCCCGCAGCCCATCTACGGAGGAGGCGGCGCATGACAGACGCGGTGCTGACCCCCTATATTCCCCAGTACATCCGGGTCCATCTGGGGCGGCCGGACCAGGCAGCGGAGAACGTGACCGTGTCCTTTCGGGACTATGTGAAAAACGTGGCCTCCAGCGAGATCTATCCCACCTGGGAGGAGGACGCCCTTCGTGCCAACATCCTGGCCATCACCTCCTTCGCCCTGAACAAGGTGTTTCTGGAGTATTACCCCAGCCGGGGCTACGACTTCGACATCACCAGCTCCACGGCCTCAGACCAGAAATTCATTTACGGCCGGGAGATCTTCGACAACGTCAGCGAACTGGTGGACGAGATGTTCCAGAGCTATCTGCGCCGGCCCGGGACCGTGGAGCCCCTGGCGGCGGCCTTCTGCAACGGCACCACCGTCACCTGCGCCGGTATGAGCCAGTGGGGCTCCCAGGCGCTGGCCCGGCAGGGCTATTCCTATCTGGACATTCTGCGGCAATACTACGGAGACGACATTGAGATCGTGACGAACGCTCCCGTCCGGGAGCCCAGGCCCTCCTATCCGGGCACACCTCTCCAGCTTGGGGCCGCCGGAACGGCGGTGATCCAGCTCCAGGACCGGCTGAACCGGATCGGACGAAACTACCCCGCCATTCCCCGGATTGAGCCTGTAGACGGATTATTCGGCCCCGGCACGGAGGCGGCGGTCCGGGAATTCCAGCGGATTTTCAACCTCTATGTGGACGGCATCGCCGGTCCCGCCACCTGGTATCAGATCGAGGCCATCTATGTGGCAGTGGCCAGGCTGGCGGAGCTCCAGTCCGAGGGCCAGCGGTATCTGCTGGACGACTACGCTCTGCCCAACGCGCTGGCGCTGGGAAGCTCCGGCGAATACGTGGAGCGGCTCCAATACATGCTGAACGTGGTGGCGGACTTTATCCCGGAGCTGTCCCCCATTTTGATCGACGGCTATTACGGCACCCAGACCCGGGACGCAGTCCTGGCCTATCAGCGGAGCGCGGGGCTGACGGCCAGCGGTCTGGTGGGCGTGGCCACCTGGAACAGCCTGACCAACCGGTTCGCCGGTATCACAGGCACCGAGATCGACGGTGTGCCCCTGTTTCCCAACCCATTCTCGTAAGCAGCTTGGAGGTGTTTTATCTATGGCCAATGAAAAGACGCCGGTACCGGAGGCATACGGCCACAGAAATGAGCTGTACCGCCCGGCGGAGCCCTGTGTGGTCCATTTCCCCGCCAATCTGAAGATCCATCCCGGCCAGTCCCATCCCCATGTGCTTCTGGCCAAGGCCATGCTCCAGGCCCTTTCCCGGGAGTGCCCGGACCTGCGGCCAGCGCACTTCTCCGACACTCTGGACCCTGCCGCAGCCGAAGACCTGCGGTTTCTCCAGCGGTGCGCCGATCTGCCGGAGACGGGAATTCTCGACAAGCCCACCTGGAACCGGCTATGCATGCTCTATCGGGCCATGTTCGACCGGAATCATCCGCCCGCACAGGGATAATAGGGTAGAGAGGGGTTTTGGCCCCTCCCTCCCGGTCGAGTAGCCAAGAGGATTTTCACCCCAAGGCTCTCACGGAACCGTACGTGAATCTCTCGATTCATACGGCTCTTATCAATCACAAATATCATCGCCTGAGGGCCCAGTGTGCAAACATGTTGGGCTCTCTTTCCTGTCCCTGTT
>CAJOHR010000033.1 GCA_905234425.1 uncultured Oscillospiraceae bacterium | reverse complement strand
ACGGCGCTGATCTCGCTTCTGTTGATGGGTATCGCGTTGTCCGGGCTGGGAATCCTTCTGTCCGGGCCGCTGATGCATCTGCTGAACGCCCCGGAGCACTTGTATCCCTCCGCACAGAATTATCTGGCCATCTACTCCGTGGGCGTGGTGTTTATGTTCTTGTACAACGCCTCCACCGCCATCTTCACCGGACTGGGGGATTCCAAACGCCCGTTGTATTTCCTGATGATGTCCTCGGCGCTGAACATTGTGCTGGACATTCTGGCGGTGGGGCCACTTCACATGGGGGTTGAGGGCGCGGCCTGGGCCACCACCATCTCTCAGGCGGTGGCAGCAGCCCTGTCCACGGGTCTTGTCACAAAACGGATTCACGGACTGGAAACGAATGAGCCCTATCGCTTCTTTGACAGAGCGCTTCTGGGGGACATGGCGAAGATCGCCCTGCCCAGCATCTTTCAGCAGAGCTGTGTGGCCCTGAGCCATACGATTCTGCAAAGTCTGGTGAACTCCTTCGATACGGCTGTGATCGCGGGCTACGAGGCCGCCTCCAAGCTCCACAACTTCGCCTATATGTGTTTCAATACTTTGGGAACAGCGCTGTCCAGCTTTGTGGCTCAGTGCTACGGCGCCGGGAAATACGACCGCATTCACCGGGGCTTCTGGGTCTCCACCGGGCTGTGCTTCGGGTTCACGCTGGCAGTCATTGCCGTCTTTCAGATCTTCCCGGCCCAGCTTGCCGGGCTGTTCGTGGACGCGGGAGCCGAGGCGGACGTCATCGACGTAAGCATCCACTATCTGCGGATCATCCCCCCGGTATACTCCATCATCTGCTTTATCATCACCACCGGAGGCCTGCTCCGTGGTATTGGCAAGAGCATGACCTTCTTCATCGAGACGGTCATCGAGTTTATCGTCCGGGTAGCCATGTGCTTTGTGCTGACAAAGGCCCTTCGCAGCTACACCGGTCTCATGTGGGCCTGGTACTTCGGCTCGCCCTGCGGGTTCCTGATGTGCCTGGGGCTGTATTTCCGGGAGAAACGAAGGCTGTTTCCAAACGCCCGTCTTACAGAAAGGTTGTGACCAAGTCATGAAACGGTGTTTGCTATGGATCGGAATGTTCGTTATGATACTGGTGATGGCGGTGATCGACATTCTGGGGATTGCCGGTGTGCTCAGCCAGAACATTGTGATTCCTCTGCTGCTTCCCTTTATCATCGTGATGCTGTTCCTGTTCGTCCTGATCTTAAAAGGAGAGAACGACCATGAGACAAGAGATCATTGATTTCCTGCTGGAAACCCGGAAGCCCCGGCGATATGAGCCCGGGGAGATTATCTTCAGCCAGGGTGATGCAGCGAAGGAATTCTATTATCTGCTGGAGGGGCTTTCCCTGACCTACACGCTGTCCGAGGAAGGGCGGGAGCGGAACATCCTGATCTCCTGGCCGGACCGGGTGTTTGGCGCGTCTACCTTCTTTGAAAACGTTCCACGCAGAGCATCGGCAATCGCCATCAAGCGCTGTCTGGTGCTGACCGTGGATCGGATGCTGTACCGCAGCTGCTGTGCGCGGTTCCCGGATTTTCAGGAGGTCATGATTCAGGAGATCTCCATGGATCTGGGGACGCTGTTCGACGAGCTGGCGGACGCCTCCATGGTGACGGCGGAGGTACGGGTGGCCCGCTTTCTGTGCCGCCGGTTTGCCAACGGACAGCACAGCGGTCCAGAGGAGCGTCCGGAGCTGCCCTATACGCAGGACTTTATCGCCAGCGTGCTGGGGATCTCCCGGATGTCCGTGAGCAAAGCCATCACGGGTCTTGCCGCGAAAGGATGGCTGGAGGCCCGATATGGGAAGATCCATGTGCTGGACCCGGTCAGCCTGCGTGCCTACGCATATGGTTGAGCATCTGCGAGGGGAAGCATGATTGACAAGATTGGCAACTTGACATATAATAAAATATGTTTCCGATGCCCTGCGGTCTAAAGGTCTGCGCCCATGACTGCCTGGCCGGAGCGTACGGCTCCCATGCCGATGCCGGAAACGGCGCGGCACTCCGTATTTGAGAAAGGAAATGAGCTGAGCGGCAGTATGCTGCTCTTATCTGCCATCCTACGGCTTGTTTTGGGCTTTCTCAGAACAGGCCGTTTTTCTTTCTGGACACACCAATTATATTGGAATTGGAGCGGTTATTCCGCTTTGATCAAATTATTGAAAAGGAGTTGGAAACCTTGAAAACAAACTGTAAAAGATGGCTGAGCCTGTTTCTGGTTCTGGCCATGGTGTTTTCGCTGACCGCGCTGGTCTTTGCCGAAGGCACTGAGAATCCTGCCCAGGCTGAAGCAGTCAGCGCCCTGGAGATCTACACGCAGTCGGGCGATGACGGTACGCCGGTCCTGGCAAAGACGTATTCCGCCGACGAGCTTGCCGCCCTGGCCGAGACCAAAGAGGACGGTTACGGCTATGTCTATTACAAAGGCGACGCGGCAAACGCTGTTGCCGCAACAGAGTACGTCGCGCTGGACGCCCTGCTGACCGATGCCGGCGTGACCTTCGCAGAAGGGGACAAGCTGGCCTTCGTGTGCAGCGACGGCCCCTACTCCAAGGGCGATTTCAGCTATGAGACCATGTCCGCCCGGGGCGTGGACGGCGAGGGCAATCCCGTTCCCACCGCTGTGGCGATTTCCTGGAACAACGGTTCCCTGGCCGACGGCACTGTGGCGGACATTGCCGCCACCGCCAAGAATACCGGCTCCCTGCGCTTTGTCTCCGGCATGACCGCCGAGGAAAAGGAGAACCAGGCCGCCGCCGGTAACCGGATGCCCACTGGCATCGTTTCCATCACGGTAGTTTCTCCTACCAAAATCGCGTTTACCGATCTCAGACAGGACTGGTACAAGGACGCGGTGGCTTGGGCTGTGACCAAGGGCATTACCAAGGGCACCTCTGATACCACCTTTAGCCCGGATCTGGACTGCACCCGTGAGCAGGTCGTGACCTTCCTGTGGCAGGCAGCAAAATCGCCCGAGCCCACTACGGCGGAAAATCCCTTCACGGATGTGAAGGAGGACACCCCCTACTACAAGGCCATCCTCTGGGCGGCGGAGAACGGTATTACCACCGGCGTTGGCAATGGGAAATTCGATCCCTCCGGTACTGTGACTCGCCGCGACTTTGTCACGTTCCTGTATCGGATGCAGAAGCCTGAATCGGTTTCCGGAGAGAATCCTTTTGAGGATGTTCCTGCGGGACAGTACTATACGGATCCGATCATTTGGGCAGCAGAGAATCATATCACCACCGGTACGAACAGCGCCGGGACCCAATTCTCCCCCATGGCAAACTGCACCCGGGCACAGGTCGTAACCTTCCTGGAGCGTGCGCTCAACAAATAAACCACTGCAAAACGTCATTCCGGGGCCTGGATTCTCCAGACCCCGGTTGGCCGTGGAATGGACACCGAAGACGGCGTCTGTTCCAGAGCCAAATCTGTTGGTAAAAGCCTGAAGCAGAGAACAGGGTGCCTGCACAGGTGCGGGAGCAGGCACCCTGGACTGTATGAGAATAAGCACGGAGGGGTCTATGAACGAGCATCTTCAAACCCGACAATATACCACACGGTTTATGATCCTGACAGCTCTCTGCATCGTCACATTTCTGGGTTCCTTCCTGCTGGGACGCTTTTCCGTGTCCCCGGGGGAGCTTTTTCGCGTTTTGACAGCGGGACCGGGCGGGAGCGGGTCGGAATCCGTCGTGGTCTGGAGCATCCGAATGCCCCGGATCCTCTGCGCCCTGCTGGTTGGCGCGGCCCTGTCCGCAGCCGGGGCGTCCTATCAGGGAATGTTCCGGAACCCCATGGTGTCTCCCGATCTGCTGGGAGCCTCCACCGGGGCGGGGTTTGGGGCGGCCCTGGCGATCCTGCTGTCCTGTTCCTATTTTGGGATTACGGTCATGGCCTTCTGCTTTGGCCTGGCCGCCGTGGGGCTGGCCTACACCGTCAGCCGGTTTTCCAGACTGGAAGCCACCCTGTCCATGGTCCTCTCCGGCGTGATGATCTCCTCCCTGTTCTCCGCCTGCACCTCCTTTGTGAAGCTGGTGGCGGACACGGAGGATCAGCTGCCCGCCATCACCTACTGGCTCATGGGCTCCCTCAGCTCTGTCAAGGGAAAAGACACCCTGTTTGCCATTGTTCCCATCCTGATCGGGCTGATTCCGCTGATCCTCCTGCGCTGGCGGATCAATCTGCTGACCGTCAGCGAGGCGGAGGCGAAATCCATGGGCCTGCACACAGACCGGCTGCGGCTGATCGTGATCCTCTGCGCCACCCTGGTGACCTCCGCGTCTGTGGCCGTCAGCGGCATGATCGGCTGGGTGGGCCTGGTGATCCCGCATTTTTGCCGGATGCTCTTCGGCTATGATTACCGGCGGCTGATCCCGGCCTCCATCCTCATGGGCGGCACGTTCCTGCTGGTGGTGGACGACATCGCCCGGTGCGTCACCGCCAGCGAGATTCCCTTGGGGATCCTGACCTCCTTTGTGGGCGCGCCGGTATTCATCTATCTGATCCTGACAGGGGGTGAAAGCCGTGGGCGTTGAGGTTCGTAACCTGTGCTTCTCGTACGGAAGGGAACCGGTCCTGCGGGACGTCTCCTTCACGGTGGAGCCGGGCGAAATTCTGGCGGTGCTGGGTCCCAACGGCGTGGGGAAAAGCACGCTGTTTCAGTGCTTGCTGGGCTTTTTGAAGCCCACAGCAGGAGCGGTCCTGCTGGACGGAACGGACATATCGCGTCTTTCCCAGCCAGAGTTGGCCAAACACATCGCCTATATCCCCCAGTCCGCCGGTTCTGTGTTCAACTACACGGTGCTGGACATGGTGACCATGGGCATGACCGGGCGCCTTGGACTGCTGGAAACCCCCGGCCCGAACCATCGGGAGAAAGCCATGGAGGCGCTTCGAGGCCTGGGGATCGACCATCTGGCATCCCGGGGCTGCAATCAGATCAGCGGCGGCGAGCGGCAGCTGATGCTGCTGGCCCGTGCGCTGGTCCAGGAAGCGAAGGTTCTGCTGATGGACGAGCCCACGGCCAATCTGGACTACGGAAACCGCTTCCGAGTCATGAAGCGGGTGGAAGATTTGAGCAAACAGGGCTACACTGTGATTTTCTCCACCCACGAGCCGGGACACGCCTTTCGCTATGCGGATCGGGTGCTGGCGCTGCTTGGCGGCAGCGTGCTGGCCGAGGGCCCTCCGGAAGAGGTTCTGACGGAGGAGACGCTGTCCATGCTGTACGGGATCCCTGTGGCAGTAAGAGTGGCAGAGGTCGGCGGAATGGAGTATCATGTGTCCATTCCCCACCTGTAACGAGGTGTTATTCGTGAAAAAACTGCTTGCATATTTCCTGGCATTTACACTGGCGCTGGGACTGCTGTCCGGCTGTGGCAGCACTCCGGATACTTTATCTGGCGTGGAAACTGTGGCTTTTACGGATTCTGCTGGAAGAGAAGTGACCCTTCCGGCGGAGGTCACCCGGGTGGCTCCCTCCGGGGCGGTGGCGACCATGTTCCTTGCCGCAGTGTGCCCGGAGTATATGGTCTCCATCGCCTCCACACCCTCCAGCGCCCAGTACATATATCTCGATCAAAGTCTGATCAAGCTGCCCACCACCGGACAGCTCTACGGCAGCAAGAGCACCATCAATCTGGAGGCCCTGCTGGACGCGAAGCCCCAGGTGATCATCGACCTGGGGGACGCCAAGGATGGCATTGCCCACGATATGGACGCCCTCCAGAAGCAGACCGGTATCCCTGTGGTATTTATCGAAGCGGATCTGCCCCACATGGCCCAGGCCTTCCGGATGCTGGGACAGCTGATCGGCACGAAAACCGCGCGCTGCGAGATCCTGGCGGCCTATGTGGAGGAAACCGTCTCTCTGGCGGAGGAAAACGCCCGCAGGATCACAGACGATGAGCGGGTCTCCGTCATGTATACCACCGGCGTATCGGGCCTCAATACCAACGCAAAGGGCTCCACCCAGGCCCAGGTCATTGAGCTGATCGGCGCGGAGAACGCCGTGGTGGTGGAAGACGTCAGCAACAAGGGCGGCGGCAATACCGTGAATCTGGAGCAGATGTACCTGTTCGACCCGGATGTGATCCTGTTCACCACCGGCAGCATGTACACGGAGGTGGACACAGACCCTGCCTGGAGTCAGCTCCGGGCAGTGCAAAGCGGGGCGTATTACGAGGTCCCGGCGCTGCCCTACAACTGGATGAGCAGCCCGCCTTCCCTCAATATGCTTTTGGGGGTCCGATGGCTGGGAAATCTGCTCTATCCCGGGTACTATGATTACGACATGGTATCCGAAGCGCAGCGGGCATACAAGCTGCTTTGGAATTATGATCTGACCGACGAAGAAGCGCAGAAGCTGCTTGCTGACTCCACCCTGAAACCGTGAGGACACACCTATGAAACGACTGCGATGGCTCCTGATTGTGATCCCTGTATTGCTGCTTCTGATGGTTCCGGCCGGCGCTGATGCTGTTACGGATACCATCGGCATCTACGTGGGCTACTACGGCTGGAGCGAGGACGAATATGTGGAGAAGGCCACCTACCACTGGACGGAGCTGGACGATCTCTACGGCGGCGCCCTGGACACCCACACGGAAATCTACAGCTATTACAACGGCCGGACCTACCTGGTGGCGGCTCGGGGGTTCTACATCCGGGACCTGCTGTACTACGCGGGCATCGACACGGGCAGCGTGGCCAGCATTGATTTCTTCACCAGGGACCACGACAACGGGGCCTATCGGAGCTTCTCCGCCTATTCGCTGCTGGATATGCCCCGATATTATTTCCCGAACCTGGCGGCCAATGAGGAGACCGGAGAAATCTATCCCTACGACGGAGACGATGTGTGGAACGGGGCTACCACAGTGGAATCCATGCTGGCCCTGGAGGACTACACGGAGTGGGATGTGTCCGGCGCGGAGTTCCAGGAGCTGTATGACCCGAACATGATGAGCGCCAACGCGCGGTTTCATCTGTTTTTCGGCCAGTCGGAGCCCACGGAGATCGCCACCTCCTCGGCGGCAAAATACTGCTACAAGCTGCTGATTACCTTCTCCGGCACCCCGGTGCTGACCACCGAGGAAACGAATCTGGATATGAAGATCGGCAGCGGGCACAAAATCGAAGTCGACGTGGACGCGGAGGACGGTCTTCTGAACGATTACGTCCGCAATCACATTACCTGGGCCAGCAGCGACGAAAATGTGGTCGCTGTGGCGGAGGACGGGACCATTTCCGTCCAGGCTGCCGGGGACGCGGTGATCACGGCCTCCTTCGGGGAATCCAGCGTGGACGTCAGCGTCCACGTGGAGCCGGACCCGGAGCCATCGCCATCTCTCAGCCCGGAGCCGGTGCCCGTGGCGGAGCCTTCGCCATCTCCCAGTCCGTCTCCATCTCCGGAACCGTCCCCGTCGCCCTCTCCCGTCATCGCAGGGACAGGAGGCAGCGGCACAAACCCAAGCCCGCAGCCAAGCGCGGCGGCGGGAACAGGCAGCGCTGCGGCTGCGCCAACGCCCCGGCAGAGCCCGGGTGTGGAATCTCAGTGGCCGGAAGAGCTGCTGGAGATCCCGGAGGACCGGGAGATGATTCAAGAAGAACCAGAGGCGGCTGTTATCAACATCCCGCCGCCTGTACAGCCTGTGACAGAAGCTCCCCGCGGAGGGCGGATGGTGATGATCTCCGCCCAGGCTCTGTCCGGCCGGAAACCGGGTTCAGTGGAGACGGAGGAACATAACGGAGGCCCCTTGGATCCGGACACGGAACAGCTGGTGCTGACCGCGCCGGAGCGGAAAGCACCCGTGGTATTGACTGTTTCCGCCGTAGTGCTGGCGTTTTTCATTGGGGCCGTTTTTGAGATGATAAGATTCAAACGACTATTGCGAGGTGCAAAGCCATGAATACCGAACATATTTTCAATGTCAGCGACATCCTGCGGGCAGTGGCCAATGGGATGTACTATCCGGTGATCGTCATTTTGATCGTCTTCCTGCTGGGCGCAGTGGCCTTGTTGGGGTGGGTCGTCGCGGAATATGCGACTGAGCGGCGGCACATGAAAATCCATCTGCCCAGGCTGCTGGAGGAACTTCAGCACACCGGCGATCTGAAATCGGCCATCGAACAGAGCGGTCTGCTGCGGCGACAGAAGGACGCCCTGATCGAGCTGGCCTCCCACCCGGATTTCTCGGCGGAGCTGCGGGAGGCTCTGGCCATCCGCCTGATCGACGGAGAACAGGACCGGTACGACCGGATCGTCCGCTGGTCGGAGCTGCTGGCAAGGCTGGCGCCCATGTTCGGCCTGCTGGGGACCCTGATCCCGCTGGGTCCCGGCATCATCGCGCTGGGACAGGGCGACACCTTTACCCTGTCTTCCAGTATGCTTACGGCCTTTGACACCACTGTGGCGGGCCTTCTCGCGGCGGCGGTGGCCACGGTGATCTCCAGCGTCCGCAAGGCCTGGTACAAGGAATACATGTCCGTATTTGAGGTGCTGTGCCAGTGCATTCTGGACCGTGAAAAGGAGGCGGCGGCATGAGGCGGCTTTCCTCCCGCCGCATGTCCGGCGACCCCGAAAGCACCGTCAACCCCATGGACGGACTGGGCAACCTGGCCGATGCCATGCTGGTGCTGGCGGTGGGGATCATGCTGGCGCTGATCCTCAACTGGAAGGTGGATATCACCGCCTTCGGGGTGGAATCACCTGCCGAACCGGCGGAAACAGAACAGAGCCGCCAGATCGCACTGGACGAGAGCGACCTGTCTGACGCGGACGAGCAGCAGCCGGACGAGGCGGATATGCAACGGATTGGAGAACTGTACTACGACGAGGAATCCGGCGTGTATTACGCGGTGATGGAGGACTGAATATGAGACGAACAGTATCCTGCCTGCTGATTCTGGCGCTGGTCCTTGGAGCCTGCCCTGTGGTTCTGGCTGCGGACGAAGTATGGGACGGCACGGTGGACATTTCCTGGTACGATCCCGCGCAGAGCGAATTCCATCTCTCCACCCCCGCCCAACTGGCAGGATTGGCAGCCCTGGTCAACGGCATGGCGGACCCCACATGCCCCAAGATCATCGGAGACCAGAGCTATCTCAAGAGTCAGAAAGTGGAGGGCGTGATGCTGGTGGGCGCGGGTGGTGGAAACGTCAGCGATACGGTGTACACCAGCATGGTGGATTTTTCCCACAAGACCGTCTATCTCACCGCAGACATGGACATGGGCGGCGCGGCGCGGGACGGCGTCTGGTCCGGCCCCAATTGGACCCCCATCGGCGGGAAATTTCCCATGAAGCCGGAGGAGGTCAGCGGCGACTGCCTGACTCTGGACACCCGGTTCAACGGCGTGCTGGACGGACAGGGACATTCCATCAAGAATCTATACTGCGACCGCTATGCCAAAAAGGGCTTCCCCTACTCCATGGCCATCGGCGTGGTGGGCTTTCTGGGCGGCGATACGGACGCGGACTACGGCACCGGTGTGACCACAGATTTTGGAGACGGCTGGCAGCCTGCTGTGCGGAATCTGATTCTGGAGAGCGGCTCCGTTCTGGGCCGCCGGATGGTGGGCGGCATGGTTGGACGTGTTAGCCAGACCGCAAACGGCGTCATCGTGGAGAACTGCGCCAACAAGGCCACGGTCAAAAGCACCGACGCCAAGGGCGTGGGCGGTATCGTGGGCTCCGGCTGGGGCAAAGGCGTGATCCGGAACTGCTATAACACCGGGTATATCACCACCACCTATTCCTCCCCGGCAGGGGGCATCATCGGCACCAACGAGGGCATGGATATCTACAACTGCTACAACACAGGAACTATCAACACAAACGGTAACCTCCGGGGCCGGGGCATCGGCAGCCACGACACGGGGACCTATACTGTGGACAACTGCTTCTTCCTGTCCGGCTGCGGCGACGATCCCGATAACCCGGGATATTATACGGGAACCAGCCGGAGGATCAGCGTCAGCGTCACGGAGCTGACCGCCGATCAGATGAAAAGCGCCGACACCCGGAACATGCTCAATGCCAGCGGCACGGTGTTCGTGGAGGATTCCCGGAGCATCAACGGCGGCTACCCGGTGCTGTGGTTCCAGAATGACGTTTCAGGCGAAAGCTGTACCATTGCCGTCCAGCAGCCCTCCGGCGGAACGGTGCGGGTCCTGGGAGACACAACGGTTCCCTTCGGGCAGACCGTGACGCTGGCATGTGAGGCCGGCACCGGCTATACCCTGGAGCATTACACCGTAAACGGCCAGCCCATCCACTCCAATTTCTTTACCGCCACGGAGGATGTGACGGTCAGCGCGGTGTTCACGAAGCTGTCCACTGTCACGGTGACGATTCCTGAGAGCCGGGACTACTATGTGGCGGCGGCCCGACAGGGCTGGAAGCTTGAAAACGGAGAACTGGTTTGGACGGACCGGGAGCTGCTCCGCAGCGGGGACACGCTGGTGGAGGGGAACGTGCTGACGGTGCTGACCTACGGCTATGAGGACGCCACGCCTGCGGACATGGACCTGGAGTACATCGACGCATACGCCTGCACCCTCCCCGGCGCCACGAAAAACGCCGACGGCACCTACACCGTCACGGGACGGGAAAACATGAATATCTCCGTCAGCCGCGGCACCCAGCCAAAGTCCTGGCTGAACAAAGCCGACACCGCCTGGTATCTGACCGGCGGGCGGAAGTCCGTTTATACGATCACAACGCCGGAAGAACTGGCGGGCCTTGCGTATCTGGTGAACAGGAGCGGCTACAGCTTTCAGGGCGTGACCATCCAACTGGGAAATGACATTTCTCTCAAAAACACCGACGGAACCGTGGGCCTTCGCACATGGACGGCCATCGGCTCCAATCTGAGCCATGCCTTCCAGGGGACCTTTGACGGGCAGGGCCACGCCATCTACAACATGACGGCCCGGTCTGCTGCCAGTTACACAGGACTGTTTGGCTGCTGCGTGAACGCAACCATCCGGAATCTGTCCGTTTACGGCACAGTCGCCGGGACGGCAAAGGCCTCCTATGGGGCGGGAATCGTGGCCTACCTGAGCGGCGGGGTCGTTCAGAACTGCCAGAACTATGCGGAAATCACCGCTTCCGGCACCCACGCGGGGGGAATCGCCGCCTTGATCCGGGACGGAGCCAGGATGAACGAGTGCTGTAACTATGGCGCCATCACCGGGGAATCCGGTCTGGGCGGCATCACGGGCGTTTCCGATACCGGGACGGATACGGTCTCCGACTGCGCCAATTTCGGAGCTGTCACCGCCACAGGAAACAACACCTACGGAACGGGCGGCTTGGTTGGCCGTCTGGCCGGTACGGTAGAGCGATCCGTCAACTATGCCGACGTCAGCGGCACGGACCGCTATACCGGCGGCGTGGCAGGCTACGCCACCACAAAAAACACCTCTGCGGTGACGCTGTGCGCCAACCGGGCTGCGGTCAGCGCCTCCAACACCATGAACACCGCCGCCCTGGGCGGTCTGGTGGGCTACGGGCAGTTCCTGCAGCTCACCTCATCGGAGAACACCGGAACGGTCACAGCCGAAACCGGTTTCCCCTCCGGCAATACGGGAGAGCTGGTGGGCCGGGAAGGAACGGTGACCGGCCTGACTTCTGACGGTACGATCCCGGACTATACCGCCCAGCCCCCCAGGGAATTCCCGGGCGAGAGCAAATCCAGCTACACTGCAACTTTTATTGCGGATGGGACCGTGGTGGACACGGTGACCTTTACCCCGGGAAGCACCGGTATTCGGGAGCCGTCAGTTCCCGCCAAGGACGGATATACCGGCTACTGGGACAACTATGCGCTGGGCAATCAGGATATTACGGTCCGGGCCGTGTACCGGCAGAACCTGGTCCGGGACGGAGATACCGTCACCTCGGACGGCGCCTGCTTCATCACCTGGTTCTCCGCCGGAGACATCTATGTGGCGGACGGGGTTCATGCGGTGCTGGACGGCTCCAACGGCGGCGGAACGGGCTTTGACGGACTGCGTATCCATGTGGGGAAGAACGCCTCCCTGACCCTGCGGGACACGGTGCTGGGCGGCGAAACCACACTGTTATCCTTTGGTGGGAACAACACCTTCACGCTCTCCGGAACCAATGAGCTCATCAGCCGGACCGACGCGGAAAACAATGCGCAGCCCACCGTCCGGGTTTCCGGTGATCTGGTGATCGACGGCGACGGCAGCCTGTATGTCAGCGCCGGCATCCGCAACGCTGCGGTCTATGTGGAAAAGCCAGGCAGTACGCTGGAGTTGCAGGGCGGCACCCTGTCCGTCTATAAGGAGGACCTGCTGGGCATGGAGGGCGGCGCTCTCTACGCAAACGGCTCCACGGTGACCGTCAGCGGCGGCACTCTCAAGGGCCACACCGTCAGCGACAATGTGGCGGTGATCAGCGCGGATGCCGTGGGCATCACCGGTGGGCGGCTTCTTCTCCAGACAGAGCGGTGCCCGGCGGTGATTCAGGGGCCGGTCAGCGCCTCCGGCGGGACCATCGCCGCCTACGGACATACTGGCAACAGTGCGGACTTTGACGCGGCCTATGGCGGAGCGGATGCCATTCCGGGCTACCGCGGCACTGCGAAGTTCGAAGACTTTATACCCTTTGTCGATGTGTTCGTCACGGACGCCTGTTACGAGGCGGTGGAGGCCTGCTACGACAAGGGCTATTTCAACGGCACCTCCAAAACCACCTTTTCTCCAAATATGTCCATGACCCGGGCCATGTTTGTGACGGTGCTGTATCGCATGGCGGGAGAGCCAAAGGTCAGCGGCTCGACGCCATTCAAGGATTTGCGGCAGGACTGGTACAGGGATGCGGTAATCTGGGCGGTGGACAAGGGCATTACCAACGGCACCTCCTCAACCACGTTTGCGCCGGATGAGCCGGTTACCCGGGAGCAGACAGCGGTGTTCCTGTACCGGTTTGCCCGGATGCGCGGCGATCAGCTGGGCCAGGTAAACAGCAGGATTTCTCACGGAACTCTGTCCGCCTGGGCAGAAAATGAGGTCCTGTGGGCCTTGTCCGGCGGACTGTTCACCGGTGCAAAGGATCCCATGGCAAATCCCCGGGACTACGCGCCCCGGAGTCTGCTGGCCACGGTCGTCCAAAACTATTCGAGCCTTGCAAGGTAGGTGACGCCATGCTGTTTGAGTGGAATGAACAGACCTTCCGGTGGTTCTATGAGGCCTCGGAATATACTGGCTACAACCGAGAGATGGCTAAACTGCTTCTGCCCCGTCTTGCGGGCTGCGACACCCTGTGCGACATGGGCTGCGGCATGGCCCTGGTTGATTTTGAACTGGCTCCGTATTTCCAAACGATCACCTGCGTGGATGTTTCGCCGGAGGCTGCTCGGAACGTGAAAGCGCGTACGGAGACGCTGGGCATATCCAGCCTCCGAACGGTCTGCTCCGACGGCATGGAAGTGGAGGGATCCTGGGACGCAGTCATGGCTCTGTTTCACGGGGACGTGGAGACCATGGGGGAACCCTATCTGCAAAAGGCACGAAAACGCCTGATTCTGGTGGTCCACGGCAGCGCCTACGGCTCCACGGGACCGGAGAAATACCGGATCAGGAAGTGCTGCGATGTGGAACACACCAGGGCGTGGCTGGAGCGAAACCAAATTCCCTACGACCTGGAGCTTGCGGCGCTGGAATTCGGCCAGCCCCATCGGAGCCTGGAAGACGCGGTGGCCTATACCCGGACCTTCTCCAAGGCCGCGCCGGAGACAGAGCTTCAGGACTATGTGCGCAGCCATGTGAAGGAGACCGGGCGGGAGGACTTCCCGCTGTACACGCCGAAACAGCGAAGCTTTGGCATCTTTACCATCAGAAAAGAGGACTCAGTATGAATACATTTCGTCAGGACGTGGAGCGGGCCGGGGCCTATCATGGGCACATCTGCTCCGGCCAGTGCATCGGCGTAAAGATGGCCCGGCTGGGGCTGGGGACCTTGGGCCTGGACCCGGAGCGGGACCGCAAGCGCATCTACGTATTCGTGGAGTGCGGACGCTGCCCGGCAGACGCCATCGGCATCGTCACCGGCACCCGGCTTGGGCGCAGGACTCTGCGGGCCATGGACTTCGGCAAGGTGGCCGCCACCTTTGTGGATCTGGAGACGGGAAATGCCGTCCGGATCCAGCGGCACACCCGCCGCCACCCGGCGGAGGGAGAGGATCTGATCGACTTCTATGAGATTATGCCCGACGAGGCGATGTTCAAGGTGCAGCGGGTTCAGGTCGACATTCCTCCCTGCGATCTGCCCGGCAAGCCGGTGGAGGTACAGTACTGCGAGATCTGCGGCGAGGATATCACCGACAGCCGCCATGTGGTGAAGGACGGGAGAATCCTATGCAAAGCGTGCGCCGGTGAGGCGTATTACACGCTGCTGGACTGAGCCATGCATATCTTTCTGACAGGACCGATCCAGGTGGGAAAGACCACCCTGATCCGTAGAACGCTGCAATCGATGCAGTCACTCCGGCTTGGAGGCTTCCGTACGATTACAGCGGCGGACGTCCCGGGTGCAACAGGCTCGCTCTATATCGTGGAGGCGGCAGAGGGGCGCTGTGATCTGAGCGCCGACAACCGCGTAGGCATTCGCCGGGGGCCCGGTCTGGGAGCCATCGCCTTTCCAAACGCCTTTGACCAGTGGGGGACAGCTCTGTTGGCGGACGCGGAGCAGGCGGATCTGATCCTCATGGATGAGATTGGTAAAATGGAACAAACGGCATTTCTGTTCTGCGGCCGGGTGCGGGAGCTGCTGGACGGAGTCACACCCATCCTCGGTGTGGTGCGCCAGGAGGGCCAGACGCCGCTGCAGTGCCAGATCCGAAGCCATCCCAATGTCCGCCTGATCGAGGTAACGACGCAGAACCGGGATGCGCTGACCGAAGAACTGCCGAAGCTGCTCCGATGGGAACTGAACAAACAGGTGGATTCCGCCGGGGCCTTCGTGTTCCGGGACGGAGCCGATGAAAAAGAGGTGCTGATGATCCGGGGCCGCCGGGGCTGGGCCTTTCCAAAGGGACATATCCAGCCCGGCGAAACGGCGGAAGGTGCCGCCATCCGGGAGGTCCTGGAGGAGACAGGCATCCAGATCCAGCTTCTGCCCGGCTTCCGGTATGAGGTAGCCTCCGGACTGCCAGACGAACATCGGGTAATCACCTATTTTCTAGGCACCGCTTCCGGCGATCTGCTTTGCCCCCAGCCAGAGGAGGTATTGGAAGCGGCCTGGGTGCCGGTCACCCAGGCAAAGCGGCAGATTCGTTTTCCACAGGATGTGCCCGCATTCGAGGCGGCGTGGGCCGCAGACAAAAGATCATACTAAACGCAGAATAGACACTCCCTGTTTATCCATCATGCAAACTGTAGAAAAGTCGTTTTGACAGCACGGAGTACGAGAGTTATAATGATATCGTTATAAGAATCAGGAGGGATTCAAAATGAAGCTCAGTGCAAGAAATCAATTTGCGGGGACTGTGACCGCAGTCAAGGAAGGGGCGGTCAATGGAATCGTGTCCATTGACGTAAACGGCAGCACCGTCTCCTCCACCATTTCCATGTCCGCCATCCATGAGCTGGGGCTGGAGCCTGGCAAGAAGGCCTATGCCGTGGTAAAGGCCACCGAGGTGATGGTGGGCCGGGGCGAGCATCTGCCCCTGAGCGCCAGGAACCAGTTTCCCGGTAAGGTAATCTCTGTGGAGAAGGGCGCGGTCAACTCCATCGTCCGCATTTCCGCCCTGGGCGGCAACACCATCTCCGCCACCATCTCCAACGCCGCAGTGGAGGATCTCGGGCTAAAGGATGGAGAGGATGTGCTGGCGGTAATCAAGGCGACCTCTGTGATGGTCGGGATCGACGAGTAATCCTGATAAGCAGCGCCTCCCTAACCATTCCCAATACCAATATAACAATTGTGGGCCACCGAGATCATCTGTCTCGGTGGCCCACATTACTGTCTGTGCGATCTGTCAGTGCTTCCGCTTCCGCTGCTTTCCTGTATTCAAGTGTTTTATCACCGTTTACCCTTGGCAAAAAGACTTTTGGCAAGCTGACGTAAAGGGCAGGCTCTTTCGGGAGCCTGCCCTTTGCGCATTCTTTTTCCTTTATA
>CAJOHR010000032.1 GCA_905234425.1 uncultured Oscillospiraceae bacterium | reverse complement strand
AAAAATCGCAGGAATACTATGTGTATTTCAAGATTTTGAGACGAAATCAGAGGGAAAATCTGCCGCCAGGACGTGCGCCGGGATTTAATCAGCGTTTCCTTAAACGCAGCGGCTGCGCCGGACGCCGAATAGTGCAAAAAAGCCCCTCCAAACGGAGGGACTTTCGTTATGCTGTGTGTCAATCCACCACCGGAGTCTCGTAGATCCGATAGGTGTTGTCTCTGTCCATGGTCTTGTAGGGCTCGGGCCATGCCACCGTGTTCTGCACATGCATAATGGGGGTGTAGTTGTAGTGGATGGGGCCGGGCACTGCCACATGGACCTCGCCCTTGGCGCCGCCGGCGGAGGTTGCACCCCGGGTCGCGCCCTTCTCCTTGACCACCATGCCGGGTACCTGGGCGTTGCCGCCGGGGCCGCCCTGTCCCTGGGGAGGACCGCCCGCGCCGGGTGCACCGCCCATACCCTGGGGAGGCGGACCGCCCTGAGCGCCGCCCTGTCCCTGGGGAGGACCACCCGCGCCGGGTGCACCGCCCATACCCTGGGGAGGACCACCCGCGCCGGGTGCACCGCCCATACCCTGGGGAGGACCACCTGCGCCGGGACCGGGTCCGGGACCCTTTCCGCCGCCGGGACCGCCGGCGATGCCCATGAGCTTGTTATAGGCGTCCATGCCGGGATTGCACACGTCCATGGGGCCGCCCATGTCGGGGCAGACCTGCTCATGGAGGTAGAGCCACTTGTCCTCCTCCTCATCATAGATGAAATCGGAGCCGTAGCGCTCCCAGAGGGTCAGGCCGCGGTAGTGATGGTTGGCGTTGAGGGCGAACATGAGCACGCCGGGGGTCAGGAAGGAGGCCCGGACGGTCTTGCCGTCGTCGGCTGCCTCGATGATGTCCGTGGCCAGGGTGTGCATGGAGATTTCCCGCATGGACCGGGCGTCGAACCAGCACAGCTCCGGATGCTGCTTGACCAGGTTGATAAGGCCCCGGTAGCCGTCGGGATCATAGTTGGCAACAGAGTTGTACCAGACCTCGTCGAAGCCGCACATGACGCCGAACAGATGGCCCCAGGAGGCTTCCTCGGAGGTGTCCCAGAACTCGCCCCACTCCTCCTTGCAGTAGGAGGTGGCGTGGAGGTAGGTGTGCCGGGCGTGGAGATACTCCGCCGCCTGGACGCCCTCGGCGTTGTGGATGCGCTGGGAAAGGGTGAGATGGGTCTTCATCAGCCATTCTCCTTTCTGTAATTGGGATGGCCCTTGTGCCACATGGGACGGCCCTCGGGACCGTAGCCCTCGGCGGGGTCGTAGGAGTAGTACTCCGTGGGGGGCACCGTGGGATAGCCGTCGGACCAGCCATAGTCAGGGTTGTGGACCACCCAGGGAAGGGTGGGCTCGCCGAAGCGCTTCTGGGTGTCCGTGGGCAAGCCGGTGAAGGTCTCCACGTCCCCAAGATTGGTGCCGGCCTCGTACTCCACATCCAGGGACGTGAGCAGGTGCCAGATCTTCCACTCGCCGCTGTCCTCCTTGACGAAGTCGGCGCAGATCCGCTCGGGATACCACTTGGCGACGCAGGAACCGTCGGGCCGGCCCATGGCCTCCACGCCCAGGGAGTACCAGACGCCCTTGGCGGTCTTGCCGTCCCCGGCCAGGACCACGCAGGGAGTGGAAATGTGGTGGGCGATCAGGTCGCCGTAGCCGAAGTTGTCCCGGATGTTCCGGAGCTCGGGATTGGCGGCGCACTTCTCGTCCAGGGCCTTCTGCTGCCGGTCCGTGTGCTGCACCACATAGAAGTTGGAGATCTCGTCCATCCCCACATAGTAGCCCCAGTTGGAGCCCATGGAGGCGGTCTTTTTATACTTGGGCTCGGAGACCCAGAGGGTGTCCAGCTCCTTCCGGCGCTGGTTGTTCATCTGGAGGACCTGACGGCGGGACATAAGGTCCTTGACCTCCTCGATATCCCATACCCGGAGGATCCGCTCGTCGTCGGAATAATACTGCTTTCTCATCTCCACGCCTCCTCACTGTCCGCGCCGTAGCTGAAGGTGTTTTCAAAGGTGTCGTAGGGCTCGGGGACCTTGGGCAGCCTTGTGAAGGGCCGGGAACCGGTGTAGAGCGCCCGCAGGGGCTTTTCCTGATTGGGCCCGGCGATTTTCACCTGCTCCATGTCGGCGAACTCCGGCATCTTGGGGAACTGCTCAATAGCCTTGGGATCGCCCCACTTTTTTCCGGCGGGGGTGTCCACGTCCTCCAGATAGAGCACGTGCCAGATCTTCCAGGCATCTGCCTCCCGGATGAAGTCAAAGCAGCAGCTTCCCAGGACCCAGTTGGAGATGGGGCCCCGGTCGGTGATCTCCGTCACCAGGCCAAACACATAGAAAAAGCCCTTGGCGGTGGCGCCGTCTGCCGCGATCTCAAGGATGGCATTGTCCAGGGAGCGGATCTCCATGGGCCCCCGGCCGTAGAGCTTTTCGTCGGAATACTCCCCCAGATCCTCGGGGAAGACCTTTTTCACCACCTGGGCCTTGGCCTTGGTGGCTGCGTCGATGGAGGCATAGTAGGCCTTCAGGGCCTCCCGGCCGGCATAGTAGCCGCCGTTGACGCCCAGGGACACGTCCTCCCGGGCGGACCACAGGTCCTCCAGCATGGTGGGTTCCTTTTTGAGGAGCTGGCTCATGACGTATTTGCCTGCCAGGTTTTTCACGTCCCGGCGGTCCTCAAACCGGCCCACCAGCTCTTCTGTATTGAATTGAAGTGCTGACATCGTTTTGCTCCTTTCCTGTTGTCTGCTTACATTATAAGTATTTAACGCTCTAACGGAAATACGAAAAAGCTATGAACCATTCCCACAGGTTATAAAGGCCGCCGCAGATCTTTTCGATCCGCGGCGGTTCGTATCAATCCTTCAAATTGTTGATGCCCAGGCGCTTCTGGCCCTCGAAGCTGCGCTCCGGGAACTCCTTGCCGAAATATTCGTGCAGCTCCCGGCCCAGATTCTGAAAATAGTGGATGGCGAAGTGGTAGAGCCTGGCGGCGTTGGCCTGGAGGAACCTGTCCCGGCGCTTGGCGATGGACAGAAGCCGCACCAGCTCCACGTCCGTGGACCTGAGGGCCCGAAGCCCCCGCATGCTCTTCCGGTAAATCAGATCGGCAGGCATCAGGGCCACCCCCAGGTTGTTCCGCAGGGCGTCCTCGATCAAGTCCGCCTCGTTGGAGTGGAGCAGAATGGAGGGCTCAAAGCCGGCGATGCCGCAGAGAACCTTGATGATCTTCTGGTCGAAGCTGGCCTCGTCCACCAGGAAGGGATCGTCCTTGAAATCCGCCAGACGCACGTATTTCCGGTCCGCTAAGGGGTGCTTCTGGCTGACCACGATGAATATCTCCTCCTCCATGAGCTTGGTCTGCTCGATCTCGCTGTTTTCAATGGTGATGGGGGTGATGGCAAAGTCCAGCTTCCCGGAGAGCAGCTCGCTCTCCAGAATGCTCTCCTCATAATAGAACTGATGGATCTGCACCGGCTCGCCCCCGGAGAGGAAGTCGTAAATCAGCTCATGGAGGACGCCTGTCACCGGCGCGGCCACGGAGACCGTGTCTCCGGACTGGAGCATGAGCTCCGACAGCTTCCGTTCCCCCTGCTCCAGAACCTGAAAGGCGGAGGACACGTATTCGTAGTACACCCGGCCCATGGCGGAGAGGCTGATCCGTCCCTTCCGCCGCTCGAACAGGGTCACCCCCAGGCTCTTTTCCAGCTTGGCAATGGCCTTGCTCAGGGCCGGCTGGGAAATATACAGGCTCTCGGCGGCCTTGGTGATGTTCTCCATCTCCGCCACGGTCTTGAAATAGTAGAGTAAAGACAGCTCCATCTGACTCCCGCCTTTCGCCTCCATTTTATCAAAAAGCGGATTTTTGTCAAGGACCGGATAAAAGCCCGGCGGCCAACGCCGCCGGGCTTGCAGGCAGGTATTACTTGCTGAGGTAGGCGTCCACCGCCGCGTCGGACAGCTCCTTGAGCCGGTCCACGTCGAAGGAGCTCAGGGTCTCGTCCACAAAAGCGTCCCACTCGCTCATATCCTTGGAGCCGGTGATGAACTGGAGCACGCTGGTGGTGACGAAGCTGGAAAGGTCCGTGGCGATGTTGGAATACTCGGTCTGATCATCCACGGTCCAGACGGAGCCGGGGGCGTTCATGACAGGGGCGTCGGCGTCCCGATGCCACAGGGTCAGCGCCTTGACCTGGGCCTCGTTGTAGCCGCCGTTGTTCCGCTCCTTGATGTCGATGGAGCAGGGAGTGGAGGAGGTGTAGAGGATCAGGGCCAGACCGAAGGCCTTGCCCTCGGGGTTGTTGGTGACCAGCTCCGTGAGCTGGGGATCCCCGTTCTCGTCGAACTCGAAGGACACGCCCTCCACGCCGTAGTTGGCCAGAAGAATGCCCTCGTCGGAATAGAAGTAGTTCAGGATCCGGCAGGCCAGCTCCACGTCGGGGCAGGTGCAGGCGATGGAGGCGCCGCCCTTGGAGATCCGGGAGGTTCCGGCGTCGTCGCCCCAGACATAGTCGCCTTCCTTCAGCACCATGGGCCGGACAGGCTGCACATCGGCCTCGGGCTCGTAGGCAGCCAGGTTGGTCAGGCTCATAATGGAGGAGTTGAAAAATCCGGAGGCATTGCCGGTGATCTCGGCGTCCTGAGCCGTGTTGTTGGAGCTCTGGGAGACGAAATCGGGAGAGAGCAGTCCCTCGGTATACCAGTCGGTCAGGAGCTGGACATAATCCTTGAAGCCGTCCATGGGCAGGCAGTACTGCATGCCCTCGTCCTCGTTCCAGATCCAGCCGCCCACGCCGTTGTTGTCGCCGTTATAGGTGATGCCGTAGGCGCCGGCCAGGGAGGAGTTGCCCACGGAGCTGACCCACAGGGGATGGGCGGAATCGTTCTGGCTCCGGAAGGCCAGAAGCACGTCGTGGAGGTCATCCACGGTGACCGGGGTATCAAGGCCGTCGGCGTCCAGCCAGTCCTGGCGGATGGCGGGGCCGGAGTTGGGAGTCAGGTCGCTGGAGATGTTGGCGGCGTAGATCACGTTGCCGTCATCCGTCAGGATATCCCGGGCAATGTTGGGGTTGTTGTTGAGGATATCAAAGTAGTTTGGCATGACGTCCTCATAGTCCTTGAGGTTCACGATCAGATCGCCGTCCACCAGATCGTCGGCGTTGTAGGAGTTGAACATGCCGAAGTTGAAGATCATGTCCGGCAGCTCGTTGGCGGCGATCATCAGGGCCATGTCGTTGCTGGCCTGTAGCAGATTGGCGGTGGTGAAGTTCAGGGTCACGCCGGTGCGCGCCTGGAGCTCCCGGTAGACCTGGCCGTCGGTGCCGTAGTCGTGGATGACCTCAAAGACGGGAGGCACGCAGTAGTCCCAGGCCGTCAGGGTGGTGGGCTCATCCACCAGAGGCAGAGGCTCGGCCTCGGTGTAGGTCCGGACAATGCCCCACTTGTTCTCGGCAGCGGCATCCGCTTCCTCTTCGGCGGAATCCACCGCCTCTTCCGCGTCCTCAGCCTCCTCGGCGTCCTCAGACGCTTCGGCCGCTTCAGGCTCCTCCGCCTCGGCGGCTTCAGCCGCTTCCGTCTCGGGCTCGGAGACGGCTGCTTCCGATCCTGCGGAGGATGCGGCCGCACTGGGGGCGGGAGCGGTACTGCCGCAGCCGGCCATCATACCAGCGCAAAGGCACAGAACCAGCAGCAGGCACAGCGCTTTTACAGAATATTTCATCTCGATCTTCCTTTCTTTCAATTATGACATTCCTTTAGTGATAATATCATACAAGAGTAATTTTAGCACAGCGGCCCCCCGGGTGGAAATACCGAAAAACCATAGCCCATAACCCGAAGTTATCACCCCCGCGGACAGGAACCCATATCAGGGCTTGACTTTTTTAATTTCTGTGATACAATGGTTACAAATTGTTTCTGTTTTGTTTATTTTCCGAAATCTTTGGAGGTACATATCATGTCTTATTCCCGTTCCCGCGCCGTCCGCAGGCGGAGGCAGCGCCGCACCGCCCTGAAAGCCCTGGCATTCCTGCTGGTGGTGGGCATGGTAGCAGGCTATTTCACGCTGGTACACAGCGGCCCGAAAAAGGCGGTCATCCACGATGGGGACCAGACCACGGTCCTTCGCTCCGCGGCTGCCGCCGACGGCGACGTGGACGGCGTGCTGGCCGAGGCAGGCATTTCCCTCTCCGAGGCCGACACGGTCTCCGTCTCCAGCTCCTTCCTCTCCCTGGACATCACCGTGCTCCGGAGCCAGGAGGAGGAGCCCGATTTCGCCGCTGCGGAATCCATGATGGCCCCGCCTCAGGCGGAGGAGACAGCCAGCCTTACCCCCGCGCCCCGCACGGTCAAGGAATCGGATGCTCCGGCCTCCGTCCCCCTGACGGAGACGGACAGCCAGGGAGAGGGTCCCAGGATCAACGCCCCCGCGCCGGAAACCGCATCCGCATCCGCCAGCGGCTCCGGCACCAACAGCTTTGCCGGGATCAACGAGGGCGAGCAGGCCGTGGAGGTCTCCCAGGAGCCGGAGCCCGAACCGGAACCCGAGCCCGAACCCGAGCCCGAGCCGGAACCTGAGGATGACTACGACGATTACGACGACTATGACGACTACGACGACTACGACGATTACGACGATTACGACGATTACGACGATTACGATGACTACGACGATTACGACGATTACGACGATTATGATGACTACGACGATTATGACGACGGCTCCTACAACGCGGATTACGGCTTCTCCTATTCCAGTGTGATCTACGTGGAGGCCACGGCCTACACCGGCGGCGGCACCACTGCCACGGGCACTCCGGCCCGATACGGCGCCATCGCCGTGGACCCCAGCGTGATCCCCTACGGCACCCGGATGTACATCGTCTCCGACGACGGCAGATGGATCTACGGCTACGCCACCGCCGAGGACTGCGGCGGCGCCATCAAGGGCCACATCATCGACCTGTATTTCGACGACTACGACACCTGCATCCAGTTCGGCCGCCGGAACTGCACCGTCTACATTCTCGACTGATATCGAAACTTAAGCGAGGGAGCGCCGCTCCCTCGCTTATGATTTCTCTGTTATTCAAAACTCTCGTCCGGGACCTCGGCGTAGACCACCCCGGAAATCTCCCGGATCTTCAGGAGCATCACGTCGTGGCGGATCTTCCGTTGGTTGGGGTTCAACTGGAGCACCGCGTTGTACGCCTGGCTCTCCTCCCCGCCCATCCGGGTGATCTGGAGATTCTTGATGTTCAGCTTTTCGTTCTTGCACATCCGGAGCACGTCGTCCAGGGCGGCCTTCTCGTTGTAGAGGATCCGAAGCCGGAACTCCGGCACCACCTCCATGTTCTGGCCGATCCGGGAGAACCAGATCTGGACCACCAGAACCAGGATCGTGGCCATGACCGCGCCCTCATAGAAGCCGCCGCCGATGGCCAGACCGATGATACCTGTGGTCCAGAGGCCCGCGGCGGTGGTCAGGCCCTTGAGGGAGTTTTTGGCGGTGACGAAAATAGTTCCCGCGCCGATGAAGCCCAGTCCGGCCACCACCTGGGCGCCGATCCGGGAGATATCCGTGGGCAGCCCCAGATTCAAGTAAAGATAGATGCCGGTAACGGAGGCCACCGTGGCGCCGGTACAGACCAGAATGTGGGTCCGGAAGCCGGCGGACCGGTTCTTATAGGACCGCTCCAGGCCGATGGTCGCCCCGCAGAGCAGGGTGAAGATCATCCGCACCAGAACGCCCAGAAAATCCACGCTCCGCACGGGATTGAGCACCTCAAACATTTCCCCTCGCCTCCTTTATGCGATGAGCTCCTGAATGGAGCTGACACAGGGCAGCTCCGCCACCGAGGACAGCATCTCCGAATGGGAGGTGTTGGTGTGGCTGAGCTTCAGGGTGAATACAGCGGCCAGGGGTTTGCCCTCCTCGGAGTAGGATCGCTCCAGCTCCATGTCGAAGATCTGGGCGTCCTGACGCTCCATGGTCTCGGTGATGGCGGAGAGATCCTCCAAAGTCCCAAATTCCACATAGAGGGTGATATTTCGGATCCGGCGCTTGAACTGGAATTCCAAGGGGAACATGACGTCCAGGGCCAGAATGATTATCACAATGGCCAGAATCACGCACTCATAAAAGCCAGCCCCCGCGGCCAAGCCCATGCACACCGAGGCAAAGAGCCCCGAGGCCGTGGTCAGACCGGACATCTGGTTGTGGGCCACGGCCACGATGGACCCGGCGGCCAGGAAGCCGATGCCGCTGACCACCTGGGCCGCGATCCGGGACACGTCAAAGCGCAGGGAGGACACGTCGTCCACAACAAGCCAGGCTCCGGTCAGCATCTCGTATTCGTACATGGAGATCAGCACGGTGAGCGCCGCGCCGATGGCCGTGAGCATGTGGGTCCGGAGACCGGCCTTCATGTGCCTTCGGCTCCGGCCATAGCCGATGGCTCCGCCGGCCAGCATGGCCAGCACCAGCCGAAGCACCACGGTCAGGGGATTGAATTCTCGTAGATACTGCATACTGCGCCTCCAGGGTCCGTAGGTATTCTGTCGTACCGTGACAAATTATACCCGACAGCGCCGTAATGCGCAACCCCTTTCTGGCGGCACACTGTAAAAAACGGGCCCTTTCCGGGCGAATCGAAGGTTGACAAGCCCCTGGATTTCTGGTATCCTTAAAATCTCAAAAACCGTTGCAGCGCAACGATTTAGTGAGCATTTAATATAATGATTGCGCAGGTATTTAATCCTTCTTTCTGCGCGGAACGGAGGGAGCGCCTTGGCGCTGCTTGACTGTAAAAACGTGACCCTGGGCTACGAGGGCGATATCCTGATTCAGGGTCTGAACTTCTCGGTTCAGACCGGGGACTACCTCTGCATTGTGGGAGAAAACGGCTCCGGCAAGTCCACCCTGATGAAGACCATTCTGGGTCTCCGGTCGCCTCTGTCCGGAGCCCTCTCCTTCGGGGCCGGGCTGACAGGCCGGGAGATCGGCTATCTGCCCCAGCAGACCGAGGTCCAGCGGGATTTCCCCGCCACGGTCCGGGAGATCGTCCGGTCCGGGCTTTTGGGCAGGACCGGCCTCCGCCCCTGCTACACCAGGGCGGAAAAGCAGCGGGCCGACGCCCTCATGGAGGCCCTGGGGATCGGCCCTCTGGCACGCCGGTGCTACCGGGAGCTCTCCGGCGGCCAGCAGCAGCGGGTGCTTCTGGCCAGGGCCCTGTGCGCCTCGGACCGGCTATTGCTCCTGGACGAGCCCGCCACGGGCCTGGACCCTCTGGTGACGGAGGAGCTCTATGAGGCCATCGCCCGGGAAAACCGGGAGAAGGGCCTTACGGTGATCATGGTCTCCCATGACATGGACGCGGCCCTCCGGTACGCCTCCCACATCCTCCACATCGGGGACCAATGGTTCTTCGGTTCCCGGGCGGAATACCTGGGAAGCGACGTGGGCCGGCGGTATCTGGGAAAGGAGGCGGCGGAATGAACCTTTTTTCCAGTCTGAGCCTCTATTTCTCCTATCCCTTCGTCCGGTACGCCTTCCTGGTGGGCGTCCTCATCGCCCTGAGCTCCGCCCTTTTGGGCGTGACCCTGGTACTGAAGCGGTTCTCCTTCATCGGCGACGGCCTCTCCCACGTGGCCTTCGGCGCCATCGCCATCGCCTCGGTGCTGAAGATCTCCAACTCCATGCTGGTGGTCATGCCCGTGACGGTGCTCGCCGCAATCCTGCTCCTTCGGACCGGCAAGCGGGCGAAGCTCCACGGAGACGCCGCCATCGCCATGATTTCCGTGGGCGCTCTGGCCCTGGGCTATCTGCTCATGAACCTGTTCTCCACCTCCTCCAACCTGTCCGGGGACGTGTGCTCCACCCTCTTCGGCTCCACCTCCATTCTGACCCTCTCCCTGCCGGAGGTGTGGCTGTGCGTGGCGCTGTCCCTTCTGTCCGTGGGCGTCTTCGTGTTCTTCTACCACAAGATCTTCTCCGTGACCTTCGACGAGGATTTCGCCGCCGCCACAGGCACCCGCGCCTCGGCCTACAACCTGCTCATCGCCGTGATCATCGCGGTCATCATCGTTCTGGCCATGAACCTGGTGGGCTCTCTGCTGATCTCCGCCCTGGTGATCTTCCCTGCCCTCAGCGCCATGCGGCTCCTGAAGAGCTTCCGGGGAGTGACGATCCTCTCGGCCTGCCTGTCCGTGGTCTGCGCCGTGCTGGGGCTGCTCCTGGCCATTCTGGCGGGCACCCCCGTGGGCTCCACCATCGTGGCAGTGGACATTGCCGCCTTCGCCGTATGCTGCGGGATCGGCTTCCTCCGGTCCCGGGGATGATCCTCCATATGACGCAGCAGGCGCGCACCACACGGTTCGCGCCTGCTCCTTTTGGCTGTGAGCAAGCCTTGTATCAAATTGGGATTTGTCGAGGTATGTTGCGTCACCTGAGAGGCGCAGCGAAGGATCTTTCCTTCCCGGTTGACGCAAGATTCTTCGTCGCTGCGCTCCTCAGAATGACAGGGATGCTCAATGACCCCGACAAACCCCAATCATCCCGCCTTTTACTCCGACCGAAGGGCCGCCACGGGGTCGCTTCTGGCCGCCTTTCGGGAGGGGATGATGCCGCCGATGAGGGTCAGGAGGATACTCAGGCCCACGAGAATCGACGCGGCGCCCGGGGGCAGGGATGCCCGAATGTCGTCCATCTCCGCCAGGACCTTGATGATATGGTTGGTGGGGATCAGCAGCAGGAGCGTGATCCCCACGCCGAAGAGCCCCGCCAATGCTCCGATGATAAAGGTCTCAGCGTTGAACACCTGGGAGATATTCCGCTTGGAGGCGCCGATGGCCCGGAGAATGCCAATCTCCTTGTTCCGCTCCAGCACGGAGATATAGGTGATGACGCCGATCATAATGGAGGACACCACCAGGGATATGGCCACAAAGGCGATGAGCACATAGCTGATGGCGTTGACGATCCGGGTGACAGAGCCCATAAGGGTGTCCACCACGTCCGTGTAGGAGATCACCTTGTCCTCCTCCCCGGCCTTGCGCTGCATATCGTTGTAGTGTTCCAGAATGGATTTCACCTGGGCCTTGCCCTCAAAATCCGTGGGATAGATGGTGATCATGGCGGGCTTTTCCCGGTCGGCATAGCCCAGCTTTTTCAGGTTGCCGTCGAAGCTGGCCTCCTCCGTGGACAGCAGGGAGGTCATGAGATCCCGGAGCTCCTCCCCGGAGAAGTTCATGGAAAAGGCCTCGGCCAGCGCCTCCGGGTCCATCTCAAAGGCGTTCGTAAAGTTCTCCGTCAGCCCTTCCGAGAAGGACTCCATGCCCTCCTCAATGGCCTTTGTCACCTGCTCGGTCAAGGCGGTGATCACCTGGCCCATAAGATCGTAGATCTGATAGCCCATGGTCTGGGAGTAGGCGTTGAACAGGTCCGCCGCCCGGCTCTCCAGCTCCGAGGTGTCCACCGCCTGGGAAACCCCGCTGGAAAGGATATTCTGGGCCTCCCGGGTGGCAAGATAGCCCTGGAGGGCGTCGCCCATCTTTGTCACGTCCGGCAGCTCGTTTTCTTCGGCATAGACCTGGTAGCCGTCCAGCAGGTCCTGGGTGATGGCCCCGAGCTGCTCCGGCTGGAGCATGGCGTCGGAGAGCTGCTGCCGCAAGGCCTCGGCCTGGGCCTCCATCAGGGCCTGGGCCTCCGCCGAGGCGAGATAGGCCCCCAGATAGGCGTAGGGGTCCTGGGGCTGCGGCGGCGTTTCTTCCTCCTCAGCCGGTTCAGGCACATTGGCCGCCATCCAGGCGGGATAGCCCTCCAGCACGGCGGAAATCATAGACTCCACCTGCTCCCGGGTGATGATCCCGGCGCTGAGCTGTTCCACCAGGGCCTGCACGTCCGCCTGCACAATGGCGGCGGCCTCCTCGGAGCCCAGATAGGCCTGGATGGACTCCGGCAGCTTCGAATAATCCGTGGAGGGGTCCCGGGCGGAATAGGCGGAGAAGCCGTCCAGCAGGCTGCCGAACAGATCCTGGAGCTGCTGGGCGGAGATGTTGATCTTCACGCCCTGGAGCAGGGACCCGATATCCGACTGGGAAACCGTGGGCATGGAAAAGCCCGACAGGTCCATATTGGAGAGGTCAATGTCGGAAAAATCCATGTCCTCAAATTCGGGGAACTCCATATCCTCCATGCTGAAATCCGAGTCCTCAAAGGAGAAGGCGTCCTCGATGGCCTGCTCGTCCACGGAGAACAGCTTGCTCATGTCCAGATCCTCCCGGTCCGTCTCCGCCCCGAAGTTCTCTCCCGTGAACACGTTGATGGAGGGCGCGGCCAACTGGGCCTTGACGATGTCGCTGGCCATGGCCCGCTCAATCACGTGGTCCGTCAGTTCCGCAGGATAGCCGATGCCCATAGTAAGAATGGCTGTGGCGGCGTCCTCCTTGGGCTGGACCACGCCCACCACCTGCATCTCCTCCCCGGACTCCGCCAGGGCCTTCATGAATTTTTCGTCCCCGGATTTGTCGGTGAAGACCTCGTATTCCTCGTCGTAGACGTAGTAATCAGCGCTGGAGACCAGCCGGAAGGTGATCCCCAGAAAGTCGTCATAGTCGTACTGCTGCTCCTCCTGGTCCGTCTCCGGCTCCAGGCCGTCGGCAAAGGCCCGGATCATTGCCTCCAGGGTCATGGGGTCCTTCATGCCAAGAGTATAGAGGGTCAGATCCGTGATCCGGCCCGAGGAGGTCAGCACCACCACGCACTCCCGGCAGTCCTCGGGCCAGCGGCCCGCCTTCACGTCGTAGGAATCCTGATAGAGGGTGGAATCAGCGGGCATGGAATGGAAGGTGTCCGTGCTGCTGAAGGCGGTCAGGAGGCTGTTCATGCCCTCCGCCCCCGCAAAGCCCAGGGCCGCAAAGCTCCTGTCCGGGTTCACCTGCCGGACCGTTCCCTTTTCTTCGTTGAGGTAGAAGATCTGGGGCGACAGGCTGTAGTCATATTCGATGGACCGGGTGTATTGGTCGATGCCGCTGTCTCCGCTGTCCAGATAGGATTTGAGGGACTGGAGGTCGTTGGTGGTGACCCGGGAGAGCATATTGGTGACAGTCTTCCACTCCCGGACGCCCTGCTCCCGGGTCGTGTCCTCCGTCTCCATGCCGTCGTTTCCCGAGGCGGCGTAAAAGGTGGAGAGGTCGAAGCTGGTGTCGCTGATCTGGAGGGGATAGCCCTGGAGGGTCTCCTCCTCCACCCCCTGGATATACCGGTCCACTCCGTTGGACAGGGACAGGATCATGGCGATGCCGATGATGCCGATGGACCCGGCGAAGGCCACCAGAACCGTCCGGGCCATTTTCGTCCGGAGGTTGTTGAAGCTCAGGGCCAGGGCCGTGAGAAAGCTCATGGAGGCCTTGCCCAGGTTCCGATGGACAGCTGGGGTCTCGTCTTCCGGCTGGAAGGGGTCGCTGTCGGCGATGATCTCCCCGTCCCGGAGCCGGACGATCCGGGTGGCGTACTCCTCCGCCAGCTCCGGGTTGTGGGTGACCATGACCACCAGCCGATCCCTGGCCACCTCCCGCAGAAGGTCCATGACCTGGATGGAGGTGTCCGAATCCAGAGCGCCCGTGGGCTCGTCGGCCAGGAGGATATCCGGGTCGTTGACCAGAGCCCGGGCGATGGCCACCCGCTGCATCTGGCCGCCGGAGAGCTGGGAGGGTTTCTTATGCATGTGGTCCTTGAGCCCCACCTTTTCCAGGGCCTCCGCCGCCCGGCGGGTCCGCTCCTTCCGGGAGATGCCGCTGATGGTCAGGGCCAGCTCCACGTTGGAGAGAATGGTCTGGTGGGGGATCAGGTTATAGCTCTGGAACACGAAGCCCACGGTGTGGTTCCGGTAGGAATCCCAATCCCGGTCCGAGTATTTCTCCGTGGACACGCCATTGATGATCAGGTTGCCCGAATCGTAACGGTCCAGTCCGCCGATGATGTTGAGCAGGGTGGTCTTGCCGGAGCCGCTCTGACCCAGAATGGCCACGAATTCGCTGTCCCGCAGGCTCAGGGACACGCCCTTCAGCGCCTGCTGGACCAGAGAACCGGTCTTGTAGGTCTTGCAAATATTCAAAATCTGCAGCATGGGCCTCACCTGATTTCAGAAATTGGGATGTAGGATATCATCTTAGCACGAAGCCCCGCCGGCGGTCAACCGGCGGGGCAGATCGTTTTATAAATGTTTACAACTGAGAAAGCCCAGAATAAAGGACGGTGTGCAGATTGGCAAGCAGATTTTTTCTCTGACAATGTCGAAAAATCGCAGAATACTTTGTGTATTTCAAGATTATGAGACGAAGTCAGAGGGAGAATCTGCCGCCAAGACGTGCGCCGGAGTTTAATCAGCGTTTCCTCAACCCACCACCTGTCCGCTGATGGTCAGCCGGGCAGCCAGGGTCCCCGTCTCGTCCAGGACGGAGATCTCATAGTAGACCGTGCTGCGCCCTGCCCGGACCCGCTCCGCCCGGGCCGTCAGCGTGTTCCCCTTGGGGGCCCGCAGAAAGGTGATCTGGCTGTTGGTGGATACGGTGGCGCGGCCTCCGATGTTGGCGGCCACGGCGAAGGCGAAGTCCCCCAGCATAAAGATGGCCCCGCCCATGACGTTCCCCATGGCGTTCCGATGCCGGGGCTCCAGGTTCAGGGTGCAGACAGCATAGTCCTCCCCGATCTCGGTGATCACCGCGCCGTTTTCCGTGGCAAACCGGTCCTGCGCAAAATAGGCCCGGGCTTCCTCCAATGTGTACATCGCTATTCCTCCCATACGTCGGGCAGAAATAAGCGGAAAGCCGTGGGGAGCGCGTATGTCCCCAGCACCTCCTGCCGGTCCGCCCAGATAAAGTCCTCATTCATACTGCCGCAGTGGAGCCTGGCCCCCTGCATGTTCCATTGAATGTGGGTAAAGATGTGGGTCCGGCCCACGGTCTTTTCCAGATACTTCGGATGGAGCCTCCAGGCCTCGGCTTTTCGGATAATGTCCTCCACACCGAGGGTCCCCTCTACATGGGGCAGCTCCCAGAGCCCCGCCAGCAGTCCCTTGTCCGGCCGCTTTCGGAGGGCCAGCTTGTCTCCGCAGGTGAGCAGGAACACGGTCATGTCCTGCTGCTTCCGGGGCCGCTTTTCCGCTCGGACGGGCAGCTCCCCCGCCGTGCCCCTTGCCCGGGCCAGACACAGGTCCTCCATGGGGCAGGCGTGGCAGGCAGGGGCACCGCTCGGCACGCAGACCGTGGCCCCCAGCTCCATAAGCGCCTGGGTGAAGGTCCCGGCCTCCGGTGGATAGACAGCGGCCAGTTCCCCGGAGATCCGCCGCTTTACTTTCCCGTCGTCCACGCAGGCGTGGTCGTCCAGGAGCCGGCTCACCACCCGGAGCACGTTGCCGTCCACCGCCGGGGTCCGCTGGTCGAAGCAGATGCTGGCGATGGCCCCGGCTGTGTAGTCGCCGATCCCCGGCAGGGCTCGAATGGCCTGATAGTCCCGGGGGAACACCCCGTCATAGATTGACATAATTTCCTTGGCCGCCTTTTGCAGATTCCGGACCCGGCTGTAGTAGCCCAGCCCCTCCCAGAGCTTGAGCAAAAGGGCTTCCTCCGCCGCTGCCAGGGCGGCGACGGTGGGAAGGGCCTCCAGAAACCGGGTGTAGTAGCCCTTTACCGCCTCCACCCGGGTCTGCTGGAGCATGATCTCCGACAGCCAGACGTGGTAAGGCTCCCGATCCCGCCGCCAGGGCAGGTCCCGGCCCTTTTCCGCAAACCAGGGCAGGAGCCGGTCCAGGCTTTTTAGAATCTCATGTTGTTCCAAGGCCGTTTCCTCCCCTCTCCCTGGCAAGTCACAGCACATACCAGGCCGACAGCTTTCCCTTCACCGTGAAGCCCAAAGAATCATAGAGCGCCAAGGCCCCCTCGTTGTCCGAGGCCGCCGTCAGCTCCACCTCGCCGCCCTCACACTCTGACGACAGGGCCAACGTCAGTTCCCGGCCAAGACCCTTTCCGCGATACTCCGGCAGGACGGCCACCGCCGCCAGCTCGCTTCCATGGATCTCCCCGATGCCGAAGGGCGCGCCATCCTCTGTCAGCGCCAGAAAGGCCTTCTGGCTTTCCCGATAGATCCGCTGGATGTCCGACCGCTCGTAGGTGGCCGCCCCGGAGACCTGCCGGAAACCGATATTCATGATCCGCTGGTATATGGCGTCGTTGTCCGGGTTCATGGGCGCCAGGTTTACGGGCGTTTTTGCGGCAGGAAGCGCCTCCTTTTTCACATGGAGCAGGAGCATGTCATGGGCATGGGGAAGCGGCAGGTTTTCCGTTCCCCTGGACACAAAAATCTGCTCCGCGCCGCAGGAGCGGCAGAACCCGGCGCACTCCTCCAAAAGCCCCGGAAGATCCGTCACGGTCATAAGCCGCACATAGGCCGTTTGCCGGTGGGGGATCTCCCGCAGGACCAGGGAGGCGGTGCCGCCCCGGGCCATATAGACGGGGATATTTTTCATCTGAAATCACCGAATGGGAGTATAACACGGCGGGCCCCCGTCCCGCAAGCCCTCCGACGCCCTGAAAATGGCCGGATTTTTTCTGATTTTCTGAATAATCTTTGAAAAAATCGCGAAAAACGCTTACCAAAAGTTATAAAATGTGGTATAATAATCATTAGATACGCAATTAGAAGACATACGGGAGGTTTTCGAAAACCCTGCGCGCGCCGACGGCATGGAGGTCAAGATGGCGGTATTGAATTTGAAGATCGGAGATCATGTGCATTATGGGCCCCACGGCGTGTGCCAGGTGTGCGGAAAAGAGTCCAAGGATATGGGCGGCAGCGCCCGGAACTACTTCACCCTGCGTCCCACCGGAAAAGAGAACATCCTGCTCTATCTTCCCGAGGACGCGGAACCGGAAAAGGTGCGCCTCCGGCAGCTCATGTCCCGGCAGGAGATCATGGACCTCCTGGAGGAGACCCGGGACAAGCCCGTGGACTGGATCAGCGACAGCAAGCTCCGCAAGGAGACCTTCACAAAAATCCTCCGCAGTGGAGACGCGGTGGGGCTGATCTGCATGCTCAAGAGCCTGTATATCCACCAGGAGGCCCTGCCCCAGGGCAAGCAGCTTCCCATGAGCGACCAGGAGATGCAGCACGCCGCCCAGCGGCAGCTCTACAGCGAGCTGGCCTATGTGCTGGAGCTGGACGAAAATCAGGTGCTGCCCTTTATTCTCGACCAGGTGGGCTCAACCGCCTGACAGACTTCGATGGAATATCCCCTGCCGGACATGGTATGCTGTCCGGGCAGCTTACAGAAGCGAGCATCCATAAGGAACTGTGATAAAATAAATTGAGCAATTCATGCGCCGGATTCATTGCCTGGAGCCAGGATGAAACCCGCAGGAATACTTCATGTATTTCAAGGTTTGAAGACGCAGCGCCAGGCAATGAAGACAAGCAGGAATGTGCAAGTTATTTTTGAACAGTTCCTAAGAATCACGGCGTCCCCGGAGCCTTCCGGTGACGCCGTGAGTCTCATTTTCATAGAAATCGGATCTCCATGCCCTTGACCTCCAGGGGCTTGATGGGGAGCTCCACCACATCCCCCACCTTGCAGGGGATGTCGGTCACGTCAAAGACGGTCTGGACCATGCCCACGTGGCCCAGGACCCGGGCGGGCTTCCCGTTCACCGTGACCCAGAGGGACCGACGGGTGAGGAAGGCCTTGACATAGGACAAGGCGCCGCCGAAGCAGTCCCGGAACCGGCTGAGATCGTTTCGGGAGGGCGGTCCGAAGCCGTGATAGTAGCCCACGCCGCAGACGGCGATGACCGTCTCCCGCTTGGCCTTCCAGCCGGCGCCATAGCCCACGGCGTGGCCTTTGGGGATGGTCCGCAGGACCTCCACCCGGCTCTCGCACCGGCCCACGGGCCGGAGGCCGCCTCCGTCTCCCGGGAAGGAAAGCCGTCCCAGCAGGGCGGAGCCCAGACGGACCGCGTCCAGGTGCATTTCCGGATATTTTAAGAAGGCGGAGGAATTGCAGCAGTGCCGCAGCCCCACCTGAATTCCCCGGCTTTCCAAGGCCTCGCAGACCGATGCAAAGGCCGCAAATTCCTGCCGGGTCAACGCCTCGTCGTCATAGGAGCGGTTGAAGTGGGTGTAGACGCCCCGGACGTCCAGGGCCTCCATCCGATAGACCGCTTCCATATCCTCCAGCCGGTCCGGCAGGAAGCCGTAGCGGCCCATGCCCGTGTCCACCTTCACATGGCAGACCGGCCTGACGCCCGTTTCCACGGCGATTTGGCGCAAAGTTCCGACGGTATCCAGGCTGCCCACGGTGACCGTGGCTTTCAGATCCAGCAGCTCCCGGAGCTCTGATTCCAGCCCCGTTTCCCGGAGCATAAGGATTTCCTCTTCCATGAAGCCGTTTTCCCGCAGCGCCCGGACCTCGGTGACCTCGGTGACGGCGAAGCGGCAGACACCAGCCTCCTTCAAGACCTCCGCCATGGGGATCAGCCCCAGGCCGTAGCCCCCGCCCTTGATGACCCCATAGACCGCGGCCTCGGTCCGGGAGACCAGCAGCCGGATGTTGCGGAGGAGTACGTCCCGTTCCACGATATACGCGTTCATAGCATCACTTCTTGTCCTTGTTCTTAAACATATACAGCTTGTGCCGCCAATGCATGAATATGGGCTTGGCGGTGTTGACGAACCAGTTGACAAAGGGCTTCAGGACCAGATCCATCTCTCCCACGAACTCCACATAGTCCCCGCCGAAGCCCAGCTTGAACTTATAGAGGCCGTAGAGGGGATGGTCCTCCCCCACCCGTCCGGGAACGCCCCGGAAGTCATAGATCCGGCAGCCCTGCTCCACGGCCCACTCGATCATGTTCCACTGGAGCATGTAGTTGGGCATGAGGTTCCGGTGCTCGTTGGCGGAGGCGCCGTAGAGGTACCAGACCTTGTCCCCGTACCAGATGGCCAGGGTCCCGGCGATGGGCTGGCCCTCATAGTAGGCCATATAGAGCCGGCAGTGCTCCCCCAGATTATCCAGCATCTGGGCAAAATAGCTCTCCTCCCGGGTGACGAACCCGTCCCGGACGCCGGTCTCCAGCATGAGCCGGGCGAAGTCCGGCACGGCCTCCTTGCCCCGGATCTCCGTGGTGACGCCCTTTTTCGCCCCCGTACGGACTTTTCTCCGGGTGGACTGGGGCAGGGCCATGAGCAGCTCCTCGGCGGTCTTGCCCTCCACGTTCAGCCGGAACACATACTGGGGCTGAATGGCGTCGAACTCTGCGCCGCCGCCCACAGGGGTGAAGCCCAGGGAGCGGAGGGTCTCGGCGTAGGCCGTCTCCTCCGAGGACACGTCCGGGTCGATCTTGATGACATAAGCATGGTGCCGTTTGGCCAGGGTCCTGGCTCCCTCCAGCAGGTCCTTCAGGGTCTCGGCGTCATGGAGATCCGTGACGGGACCCCGGCAGGCATACATCATGGTGAAGGGCATGCCGGGGATGATCCTCCGGATCAGGACCGCCATGCTGCCCTTGATCTCGCCCTGATCGTCCCGGGACACCACGGCCTCCCAGTGCCACATGGGCTTCTGCTTGGCCCACAGCACGCTCTGGGCGAAGTGGCCCTTGGGATGGCGCTGCAAAAAGGCCTCGTATTCGGGAATTTGTTCTTTTGTAATGATTTCTGACATAAAAACCGGCTCTCCAATTACATGATAATGGTTATTTTGAACTTGCCTCCACCAGGCCCCGCCAGATGCCCCTGGCGTGCTGATAGTCCTGCCACAGGTGCTCGGGATGCCACTGGACCCCCAGGAAAAACCGGGCGTCCGGAAGCTCGATGGCCTCCACCACCCCGTCCTCGGCCCAGGCGGTGGCCTTAAAATCGGGGGCCACATCCCATACGGCCTGATGGTGCACGCTGTTGACGGAAAGCTGCTCCCGCCCTGTCAGGGTGTGGACCAGGGACCCCGGCTCCAGCCGTACCTGATGGTGGGGAACGCCGTAGGGCAGCCCCTGGCAGTGGATCACGGGGGACGGCCGCTGGGTGGGCAAATCCTGATAGAGGGTGCCGCCGAAGGCCACGTTCATGACCTGGAGTCCCCGGCAGATGCCCAGCACAGGCTTGTCAAGGGCCCGGAGCCGCCGGAGCATCCACAGCTCCTGGTTGTCCCGGAGGGGCGCCTGATAGCCGCATTCCGGAATAGCCGCCTGGCCGTAGAAGCCCGGGGCCACATCCTGTCCGCCTGTGAACACAAATCCGTCAAAGGCCCGGCAGAGTTCCTCCCAGGTTTCCTCCTCCCGGCTCAGGGTCAGCAGGACGGGCAGGCCGCCGGCCTCCTCCACCCCCAGGAGGTACAGGGGGTTGATCCAGATAATCTGTTTTTCCGAATGATACAGGGGCAGTACCCCAATGCGCGGGCGCAAATGGATCCCTTCCTCTCTCGTTACGCCCTGGGCACCGTGTCCCGGGTGGTGATCACATGCTCTGTGACGCTGGCGGACATGGTCATGGTCTCCGTCACATCCTCGCCCATGCCCCGGTAGACGCTGCGCTCCAGCAGGCAGGCGTTCACGTCCGTGCCGTGGGCGATTTTCAGATAGCCGTACTCCGCAGGCTGTCCCGTGGCCGGGTCCAGCGCCCGCCAGACACCGTCGGTATAGACCTCCGCCCAGCAGCAGGCAATGGGCACGCCGCATACCAGGCCGCTGACGTACCGGGCGCCGATGCCGGCAAGGCGGCACAGGGTCACGAGAATCTGGGCCATGTCGCTGACGTCCCCGCTGCCTGCGGTGAAGCTCTCCGCGGCGGTGCGCCGGGCATAGACAGGCTCCGTCAAAGTGAACCGCTCATGGACCAACGCGCAGAGCATTTTGGCCCGGCTCCAGGGGTCCTCGGGCAGATCCAGGGTGGAAATCAACCTGGTCATCTCCTCCGTGGGCCGGGTCATGGATGTGGGATGGCAGAACACCCGGTCCAGGGGCTCATGGGTCAGATACTTGGAGCAGAGCACAAAGCCCGTTGCCTCAAAGGAAAAGGCGGTGTGACGCCGGTCCAGGGTCCCGGTATACATCTCGTTGTCGAACACGTCCACGATGTGGGTCAGGGGCGTAAAGGGCTTGACGGTCAGCTTGAAGGCGTAGGTGCGCTGGAAGGAGAAGGCTCCCGGCATGCAGCGAAGGAGGAAATTGTGCCCGGTGACGCCCTCGGAGAAGGTCTTGTCCACACTGAAGCGGAATGCGTATTTTTTCATGCTGCTCCCTCCTATTCCGCCAAGACCCAGGTGTCCTTGAAGCCCACGTCCGCCTTCCCCTCGCCGTGGAGGGTGAACCGGCTCAGGCCGCCCATCCAGACCCGGATGGAATCGGAGTGGACCGTGTAGAGCCGCAGATCGCACCGGGCGTCGGCGGTCTCGCTTTCGCCCACCAGAACGGGCAGCCGCTCCGCCGACAGGATCTCCTGGGCCATAAAGCGCCTGGGATCGGCCTCGATGGCCTTTTTCATGGTCTCCCGCTGCTCCGCCGTCAGGGTGCTGCCCCGGATGGCGGCGGTGCGCCGGTCGCTGGCCACGTCTTTGAAGAACAGGTGCTCCATATTGGAGAAGATGAACTCCCGCTGGTCGGGATACCAGGGCAGATAGGTGGGCACATTGGGAAGCAGAGGCTCCTCCTCCAGATAATACCGGATCATGTCCGGCACGAAGCAGTACAGGCCCCGATCCTCCGCCAGGGAGCAGCCGGGAGCGTTGAGAATGGCGATGTTCCCCATGCAGTAGACCTCCATGAGGTGGGGGATGCCCTGATGAACGCCGTCATAGCTCAGGGGATCCAGGCACCGGTCCGGGGTCATCCGATGGAGGATGGCCACCCGCTGGAAGCCGCCCTCCGGGGCATGGTAGTAAAGTTTGCTGTCCATGACCGTGAGCTCGTCGGCCGTGGCGGCCACGGCTCCCGTGAGCTTCGCCAGATAGCGGAGCTCAAAGGCGTCGTCGTCCTCGTCCTCGTCCACCAGCAGCACCACCAGCCCGTCCTCCAGGGCGGGGGTGTTCCGTGCGATGTCCCGGTAGAGCTGACGGAGCAGGATATCGAGACCGCAGTTGTCGCAGAGCCCGGGCACGTCGTAGGCTCCGGGGTCCGCCTCCCGCAGAAGCTGCCGGGCAAAGTGGGTATAGGTCAAACCGTCCGGGGAGGAAAAGCTGTCCTCCATGGCGTACCACGTCCCATCCTGGCTGCGGATCAGGTCCGTGGCGGCGATGTGGGCGTAGATGCTCTTCACCGGGGTCAGCTTCATGCACTCATGCCGGAAATCCGGAGAGGAAAAGACGAATTCCTCGGGGATCACGCCGTCCCGGAGGATCATCTTGTCGTGATAGACGTCATTTAAAAAGAGATTCAGCGCCATGACCCGCTGGATCAGCCCCTGCTCCAGCCGGTTGAACTCCTGGCCGGCCAGGGTCCTCTGGATGGGATCGAAGGGCCGGTCGGAAACCTGCCGGGTTCCCTGCCGGATCACGGAAAAATGGGCGCCCTGCTCCTCCATCCACTGGTTGACGCGGCGTTGTGCGGACAAAAGCTCCATAGCCTTACCTCCCTGTTTGCACTGTCCCCGGCTCCCGGCCGGGGCATGCCCGGGAGCATCCGCCGCCGGCGTACATACTCCCGGATACTATGGTATCACAACCGGAGGCAATATGCAATGGCGAAACCGCCGCAAAAAACCGCGCCCAGGCACGGGTTGCATCTTTTTTCCCGCTGTGTTATAATGGGTTCCCTGTCTCTCATGGAGGCGGAAATACGTGTCCCGGACGTTTTATCCGGGAGAAACGGAGCATTTATGCATATGCAGATTCGACTGCGGCGAATGACAGCGCTGATCCTGGCCCTTTTGATGCTGTCCGCCCTGGTGATTCCGGCGTCGGCGGAGGAGGAGACCTTCTGGTACTGCCTCAGCCGGGGCCAGGTGGTGGGCAGGGAAACCCGGGAGGGCCGGACAGACCTGTACATATACGACAACCGGGCCGATCTGACGGTCCGCTATACCCTGGACCGGGCCCTGGCGGGCATCGGGGACTATCTGGGCCAGGGCTACATCATCGGCCTTGGGCCCAGGACCTGGGACTACCAGGTGGAGATCTACGCCGGCCGGACGGCCTGCCCCGCCGAGCCCGTCTCCGAGGAGGTCCGCCGGGCCTATCTCGGCTGGTGGCTCACCCCCGCCGAACCGGCGGAAGAACCGGAGCCTCAGTCCGTCCGTCTGGAGGACGGGGAGGAATTCCTCTACGACATCGAATTCCCGGACCCGGGCTACTGGGGCAACGAGGTGGCGCTCACCGAGGAGCAGCGGGAGAAGGTCCTCCGGGCCGTGGTGGGCGAGCAGGGGCTCTGCAACACCTACGAGATTTACGTGGGCGAGCTCCAGTATATCGTGGACTACGTCCAGTACGGCGATATGCCCCGGACCTATGACAACATCGGGGAATTCTGGCTGGGCAGCGCCTGTTCCCAGCGGGTGGAGCAGTACACCCTGGAGGAGATCACCGCCTGCAAGACGCTCATGGACGCCTATCACTACGTCATGGACCAGGGCGGACGGCTCTTCCCCCACAAGATGGGCGGCTATTGGGATGACGACGACGCGGCCGGCATTGACACCTTTGAGGAGAACGTAAACCGGACCTGCGGCGGCTATGAGGACCATGACCACGCCTGGGTCACCTGTACAAACGAAGACCTGGAGGACGAATGGGTCCGGTTCTGGTACTGCACCGACATGTTTATCTCCGGAGTCCACAGCCATAGCTGGGACGCCGGCGCCGAGATCAAGCCCGCCACCCATCTGACAGACGGCGAGACGGTCTATACCTGCACGGTCTGCGGGGCCTCCAAAACGGAACGGGTGGAGGCCACAGGCGCCCACACCTGGGGCTTGTGCCGTCCCTGCGACGGGGAATATCACCGCTGGACCTGCTCCGAGGACGGCTACACCTGGTATGCCCTCCACCGCTACGGCCTGCCAACGGTGGTGAAAAAGGTGGAAAACGGGGAGGACGGCGTTTTGCGGTATGTCTGCCGGGACTGCGGCGAGGTCAAGCTGGTCTCCTTCCATTGATACACAAAAACATCTCCCGGGCGCACTGTGATGCAGCGCGCCCGGGAGATTTCTTTCCTGTTATTCCGGATTGTCGTAGTTCATGATGATCCTGGCCGCCTCCGCGCGGGTGGCGTTGCCTCTGGGATCCAGGATCCCGTGGCCCTTGCCGCTGATGATCCCCGCCTCCACGGCCCAGGCAAAGGCGTCCCGGGCGTAGTCGCTGATCCTTTCGCTGTCCGTAAAGGCGGCGAGGACCTCCTCGCTGCCGGCCGGCTTTTCGCTGAGCCGCCAGAGCAGGGCAACGATCTGCTCCCTGGTCACAGGGTCCTTCGTGCCGAAGGTTCCGTCGCTGTAGCCCTCGATGATCCCCTCGCCCGCGGCCCAGACCACGGCGTCGGTATACCATTTCCCTTCCTCCACGTCGGGGAAGACGTTCTCGCCCAGAGCCTCCGGCGTCCCGGCCATGCGGTGGAGGACCGTGGCGAACATGGCCCGATCCATGGTGCCGCCCGGCGTGAATTTACCCCCGCCGGTGCCGTTGACGTATCCCTTGTCATAGCAGTCGTTCACAGCCTCATAGTACCAGTTTCCGGGCAGCACGTCCTTGAATACGCACGCCTCCCAGCGGGCCACCAGAGCGGTGTCCGTGGTGAATACAGTACCGGCGGTGACCGCCTCGCCCTCCAGGGTGTACCAGCCGTCGAAGGCATAGCCCTCCCGGGTGGGCTCGGGCAGCTCCTCCAGAACGCCGTAGACGTCGGTTCTGGCGGAGGTCCGGGGAGATTTGCCGCCTGCGGCGTCAAAGATCACCGTGCAGGTGGGAAGCTTCTCCTCGACGGAATTGAGGGCGTAGTCATCCACAGATATCACAAGCTCATTGGGGTCCACGTCACAGTCGGTGATATCAAAGCTGCAGGAGACCCTGTTCAACCCCGGCACGGGGTAGATCTGCACGGGTTCCCCGGCTACAGTATAGAGCTCGATGGCGCTGATATAGCGGTTGTCCGTGGCCGTCACGTCGATGCAGGTCCGGTCTCCCTCCCGGCGAATGGCCGCCTCGGTGATTTCCGGCGCGGTCACGTCCACATAGAAGGGCATATCCAGGGTTTCTGTCCGGGGGCTTTCCTCCGTGCGGCGGGCCTCCACCCGGAGGGTGTAGTCTCCCTCCTCCAGCGGAACCGCCTGCAGGCCGCCTGTCTCCTCACTGTAGAGTGCAAGGGAAAACAGGTTCATCACATAGCGGAAAATGGGGAACGCTTCCTCCATTTCGTAATACGGCGCGTCATTACTGGTCCAGCTCAGCCAGACGGGCTCGGCCTCCTGACCGTCGAAGGATACGGGCTTCCCCTGACCGTCCAAAAGGGTGAAGGTCACCTGATCCGCCTGCCGCAGGGGTATCAGATCCACCAGAAGGGAATCGTACAGACCGTCGCCGTTGGGGGAGATGCCGCCGAAACGCTCGGCGTCGTATTCCGCATCCTCCTCCTCGCCTACCAGGTAATTCGCAAAGCCGTCATAATACAGGACCCGGTTGCAGCCCAGGGCGTCCTCTGTTGTATCAAATACGCCGAAGGCGTCGCTGTCCTCATCGGGCCAATCCCCCAAAAAGCTGGTGAGTCTGGTATAGCCCAGGACCGGTTCGCCCCAGACGGTATCGTCCAGCACCGGCGCCGCGTCCCAGTCTCCACGGAAGCCCATGAACGGGATGCTCAGCGCGGGATGGCCGGCGGGATTTCCGGTGTCCTCCAGGAACACAAAGCCGTCCACATAGAAGCCGTTTACGAACACCTCCGCCAGATCGGCCGTTTCCCGGCTGTCCAGGGTCACGGGAATGGAGATCTCCGCTTCGCCGCCTGCCGGAACGGTAACGCTTTCGGGCAGGCTGGCCGTGAAGGTCAGCGCCAGCGCCCCATCCACCACCAGCCAGGGCTCCTCCCCGTCCCCGTCGTTCCCTACGCCGTCGGTGAAGATCACCATGTCGAGGCTGTCGTAGGTGACGGCCGTATCCGTCAGATTCCGGGCCAGGAAGGAGACTTCAAAGGAATCTCCGATCTCCCGCAGGGAGATCTTGGCGCGGCCTCTGTCGCTGTCGTCCACGCCCTCCAGCACCACAGGCGTTTTAACCGCGCTGTCCGCCTGGAGCAGTCCGGCCCCCTGACGCCGGGGGGAATAGGGCAGGCCGGTGTCCGGATTCTCCATGACCCGGGCGGTGGACATGGCCCGCATATGGATCTCCGCCGCCTGCTCCGTCGGGCTCATTTCCCCGAAGCCCGGCTCGTTGCTGAGAAGATACTGCTTGATGAGCAGAGCGGCTCCGGTCATATGGGGCGACGCCATGGAGGTGCCGAGCATGGTGTCATAGCCCGTGTTGTCGTAGACCTTCGGCACGGAGGAATAGACGTCGCCGCCGGGGGCAGTGATGTCGGGCGCCAGGGTCAGATCCCGGAAGACGCCCCAGGCGGTGAAATCCGACAGGGCCGGATCCCTGGTCAGGTATTCCCAGATCACCGCACCGTCCACGGTCACGGTTCCGCCCGTTTTCAGGAAGGGGCCGTCATCGCGGCCCACAATGGCCGTGGGCAGTCCCGCCACGCTTTGCGCAGCGATTTCAAGCTGGAGGTAGTTATCCTCCTCGTTCAGGATGAACAG
>CAJOHR010000031.1 GCA_905234425.1 uncultured Oscillospiraceae bacterium | reverse complement strand
CGGCTGAATCGTTCAAGGTGCTGTTCATGTTTCTCGTTGTTTAATTTACAAGGTACACTCCGCTTCGCGGTTTCTCACACTGCCTCTTGCGACAGCTTGCCTACTATAGCACAGATATTTCCCTCTGTCAACAGAAATTTTGCAGTTTTTGAAAAATTTTTGACAGGTGCAGGATATCCGTGATATGATAGGGTTCCGGTATGAATTTATAATACTATGAAAAGGTTCGCGGGAGGTCCACATGAACGCACCCCTTTATAATGCCCTGGCCGGCCTGGCCGGCCGGGAGCCTCTGCGGCTTCATATGCCCGGCCACAAGGGACGGATGACAGAACGCTTCTCGGCGGTCTCGGCGCTGGATTTCACGGAGCTGCCGCCCACGGGAAACCTGTATGCCGGAGAGGGCCCGGTCCGGGAGGCGGAGAAGCTCTTTGCAAGCCTGGGCGGCGCGAAGGACGCGCTGTTCTTCTCCTGCGGGTCCACCCAGGGCATTCAGACCATGCTGACTGCCGCCGTTGGCATGGGCGGGACCCTGATCCTGGATCGGGGCTGCCATCAGAGCGTCTATCACGCCATGGCCCTTCTGGACATCACGCCCGTATACCTGCTTCCGGAGACAGACAGAAAGACGGGTCTTCCCAGGCCTGTAACAGTGGAATTGCTGGCACCTGTAATTGCGGCCCATCCAGAGGCAACTGCCGTTCTGGTCACAACTCCCAGCTACTACGGCATTCAGACGGACCTGGGGCCTCTGGCCGAGCTTTGCCATAAAAACGGCCTCTATCTGCTGGCGGATCAGGCCCACGGCGCCCATTTTCCTTTCCTGACCATCCCCACGGCGGCGGCGAGCGGCGCGGACCTGTCCGCAGTCTCCGCCCACAAGACCCTGCCTGCTCTGGGCGGCGCCTCTATATTATATGTAGGGAAGGACGCGCCCTGGGACGCTCTGCCCCTGAAATCCCTGTCGGCCCTTTTTGCCACCACCTCCCCAAGCTGGCCCGTTCTGGCCTCCATCGACTATGCCAGAGCCCTGCTCTCGGAGCACAACGACTATCCGGAAGCCGCGACTCTTGTTCGGGAATATCGGGGGCGCATCCGGCAGGAAACCTCCTTCCGTCCCCTGGAGGACAGGCCGGGGCAGGTTCTGGACCCCTGCCGTCTGACCGTGGACATGAAGTGCGCCGGACTCTCCGGCCTGGAGGCGGACCGGCTGCTTCGGGAACAGAACATCTTTGTGGAAATGGCCGACGAACGGTATCTGGTGGCCATTATTACCAATCAGGACCGGAAGGCGGATCTCCATCGGTTTTTAGAGGCGCTGAAGGCGCTGCCCCATGGGGAAACCGCGCCGGAGGAGGCGCCCCCTGTCCCGGAGCCTGTGGTGCGGGCGCCCCTGCGGAAGTCCCTTCTGGGACCTCGGGAGCAGGTGGTTCTGGCCTCCAGCGCAGGCCGGATCGCCGCCCAGATCGTGGCCCCCTATCCGCCGGGCATCCCGGTGATCGTCCCCGGCGAGGAAATCACTGAAAAACATATAGCCTATTTGCAAAAAAAGAGTTATAATACTTTGGGATACGTCTATGTCACCCCAAACCCCCACAATGAGGAGGCAACGCCATGAAACTTCTGTTTGCCATCGTAGACCGGGACGACGCCAACACCGTGGTCCGCAATCTGAGCCACCGGGGCTTTTCCTCCACCAAGCTGGCCACCACCGGCGGCTTCCTGCTCTCCAACAACATCACCCTGCTGGTGGGCGTGGAGGACCGGATGGTCCAGACCGTTATCGACATCATCAAGGAGTATTCTCACTCCCGCAAGCAGGTGATCCCCACCAACGACCTGAGCTTCGATTTTGAAACCAACGCCCCTCTGGAGGTCTCCGTGGGCGGCGCCACCATATTTGTGGTGGACGTGGACCGGTTTGAAAAGGTCTGATGGGCTATGACGAACTCCTGGGCAATCAGGGCTTAAAGGACCGGCTTCGGGCGGGGCCCCTCTCCCACTGCTATATTCTGGAGGGACCGGCGGGCTCCGGGCGCAGGACTTTGGCCAGGCTCCTGGCAGCCGCCATGGAGTGTGAGGGCAAAGTGTCCCCCTGCGGGCATTGCAATCCCTGCCGGAAGGTCATGAAGGACGAACATCCTGACGTGATCACCGTGGACAGCGATAAAGCCACGGTGCCCATCAGCCTGATCCGGCAGATGCAGTCCGACGCCTATATCCGCCCCAACGAGGGGAACCGGAAGGTCTATATCCTTCCCAGAGCCCAGGATATGCAGGGCCCTGCCCAGAACGCCCTGCTGAAGCTCCTGGAGGAACCGCCTGCCTACTGCGCCTTTATACTCATTACCGACAGCGCCGACAAGCTCCTGGAGACCGTCCGGTCCCGGGCGGTGGTCCTGACCCTGGCGCCGCTCTCCACCGCCGTTTTGACGGACGCTCTGAAAGAACAGCGGCCCGAGGCGTCTGAGGCGGCCATTGCACGTGCGGCGGACCGATCCGACGGGTACCTGGGAAAGGCTCTGTCCCTTCTGGACACCCCGGATACGGAGCTGGAAACGAAGGCCAGGACCATTGCGCTGGCCCTGGCGGATCATAACGATCTGGCCTTACTGGAGGCCCTTTTTTCCCTGGACAAGCTGGGAAAGCAGCCCTTTCTCGATCTGCTCACGGAGCTGGAGCGGCTGCTTCTCCGGGCCATGCGTCCAGACAGCGCGGACGAAACTGCCGCCAGGCTCCGAGCAGGCGGCACGAGCAGGCGGCTTTTCCAGTCCGCGGAAGCCGTGAAAAACGCCGTGACCCTGCTTCAGGCCAACGGCAGCGCCGGACACGCCATGGGAATTCTGCTGGCGGAATTGGGCGCCAGAAAATAAACCTGCAATTTGCGCGGAAACGCGATGATTATAGAATGTATAGAACGGAGTTTTTCCATGAACAACGACCAGAACAAGCAGCCGGAGTCCCAGGCTCCCATTGTCACCTTTTCCAACATTCCCCTGGATGATCCGGCCCCCACGCCCGTCTTTCCGGACCCGGCGGAGCTGGCAGCTTCGGAGCCTCAGGAGATTCCTGAGATCGAGGTGGTGGACGTCCAGTTCAAAAAGGGCGGAAAGGTCTATTACTTCGATCCCAAGGGTTTGGAGCTGACCACGGGCGACGAGGTCATCATTGAGACGGCCCGAGGCCCGGAATACGCCTTCTGTGCAGGCGGAAACCATCAGGTGCCGAAGACCCTGGTGGTGTCGCCTCTCCGGAGCGTGATCCGCAAGGCCACGGATCAGGACAAGCAGACCCGCCAGACCTTCAAGGACAAGGAGGCCGAGGCCTTCGCATTGTGCCAGGAAAAGATCCTGGAGCACAAGCTGGACATGAAGCTTGTCTCCGCCGAATACAGCTTCGACGGCAGCAAGCTGCTCTTCAACTTTACGGCTGATGGCCGGGTGGATTTCCGGGATTTGGTGAAAAACCTGGCAGGTGTTTTCCGGACCAGGATCGAGCTCCGGCAGATCGGCGTCCGGGACGAGGCCAAGCTCCTGGGCGGTCTTGGCATCTGCGGACGGCCCTTCTGCTGCCGCCAGTTTTTAGACGACTTCCAGCCCGTATCCATCAAAATGGCCAAGACCCAGGGTCTGAGCCTGAACCCGACCAAAATTTCCGGCACCTGCGGGCGGCTCATGTGCTGTCTGAAATATGAGCAGGATGCCTATGAGTCCCTGATCAAGTCCAGCCCCAAGAGCGATTCCCTGGTGAACACTTACGACGGCGTGGGCACTGTCACGGACGTGAATATTCTGAAGCAGACGGTGAAGGTCCGGCTGGAGCAGGACCCCAGCAAGCAGGTCACCTATCCCAACTGTGAGGTCTGCGTTCTGCGGAACGGCAAGGCCAGGAAGAATGACCCGCCCATCGACACCGCCATTCCCCCGCTGCCCCGGCCGGAAAAACAGCAGGAGCAGCCCGAGGAAATCACCATGTTCGATGAATCCACCCTGTCCAACTACACCGCCGGAGACGCGGCCAAGGCCGCCGAGCGGGCTGCCCGGAGCGAGCGCCGGAGAGCCGCGGCCCTGGCGGAGATCGGCGGGGAATGGCTGGGAGACGACAAGGATAAACAGAAGTCCTCCCGGTCCCAGGGTCAGAACCGGAATCGGAACAGAAACCGGAACCGGAGCAAGGGTCAAAATCAGGAACAGACCCGGGCAGGCGACAAAATCACCACCAGGCCCCTGGAGACAAAAAAGCAGACCCAGGAGGGAACTGGCCAAAAGCCTGCGGGAGAGAAAAAGGATAACCGGAATAAACGCCGCTACTATCGCGGCGGCGGAAAAAAAACCGGCGGCCAGAAGCAATCATAATCATGTGCCGGCGCAGGAAAAGGAACATCCTGCGCCGGCACTTTTCTATTTTTTGTATTTTTGACTCTCCATCACCGCCAGCTCGTCGCAGCGGTTGTTGTAGAGATTGGAGGCGTGGCCCTTGACCCAATGGAAGGTGACCTGGTGGACCTCCAAAAGGTCCAGAAGCTCTCCCCACAGATCCGGATTCAAAGCCGGGTCTTTTTTATTCCGCATCCAGCCATTTTCCCGCCAGCGGACCGCCCAGCCCTCATTGATGGCGTTGACGATATACTGGCTGTCGGTGTAAAGCTGGACGGTGCAGGGCCGTTTCAGCGCTCGAAGGGCCGTGATGACGCCCAGAAGCTCCATCCGGTTGTTGGTGGTATTTGGGTCTCCGCCGGAGAGCTCCTTTTTGTGGTCTCCGTACATGAGGATGGCTCCGTAGCCGCCCGGTCCCGGATTCCCGGAGCAGGCCCCGTCTGTATAGATTACAACGTCGATGATACTTCACAACCCTTACAATTTGGTTTTACCGGAATCGCGGGCGATCAGGAGAACGCCGCTTCATTTCTCCGGCTCTTCTGCCTCGTCCTCGGTCTCCTCCTGGTCCACCTTCTCGATGGAGATGACCTTGCTGCCCTTCTGGAGGCGCATGAGACGGACGCCCTGGGTGGCGCGGCCATAGACGCTGATGGACTCGGCGGCCATGCGGATGATGGTGCCGTCGTCGGAGATGATCAGGACGTCGTTGCTGGGATCCACCACCTTCACGGCGGCGATCTTTCCGGTCTTGTCCGTGACCTTGTAGTTCTTGATACCCAGGCCGCCCCGGTGCTGGGGACCGTCCTCGCCCCGGATATACTCGGCGATGGCCGTGCGCTTGCCGTAGCCGTTCTCGGTGACGGAGAGCAGCATGCCCTCCTCCCGGGCTCTGGCGGCGCCCACCACGTAGTCGCCTGCCCGGAGCTTGATGCCCCGGACGCCCACGGCGTCGCGGCCCATGGGACGGATGTCCGTCTCGGCGAAGCATATCGCGTAGCCGTCGTGGGTGCAGATCAGGATATTCTGGCTGCCGTCGGTCTGGCGGACGGAGATCAGCTCGTCCCCTTCGTCCAGATTGAGGGCCCGAATGCCGTTGGCCCGGATGTTTTTCAGGGCCGACTGGCGGAGCCGCTTGACGGTGCCGTTCCGGGTGACGAAGACCAGGAAGCTGTTTTCGTCGTACTCCCGGGCGTGGACCATGGCGGAGATGCTCTCTCCCGGCTGAAGGGGCAGGATATTGACGATGTTGGTGCCCCGGGCAGCCCGGCCGGCCTCGGGGATCCGGTAACCCTTCTTCACATAGACCCGGCCAAGGGAGGTGAAAAACAGAATATTGTCATGGGTGGAGGCGGAGAACACGGTCTCCACATAGTCCTCCTCCTTGGTGGTCATGGCACGGATGCCCTTGCCGCCACGGCCCTGGGCATGGTATTCGCTGGCGGGGAGCCGCTTGATGTAGCCCCCATGAGTCAGGGTGTAGACGCAGGTCTGCTCCTCGATGAGATCCTCAAAGTCGATCTCATCCTCCACCTCCTGGATCTCCGTCTTCCGGTCGTCGCCAAACCGCCTGGCGATGTCCTCCAGCTCCTCCTTGAGGATGGATTTCACCAGATTTTCATCGGACAGGACCTGGTTGTAGTAATTGATCTTCTCCTCCAGCTCCTTATACTCGTTCTCCAGCTTCTCCCGGTTCAGACCCTGGAGGGCGATGAGCCGCATGTCGCAGATGGCCTGGGCCTGGACCTCGTCGAGACCGAACCGTTCCATGAGCCGCTCCCTGGCGTTGTCGTAGGAGGAGCGGATGATCCGGATGACCTCGTCGATGTTCTCCTGGGCAATGAGCAGGCCCTCCAGCAGATGGGCGCGCTCCTGGGCCTTTTTCAGGTCGTAACGGGTCCGGCGTAGAATGATCTCCTCCTGGAACCGGAGGTATTCGTCGATGATGTGCCGCAGGGACAGGATCCTGGGCTGCTTCTGGTCGTCCACCAGGGCCAGCATATTCACAGCGAAGGTGGTCTGGAGCTGCGTCTGGGCAAAGAGCCGGTTCAGCACCACCTGGGGATTGGCGTCCCGCTTGAGCTCAATGACGATGCGCATGCCGTTCCGGTCCGTTTCGTCCCGGAGGTCGGAGATTCCCTCCAGCCGCTTTTCCTTCACCTGATCCCATATATTCTTGATGAGCTGGCGCTTGTTGACCTGATAGGGCAGCTCCCCGATGATGATGCGGATCCGGTCCTTACCGAATTCCTCGAACTCATGCCGCGCACGGACCACCAGACGGCCACGGCCTGTGGCGTAGGCCTGCCGGATGCCGGCGGTGCCCATGATGATGCCCCTGGTGGGGAAATCCGGGCCCTTGATATGCTCCATCAGGTCAAAGAGGGTGGCGTTTTCATCCTCCAGCACCCGGATGCAGGCGCCGATGACCTCCCGCAGGTTGTGGGGCGGAATATTGGTGGTCATGCCCACGGCGATGCCGGAGGAGCCGTTGACCAGAAGATTGGGGAACCGGGCGGGAAGCACTCTGGGCTCCTTCCGGGTCTCGTCGAAGTTGGGGTCCCAATCCACGGTCTCCTTGTCGATGTCCCGGAGCATTTCATTGGAAAGCCGGGAGAGCCGGGCCTCGGTATAACGATAGGCCGCGGGCGGGTCGCCGTCCACGGAGCCAAAGTTTCCGTGGCCGTCCACCAGCTTGTAGCGCATGGAGAAGTCCTGGGCCAGCCGGACCATGGCGTCGTAGGCCGCCGTATCGCCGTGGGGATGATACCGGCCCAGCACGTCGCCCACGCAGGTGGCGGACTTCTTAAAGGGCTTGTCCGAGGTCAGATTGTCCTCGTACATGGTGTAGAGGATCCGCCGGTGGACCGGCTTCAGACCGTCCCGGACGTCGGGCAGAGCCCGACCCACGATGACGCTCATGGCATATTCAATATAGCTGGTCTGCATCTCCTTAATGAGTTCCGATTCGGTGATGACCTGATTCGGGAAGGCGATGTCCTCCGGCTTATAGTCTCTGTTGTGTGCCATTGTTCATCTCTCCTTCCTAGATGTCGATGTTGACCGCATACTGAGCGTTTTTCTCGATCCATTGCTTCCGAGGCTCCACCTGTTCGCCCATGAGGACCGTAAAAACCTCGTCGGCAGCCACGGCGTCCTCCAGGGTGATCCGGCGGAGGGTTCTGGTCTCCGGGTCCATGGTGGTCTCCCACAGCTCATGGGGGTCCATCTCACCCAGACCCTTGAACCGGCTGATCTCCACCTTGGCGTTGGGGTTGTCCGCCCGCATCTCCGCGCTGATCCGGTCCCGCTCGTCGTCGGAGTAGGCCACCCGCTGCTGCTTGCCCCTCGTCAGCTTGTAGAGGGGCGGCACGGCGGAATAGACATAGCCGTTGTCGATGAGGGGCCGCATATAGCGGAAGAAGAAGGTCAGAAGGAGGGTCCGGATGTGGGCGCCGTCCACGTCGGCGTCGGCCATAATGACGATCTTGTGATACCGCAGCTTCTCAATATTGAACTCGCTGCCGATGCCTGCGCCCAGGGCCACGATCATGGGATAGAGCTTGTCGTTGCCGTAGATCTTATCCGCCCGGGCCTTTTCCACGTTGAGCATCTTGCCCCACATGGAAAGAATCGCCTGGAACCGGGAATCCCGGCCCTGGATGGCGGAGCCGGCTGCGGAGTCGCCCTCCACGATATAGATCTCACAGAGCGCCGGGTCCCGCTCGTTGCAGTCCTGGAGCTTGTCGGGCATCTGGCCGGACTCCAGGCCGTTCTTTTTCCGGACGGATTCCCGGGCCCGCCGGGCGGCCTCCCGGGCTCTGGCGGCCATGAGCGCCTTCTCAATGATGACCTTGCCCACGGCGGGATGCTCCTCCAAATACTCGGAGAGGCCCTCCCGCATGACGCTCTCCACCAGGGAACGCATTTCGGAGTTGCCCAGCTTGGTTTTGGTCTGGCCCTCGAACTGGGGCTCGCCCAGCTTTACGGAGATCACCGCCGTCAGGCCCTCCCGGCTGTCGTCGCCGGAGACGGATTCGTCGTCCTTCAGGAGCTTCTTGCTGTGACCGTAGCTGTTGAGCACCGAGGTCAGAGCCGTCTTGAAGCCTGTCTCATGGGTGCCGCCCTCGGTGGTGTGAATATCGTTGGCAAAGGACAGAAGAATTTCGTTGTAGCTGTCGCTGTACTGAATGGCGATTTCCGCCTGGGCGTCCTCCCGCCTTCCGGAGACATAGATGACCTCCTCATGGAGGGCAGTCTTTTTTCGGTTGATGTGCTCCACAAAGGACCGGATGCCGCCCTCGTAGCACATGTCGTCCCGGCGGTTTTCCTCTCCTTCGGGCAGGACCCGCTCGTCGGAGATCTCGATCCGGACGCCTGCGTTCAGGAAGGCCTGCTCCCGAAGGCGCTTCTCCAGGGTGGCGTAGTCGTAAACCAGGGTTTCGAAAATCTGGCCGTCGGGCTTGAAAATGATCTCCGTGCCGTGATCCTCCGTCTTTCCGATGACGGTCATCTCCTGGGTCACATGGCCCCGGGAAAACTTCATTTCGAAGATCTTTCCCTCCCGGCAGACCCGGACCTCCATCCACTCGCTCAGAGCGTTCACCACAGACGCGCCCACGCCGTGGAGACCGCCGGAGACCTTGTAGCCGCCGCCGCCAAACTTGCCGCCGGCGTGGAGAACGGTGAAGACCACCTCCAGGGCGGGCTTTCCCGTCTGGGGCTGGATGCCTGTGGGGATGCCGCGGCCGTTGTCCCGGACGGAGATCACGTCTCCCTCCAGAATTTTGACCTGAATATGATCACAGTAGCCCGCCATGGCCTCGTCGATGGCGTTGTCCACGATCTCATAGACCAGATGATGAAGTCCGGGGGCGGACTGGGAACCGATATACATACCGGGCCGCTTTCGAACGGCCTCCAGACCCTCCAGAACCTGAATCTGTTCTGCTCCGTATGTCTTGACTTCTTCTGACATACCATACACTCCTTTTTATCGTGAGAGTGGAGATTGGAGAGTAAAGAGTAGATATTTTGTGTCCTGCGGGACAATCAATCGTTTCATCATTTTCCGAAGGAAAATACAACATCTCCACTCTTAACTCTTCACTCTGCACTCTATAATTTTCTATCGTCTTCCGCCCGCTTCTCCAGTGTAGCGGCAGAGAGCTGGGTTAGATAGACCTTCTCCATTCCGTATTCCTCCGTGACGAGGAAAGACTTGGGCAAATCCTCGGTGACGGGAATCAAGGCGCCCTGATTCTGTGTTTTTTCCAGGTACTCCACGGTCTTTCCCGACACAGTGGTACCGTCCAGATCAAAGATCCCAATGATATTACGGTCCCGGACGGCCATATCGCCGCCGATGTTTATATACATGGGGACGCCTCCTGATTCTCGGAAAAGAGGGTTCCGTCCCGGACAAAGAACACCTGTCCGGCAGTGGTCACCTTTTCCGTCTCGCAGCAGGTGATGAACACCTGGCCGGAACGCAGCTCGTTGAGGATCACGTCCTGGCGCTTCCGGTCCAGTTCGCTGAGCACGTCGTCCAGCAGCAGCACCGGCTCCTCTCCGTCCTCGCCCCGGGCGATCTCCCGCTCGCTGAGCTTCAGGGCGATGGCCGCGGTTCTGGTCTGTCCCTGGGAGCCGAAGCTTTTCAGACTTCTGCCGTCGAGAAAGACCTCAAAATCATCCTTATGAGGTCCCGTCAGACAGCGGCCGCTCTCCAGCTCCGCCCGATAATGGGTTTCCTGGTGATACCAGATCTGATCAAAGATGGTCTGTACGTCAGCCAGGGGATCGGTGACCGTGGATACGGTCTTATACTCCAGCCGCAGATCCTCGCCGCCGCCGGAGCAGATCCGGTGATACTCCCGCACAAGCTCCCCCAGACGCTGGCAGTACCTGGCCCGATACCGGACAATGACGGCCCCGCAGAGGGCCATCTGGCGATTGAATTCCGGCAGGGGCTCCAGCAGATCGGGCTTGATATAGTGATCCCGCAGAATCCGGCTCTTGTTGTCATAGAGCCGCTGATAATCTGCCAGTGCCTTCTTATACTTGGGCCGGAGCTGGGAGATGGCCCCGTCCAGAAACCGCCGCCGGACGGAGGACCCGGATCGCAAAAGCCCCAGATCCTCGGGACAGAACAGCACGGTTCGCAGAACGCCGTCGGCCTGGGCCGCGGTCTTCTGCTTCACGCCGTTGAGGAGCAGCTCCCGGCGCTTTCTGCCCCGATAGAGGGCATAAACCAGCTCCATGTCCCGATCCCGGTTCCGGATCGTGGCCGCCAGCCGGGCATAGTCCTGGTCCCACCGGATCAGCTCCTCCTCCCGGCGGGACCGGTAGGAGCTGCCCTGGCTGAGATAGACCAGGGACTCCAGCAGGTTGGTCTTTCCCTGGGCGTTGTCCCCTACGATCAGATTGACCCCGGGATCAAAGGTCACATCCAGATCGTTGTAGCTCCGGAAGTTCTGCAGCTCCAGACGCTCCACTCTCATGAGGTAACCTTATAGACGCTGCCGTCCAGGGAGACCTCCATGCCGGGGGTCAGTTTTCTGCCCCGCATGGTACAGACCTCCCCGTCCACCATCACCTCGCCGTTCTGAATCCGGTTTTTAGCCTCGCCGCCGGTCTCCACGGCGCCGGAGAACTTCAAAAAGGCCTCCAGCTTGATAAACTCCGTGGTGATTGGAATTTCCACGTTCACCGTGGGTTTTTTCGCTTTGATCCGCATGAATGAAATAATCTCCTTATCCTCCTGCCTTCAGCCGGACAGGCAGGACCATATAGAGGAAGGCGTCTCCCTCCAGAGGCCGCATGACCGCCGGGTTCAGGTTGGTCTTCATTTCCAGCTTGATCCGGTCCGTGGGAATAGCCTTCAGAGCCTCCAGAAAATACCGGCAGTTGAAGCCGATCTCCATATCTCCGCCGCTGCCCTCCACAGGGCACTCGTCATAGGCGTTGCCCAGGGAATTGGAGGTCCGCAGGGCCGCGATATTATCCCCGAAGGTGCAGCGGACAGGGCTTTTGAGCTTTTCGGAGACGATGAGGCTGACGCGCTCCACGGAATCCGTCAGCTCCCGGACGCCCACCTCCAGATTGATGGGGTGGTCCTTGGGAATAACGCCCTTCCAATCCAGGAATTCTCCCTCCAGCAACCGGCAGACCAGGGTGGCATTGCCCACCTGGAAGAGAATATGCCGGGTGCCCAGAATGAAGGAGGCGTCCTCCTCCGTGTCGGAGAGGATCTTTTCCACCTCCCGGAGAGCGGGCGAGGGAGCCACAAAGGCCATCTGCCGTCCGTCGGGGTTGTCGATCTTCTCCCGGCGCATGGCCAGACGGAAGCCGTCCACCGCCACCACGGTGATCTCCTCGCCCTGGATCTCGAACTTGCAGCCCGTCTGAATGGGCCGGGCCTGGTTCTCGCTGACGGAGAAGATCGTACCGGCAATCATGTCCTTCAGAACGCTCTGAGGAATGTTTACCGCCTTGTCGAATTCCACGTCTGGCAGAGAGGGATAATCGTCGGCGGAGTAAGCCATAATGGAGAAGCTGCTGATCCCGCTGATGATTTTCACGCGGTATCCCTCATCCACGACCACGGTCACATCCTCTCCCGGCAGCCGGCGGATGATATCGCCGAAGAGCTTGGCGGGAAATACGGCGGACCCGGACTCCCGGACGGCGGCTTCCATGGAGACGGAGATACCTGTGTCCAGGTTATAGCCCGTCAGGGTCAGCAGATTGGTACCGGCGCTGACCAGAAGGCCCTCCAGGGCGGCGATGGTGCTCTTCTGTGAGACAGCCCGGGAAGCCACGGTGATGGCCGACATGAGCTCCTCCCGTAAACAGGTGAATTGGATCATTGAAGGCTCCTTTCCACAACGTCTTCTATTTCCACGGAAGAAAGAAAACGTCATTCTCTGGATTTATAGAAATATAATATATTTTTCGTAATAGTAATAGGCGCGGTGGAAACAGTGGAAAACCGGGGAAACGCCTTGCAATCCAAGAAAAAGTTGTTATTTTGCCTTGGTGGATAAAAAGATGGGTTTTCCACCGGATTATCAGGATGATTGGAGAAAAGAGCGTTTTCCACCGGCTGCGTCGAAATTTTACACGTGGAAAAGTGGAAACTGATGGGAGCGTGAAGATTATGATTTGTTATCCAATCCCTTCACTCTTAACTCTCAAATCTTCGCTCTGTTACAGCTTGCTGTTGATGTTGGCGGTGATCTCCTTTACCGCGGTTTGTATTCCTGTATCCGTGGACATGAGCCGGTCCATCTTTCGCTCGGAATGGAGGACGGTGGTGTGGTCCTTGCCGAATTCCATACCCGTGTCGTCCTGGCTCAGGTTGGTCAGGGTGCGAATCAGATACATGGCGATCTGCCGGGCCTCGGCGGTTTTTTTATCCCGGGCAGTACCCCGGATCACGGACTCGTCCAGGTCATAGTAGGCGCAGACCTCACCGATGATCAGATCCGGCGTGGGCAGGAGCTTTTCCTTGCCCCGGAACATATCCTTGATGGCCCGGGAGATATTGGTCAGATTGATTTCCATGCCGTCGATGTCCCGGTAAGCCTTGATCCGGTTCACGGTGCCCTCCAGCTGCCGGACATTGGAGGTAATGTTGTTGGCCACGAACTCCACCACATCCTGGGGAAGATTCAGGCCGATGTTGTCCGCTTTTTTCTCGACGATCGCTACCCGGGTTTCATAGTCCGGCGGCTGGATGTCCGCCAGAAGTCCCCATTGGAACCTGGTTTTCAGCCGGTCCTCCAGCTTGCTCATGGCGTCCGGCGTCCGGTCGGAGGTCAGAACGATCTGTTTTTTGGCCTCGAACAGGGTGTTGAAGGTGTGGAAGAATTCCTCCTGGGTGCTTTCACGGCCGGCAATGAACTGAATGTCGTCCATCAAAAACAGGTCCGCCGTCCGGTATTTATTTCGAAATTCCACATTTTTGCCGTTTTTGATGGCGTCGATGAGCTCGTTGGTGAACTGGTCGCCCTTGACATAGACGATGTGGTAGTTCGGATGGTCGGCCTTGATGGTATTTGCGATAGCGTAGAGCAGATGGGTTTTGCCCAGACCGCTTTCACCGTAGATCAGCAGGGGATTGTAGGCCTCCGCCGGCATCTTGGCCACTGCCTCCGCCGCCGCATGGGCAAACCGGTTGGAGGAGCCCACCACAAAGTTGTCGAAGGTGAATTCCTGGCGGATGGCGTCCAGCTCGTCCACGGTCCGATTTCTTGTGCTGTATTCAAAGAGACCGTCCACGTCCAGAATCTGGACCTTCACGCCCTGGAGACCGTTTGCGCCCATGGCCTCGGTGATGTAGCCCATGCACTGGGTCTCCAGAATGTTTTTTCTGTATTCGTTGGGCGTATAGATGGTCAGGATGTTGTCCCGGAGATCCACCACGTCCACGTCGTCAAACCAGGTGTCCACCAGAACAGAGTTGTGTCGCTGTTCGATGTAGGCCAGGATCTTTGCCCAGAGATAGGTTGGGGACGCCATTTCATCACCTCAATGTCGTTTTTGAACGTCCGAAATACACTCGACGGATATTCAATCCATTATACCATTTTTTTTTGTTTTTTGCAATCCACATACTTTATTTAATAGTTGACACTTTCAGACACTTTCATGCCCGGAAAGGTGCAATTTTTGGTGAAATAGATCATAAGAAATTTGCCGCGCAGGATATCTATCATCCTGCGCGGCAAAAGAGCTATGCTGTTGTGTTTTCGTAATGATTTGCGGCCTCTTCCAGGGACATGCCGGATTCCATGCTCAGTAGGAGCTCCGGCGTATAGCGGGAGGAAAAATCCTCCTCTGTGAGGGTCTCCTCTCCGTCCAGATAGCCTTCCTCGGAAAGGGGAAAGGTCGTTACGGTTTCCAGGACGCCGCCGGACAGGCTGTAGCAGATATATTCCCCGTCCTGCCGATGCAGGGCCAGATGCGCGCCGTCCTCCAGATAGAGGGTATAGAAGGCGTCTCCGTTCTCCAGCGTCCAGCTTTTAACGGACTGGGCCGCGTCTCCTGCCAGGGTATACAGCACGCCTGTCAGGCTTTCGCCATCCGCATAGATCAGCAGCAGCTCCTCCTGCCCGTCACTGTTCAGATCCGGGATCGCCGCCCGGCCGCCTGTTCCCGACAGCTCCTCCAAAACACCGTAATAGGGATGCTTCGGCAGTTCAGGGGTGGGAGAAGGCGAGGGCTCCGGTGTGGGCGATGGAGATGGCTCCGGCATGGAAGAAGGTTCCGGTGTGAATGTGGGAGAAGGCGAGGGCGACGGAGATGGGGATGGCGAGGGTGACGGCGATGCCGTTGGTGACGGCGTCGCCGAGGGTACGGGCACAGGCGTGGCGTTTGTAATGTCTGTGTGGGTTCGGTAAGAGCCGAAAAGCCCGTATTGGTCCTCCTCCAGTTCCGTAGTCAGGTCGTCAAAGACCCACCGGCTGCGCTGCCGCGTGGCCTCCACACAGCGGCTGTGATAGGTCCCGCCGTTGTCGGTCCAGGAGACTGCCAGCTTGCAGTATAGCTCGCTCTGCCGCAGAATCTCCACTTGGAGCTCCAGGGACGAATAGTCATAGTCCGGGTCCACAGCTCCGGGTGCGGGCAGAGAAAGCGCACCGGAGCCCACGTTGAAGTAATTGATACAATTGTTGACGTACCGGGAGGAGAACACGGTCAGCAGCAGCGTCCGATAGCTCTCCCCGTCGTAGACGCTCAGACCTGTGGTGGGGTCTGTCTCATTGACGGCGGTCCGGGAACCGGTCCGGCACTGGACCCAGTCGTGATAGACGGCGCAGGCGTCACGGAAGGCGTCCAGCACCTCCTGCTCCTGCGTTACAGGCTCCGGAGGCCGGATCACCGCCTCGCTATGGGTGGGAGCCGGGGAAGCTCCCGGCTCCGGCGAAATGGCCGGAGAATCCGCAGGAGAGGGGGCAGGGGCCGTCTGGGTGGTCTGAGGCTCCGGCGTCTCCTCCGGCCCCGGTTCCTGATGGAGCAGGAGATACATGGTCAGGAGGATCACAAGAATCACGATCACCAGGGAGAGGGCCACAATGCCCCAGTAGATCAGCCGCTTTCTGTCCTTCAGAAGACCCTGAAAGAACTCTTTGATCGGATTCACACCTTAAAGCTGACGGCAGTGGAGCCCTCGTCGTCCTTCTGGAATTCATAGTCCTTGCCGGGCAGAATGGCGTTGAGGACGATGCCCACGATGGCAGCCACAGCCATGCCGGTAAGGCTGACGGTGATGGAGCCGACGGTGAAGCTGATGGCGCCGGCGGCGGAATATTTGATGCCGATGGCCAGCACCAGGATCAGAGCCGCGATGATCACGTTCCGGCTGTTGGTGAAGTCCACCTTGTTCTCCACCACATTCCGGACGCCAACCGCGGAGATCATGCCATAGAGCACCAGGCTCACGCCGCCCATGGTGGCGGTAGGCATGGCGGCAATCAGAGCCGCGAATTTGGGGCAGAAGGACAGAAATACAGCGAAGGCGGCGGCCAGACGGATGACTCTGGGGTCAAAGACCTTGGTCAGAGCCAGAACGCCGGTATTTTCGCCGTAGGTGGTGTTGGCGGGCGCGCCGAACAGAGCGGCGACACAGGTGGCCAGACCGTCGCCACAGAGAGTCCGGTGCAGGCCGGGATCCATGACGTAGTTCTCGCCCACGGTGGAGGAAATGGCGCAGATATCGCCGATGTGCTCCACCATAGTGGCCAGGGCGATGGGCAGGATCGTAATGACGGTGCTCAGAAGCATGCCGCCGTCAAAATCGCTTCTTCTAAAGATGGACAGAGCCGTATCGCCCCAGATCACAGGCAGACCGACCCACTTGGCGGCGGAGACGCTCTCCACCACGGCGGCCCGGGAGCCGGAATCCACGATCATGGAGACAACATAGCTGGCGATGACGCCCAGGAGGATAGGGATGATTTTCATCATGCCCTTTCCCCAGATATTGAAGCAGACCACCACCAGGATGGCCACAATGGCCACCAGCCAGTTGGCGGCGCAGCTGTCCACGGCGAACTGGCTCAGAGTCAGGCCGATGGCGATGATCACAGGACCGGTGACAATGGGCGGAAAGTAGCGCATGACCTTCTGGGTGCCGAAGGCTTTGAACAGCAGGGCCAGCACCAGATAGAGAAGCCCCGCGCAGGCCACGCCGAAGCTGGAATAGGTCAGGGGCACTTCAGCACCGGAGGCAGTGACGAGACCGTAGGCTCCCAGAAAGACAAAGGAGCTGCCCAGGAAGGCGGGAACCTTGCGTCCGGTGATCAGATGGAACAGCAGGGTGCCAAGACCCGCGAAGAGCAGGGTGGCGGAGACGGAAAGACCGGTGATGGCGGGAACCAGCACCGTGGCGCCGAACATGGCGAACATGTGCTGGAGGCCCAGCAGGAGCATCTTGGGGGTTCCAAGAGTCCTGGCGTCGCGGATGACTTCTTGATTCATACGAACTTCCTCCTCTTTTTTTATCCGATTCATTATACGGCATCGGCGAAAGCATTGCAAGAGAAAAGAGAAGCGCCGGCGCGGGGTATGGCTCATGTTACTTAATCCAGGCTGCGGTTGTAGACGCGGTCCACGGCCTGCTGCTCGATCTCAATGCAGCGGTCGATGCCCAGATCATGGATCTGCTGGACGAAGGAATCCCACTCGCTCATGGGCCGGTCGCCCACGGCAAACTTGGCCAGGTTCTCGTCCACCAGGGTCCGGATGTCGCCGTAGATGCCGTTGTACTCCTCCTGCTCGTCCACGGTCATGGACACGCCCTCGGGCAGCTGGTAGTCGGCGTCGGCGTTGGTCTCCCACACATCGGTGCAGATGTACTGCAGGTCCTCGGTATAGGTCTTGGGAGTCTTGGGGCAGAGCATGGGCATGACGGAGTAGATCCAGTAGGTGGGCTTCTCCATTTCGCTCAGCTCGGAGTTGTACCAGGTATCGGAGTAGGCCAGCTCGCCGTTCTCGTCCCAGATGTAGGAGCCTTCCTTGTCGGCAGTCTCTTCAACGCCCATGGCGGAGAGCAGGGCGCCCTCCTCGGTGAAGAAGAAGTCCAGATAGGTTCCCAGCTTCTCCAGATCCACTTCGGCAGTGGAGACGGAGATGCCGGCAAGACGGCCGGACAGGTGGTTCCGGGCGGAGGCAAAGTGGGTCTGCTCGCCGGGAGTCTTGGTGATGGGGGCCAGAGGATAGATCTCGAAATCGGGATCGGTCTCACGGCCCTGCTGGATGTAGTTGGGGACCATGTTGGTCTCGCCGAAGAACACGCCGGTGGTGCCGGGAACTCCATGGGGTTCTGGTTCTTGGAGATGAAGTCGGGGGAGATGATGCCCTCGTTGTACCAGCCGTTGAACATCTCCATGTACTCCTTGTAGCCCTCTTCGATGATGCCGTACTTGATCTCACCGTCCACGACGTAGTAGGGATCGGCAAACATGGGGAAGGTGGAGAAGCCGCCGGAGACGCCATAGCCGGAGCACAGGGCGTTGGAGGTATGGACCAGACCGGACACCGCCATGAGCGGCTCGGACAGGTTCAGTTCGGACTGGAAGGCATGGAGGACCTCGTCCAGCTCGTCATAGGTCTCGGGGATGTCCAGACCCACCTTCTCCAGGTAGTCGGTGCGGATGAAGGCACCCTCGGTGGCGCCGTCGGGATAGTTATTGATGGAGACCAGCCGGGGCAGGTTGCCCTCGTCAGTGTGGAGCTGCTTCTTCTCCGCGTCGGTGAGCTGCTCATAGCACTCATAATAGGCGGGCATGTAATTCTCCACCATCTCGGTCAGGTCGATGAAGACCTCGTCGTCAATGGCGGAATCGAAGGAGCCGCTCCAGAGCATGGACACGTTGGTGATCACGTTGGGCAGGTCGCCGGAGGCCACCCGCAGGTTGAACTGCTCGGAGTTGGAGCTGGTGGAGATACAGACCATCTCCACCTCCACGCCCGTCTTCTCCACGGACTCCAGGTAGGCCCGGTTGTCCGCGAACTGATTGGGCATGTAGTTGGAGGCGCTGTCGGAGAAGCTCACCCACATGGAGAAGGTGAAATCCGGGTCGTCGGGGAACAGGGGAAGGTCGTAGGTGTAGTCGGTGGTGATCATGCCGTCGCCGGCAGGCTCCGCCTCCTCATCCTCGGCTTCGTCCTCGCCCTCAGCGGGCTCTTCAGCGGGCTCCGCGTTCTCGGCTTCGTCCTCGTCTTCCGCCTCGGGCTCGTCGGCAGGCTCCTCAGCGGGCTCTTCGCCGGACTCCGTCACGGAGGCAGCGCCGCTGTCGCCGCCGGCAGAGGCCGGGGTGCTGCTTCCGCCGCAGGCGGCGAACAGAGCCACGATCATGGCCATGGCCAGCAGCAGAGCGATCAGTTTGCTGTGCTTCATTTCGTTACCTCTTTTCCTGAAATTTGTCTCTCACGATAATTAGAGAGACTTCGCAACATTGATCATACCATGATTTCAACACTTTCGCAACACTTCCGTAAGTTTTTTCCCGGTTAGTTTTGCCTTTTATCCTCCAAATGTGCTCTGCAAATCAGGGGCTCCGCTTTTGATTGCCTTTTTCTTTGCTTTCGGGTATACTTATATAATAGTACCAAAAACCGATTTCCATGCCTGCAAGGAGGCGCTTATGCTTTTCACCTGCTGTGTTCCCACCCTGTTCGGACTGGAGGGGCTGACCGCCAAAGAGCTCCGGCGTATGGACATGCCTGGCGTCCGGGCGGAAAACGGCCGGGTCCTCTTCGACGGGGACTTTTCCCAGGTCATGGAGGCCAATCTGCGCCTTCGGACGGGGGAGCGGGTCCTGATCCGGCTGAATGAATTTCCCGCCTTGGAATTTGAGGACCTGTATCAGGGGGTCCTCTCCGCGCCCCTGGAGTATTTCATTCCCCGAGACGGAGCCTTCCCCGTGAAGGGCCATTCCCTGAATTCCAAGCTCCATTCCGTACCAACCTGCCAATCCATTGTGAAAAGGGCCGCGGCGGAGCGATTGGGGAAAAAATACGGTCTCAACCGGCTGCCGGAGACCGGGAGCCTCTATCAGCTCCAGTTTTCCATTATGAAGGACCATGCGGAGCTGTTTCTCGATACCTCCGGTCCCGGCCTCCACAAGCGGGGCTATCGGGCCGTGGGCAACGACGCGCCCCTCCGGGAGACCCTGGCGGCGGCCCTGGTGGAGTTGGCCCGGTATCGGGGGAAGGGCGTGTTTCTGGACCCCTTCTGCGGCTCCGGCACCGTCGCCATCGAGGCGGCCATGACCGCCAAAAACAGAGCCCCCGGCCTGATGCGTTTCTTTTCCTGTGAAAAGTGGGCCATCAGCGATAAAAAGCAGTGGCAGGAGGCCAGACAGCGGTGCATGGACCGGGAGTTCTCCGGGGATTATCAGATCTTCGCCTCGGATATCGACCCCAAATCCCTGGCCATTGCCCGGTCCAACGCCAAAAAGGCGGGCATGGACAAATACATCACCTTCTCAGAGGCCGACGCCAGGACTCTTTCCCTGCCGGAGGGACCCGGGGTGATCGTCACCAATCCCCCCTATGGCCAAAGGATGCTGGAGCAGCGTCAGGCCAGGGACCTTTTAAGGGATTTCGGACGGCACATGAAGGGTGTAAAGGATTACGACGTGAACATCATCTCCTCGGAGGAGGAGCTGGAACGGCTCTACGGCCGCCGGGCAGACAAAAAGCGGAAGCTGTACAACGGCATGATCAAGTGCGATCTCTATATGTTTCACCGGGAGGGAAACAAATGAAGCTGATGATTCTGGACGGAAACTCTGTGGTCAACCGGGCCTTTTACGGCGTGGGCTATCTGTCCGCCCGGTCCGGCCAGCCCACAGGAGCCATCTACGGTTTTTTGAACATTCTCCAGTCCCTGCTGGACGAGGAGCAGCCTGAGGCCCTCTGCGTGGCCTTTGACGAGAAGGGCCCCACTTTCCGCCATCAGGCCTTTGACGCCTACAAGGCAAACCGGAAGCCCATGCCCGAGGATCTGGCCACCCAGCTTCCCATTTTGAAGGACATTCTGGCAGCCATGAATATCCCCATGTTCTCCCTCTCCGGCTGGGAGGCAGACGACATTCTGGGTACAGCCGGGCGGATCTGCGGAGAAAAGGGCTGGGATTGCGTCATTGTCACCGGGGACCGGGACTCCCTCCAGCTGGTGGACGATCATGTGACCGTGAAGCTGGTGACCACCAAGGGCGGCAGGACCCAGTCTGTGAACTATACCCCGTCTGTATTTGAATCGGAATACGGCTTCCCGCCTGTGGGACTCATTGATTTGAAGGCTCTCATGGGAGACTCCTCGGATAACTATCCCGGGGTGCCCGGGGTGGGGGAGAAGACCGCCAAGGAGCTCATGACCAAATTCGGCTCCCTGGACAAGGTGTATGAAAACGCGGAAAGCGAGGATTTGAAGCCCGCCGTCCGGCGGAAGCTGGCGGAGGGCAGGGATTCGGCCTATCAGAGCTATGATCTGGCCACCATCCGGAAGGACGCACCCATCGCGTTCTCCCCGGAGGAGAACGTGATTCGCGCCTGGGACCGGGAAAAGGTGCTGGAGCTGTTCCGGTCCCTGGAGTTCGGGCGGCTCATTGAAAAATACAGGCTTCTGGAGCCGGAGACAGGCGTCCGGGAGGCGAAGAAAACCGAACTGACGGTGGTATCCGTCACGGAAGAGAATCTGTCGGAGCTGCGGCAGGCCCTGGCCTGCGTCAAACCCGTGGCCATTGCATTGAGCCCGGATCTGGGCGCCTTCGCTGTGGCCATCGGGGAGACGGTCTACGAGGCTTCGGAGCAATCCCTGGGGCTTATGGATTATCCGCCTCTTTTGAAGGAGGTCTGGGAGACCCCCACAGAGATCCTCTGCCATGACAGCCGGGCCATCCGGTCGGCCTTGGGCAGACGGAATATTCAGGTTGCGGGAACCCTCTATGACACGGCCCTGGCCGCCTATCTGCTGGAGCCGGCCCGGTCGAAATATCCGCCGGTGGAGCTGGCCCGGCAGTACTGCGGCCGGACCCTGCCCCAGGATATCTCCGGAGAGGCGGCGGCCATCCTGCTTTTGGGGGCCAAACTCCCCGGCATGGTGGAGAAGGCCGGTATGACCAAGGTCTATGCGGACATCGACCTGCCCCTTTGCCCGGTGCTGGCGGAGATGGAAAACACGGGCATCGCCGTGGACCGGGAGGCGCTTTCAGCCTTCGGGGCCATGCTGTCCCAGCGGATCTCTGACTGTGAAAGCCTCATTTTCGGTTACGCCGGGGAATCCTTCAACATCAATTCCACCAAGCAGCTGGGAACGCTGCTCTTTGAGACCCTGGGCCTGCCCCACGGGAAAAAGACGAAATCGGGCTGGTCCACCAACGCCGATGTGCTGGAGAGCCTGAAAAATAAACATCCGGTGGTGCCGGCCATTATGGACTACCGGATGCTGACCAAGCTCCACTCCACCTATGCCGAAGGGCTGCTCAAGTATATTGAAGAGGACGGAAGGATCCACACCACCTTCCAGAATACGGTCACGGCCACGGGGCGGCTCAGCTCCACAGACCCAAATCTCCAGAACATTCCCGTACGGACGGAGCTGGGCGGGGAAATCCGGAAGATGTTCGTGGCAAGGCCGGGCTGGGTCCTGGTGGACGCGGACTACAGCCAGATCGAGCTGCGGGTCCTGGCTCACATCGCCGACGATCCGGTGATGCAGGCGGCCTTCCGTTCCGGCGAGGACTTCCACACCCTGACCGCCGCCCGGGTCTTTGGCGTGGAGCCGGAGCAGGTGACGCCCCAGATGCGCCGGAGCGCCAAGGCAGTGAACTTCGGCATCGTCTACGGCATCTCGGATTTCTCCCTGGCGGGAGATCTGGGGGTCAGCCGGAAGGAGGCCAGAGAGTATATCGACGGCTACCTGGGGCACTACCGGGGCGTGAAGCGCTATATGGAGCGGGTGGTGGCCGAGGCCCGGGAGACCGGATATGTGGAGAGCCTTTACGGCCGGAAGCGGAGCCTGCCGGAGCTGAAGAGCAGTAACTTCAACGTCCGGTCCGGCGCCGAGCGCATTGCGCTGAACACCCCCATCCAGGGCACGGCGGCGGATATCATCAAGCTGGCCATGATCCGGGTCCGGGACGCCATGAGGGAGGAAAACCTGGAGGCAAAACTGGTGCTCCAGGTCCACGACGAGCTGATTGTGGAATGCCCCGAATCGGAGCAGGAGGCGGTCATGGCCCTGGTGACCCGGGAAATGGAGCAGGCCGCTAGCCTGAAGGTTCCGCTCATTGCCGAGGCGCATGCGGGGAAAACCTGGTATGAAGCAAAGTAATTTGGTAACTGCTTGAGTCGCTTGTGTCATCCTGCGCGTAAGCGAAGGATCTTGAAATCGTGAATCACGCCAGGATCCTTCGTCACTTTGTTCCTCAGAATGACAGCGACTGAACAGATACGTAATTTGAGGCATTGAAGAGTGAAGCTATGGAAATCATTGATATGACAGAAGCATACGTTCCCCAGGCGGCGGCGCTGGAGGCGGCCTGCGTCTCCGAGCCCTGGTCGGAAAATCAGATCCGGGCGGAGCTCACGAATCCCTGGGCCCTCTGGCTGGTGGCTCTGGCGGGCGATACGCTGGTGGGTTATCTGGGGGTGGAATACGGCCCCGACGGGGGAAACGTGGTCTCCGTGACCACGGACCCGTCTTTCCGGCGCAGAGGCGTGGCCCGGGCCCTGTTTGCGGAAATGGACGTCCGGCTCCGGGCCCTGGACCTTCAGTATCTGACCCTGGAGGTCCGGCCCTCCAATGAACCGGCCAGGGCCCTCTATGCGTCCCTGGGCTTTCGGGAGGTGGGCCGCCGGCCGAAATTCTATCGGAAGCCCACGGAGGACGCCATTTTGATGACACGGTATTACAAGGAGGAAGGTTCATGCTGATCCTGGGGATCGAAAGCTCCTGTGACGAGACCGCCCTGGCGGTGTGCCGGGACGGGCGGGAGATTTTAAGCAACTGCGTGCTGAGCCAGATCGACATGCACACCGTCTACGGCGGCGTGGTACCGGAAATCGCCTCCAGGAAGCATGTGGAGGCCATCGGGCATCTGGCGGATCAGGCCCTGTCCCAGGCGGGGATCACCCGGCGGGAGCTGGACGCAATTGCCGTCACCGCCGCCCCGGGACTCATCGGGGCGCTGCTGGTGGGGGTGAATTTCGCCAAGGCCGCGGCTTTGGCCCTCGACGTCCCCCTGATCCCGGTCCACCACATCCGGGGCCACATTGCCGCCAACTATATCGCCTTTCCGGAGCTGGAGCCCCCCTTTGTGTGTCTCAGCGTCTCCGGGGGCAACTCTCTGATCCTGGATGTCCGGGACTACACGGAGATCCGGGTCATGGGCTCCACCCGGGACGACGCCGCGGGGGAGTGCTTCGACAAGATCGCCCGGGTCCTGGGCATGCCCTATCCCGGGGGCGCGGCCCTGGACAGCCGGAGTGTGGGCGGCGACCCCAACGGCTACCCCCTGCCCAGAACGAAAATTTCCGGCTATGATTTCAGCTTTTCCGGCCTGAAAACTGCCACATTAAACGTGATCCACAACGCCGGGCAGCGGGGAGAGGATTTGAACATCCCCGACCTCTGCGCCTCCTTTGTCTCCGCCGTCTGCGACATGCTGGTGCCCCGGACCATGGAGGCCCTGGGGGAGACGGGCTATGGGAAGCTGGCCGTGGCCGGGGGTGTGGCAGCCAACTCCCACATCCGGGCGGCCTTCCAGAAACAGTGCGGGGAAGCCGGGGCCAGACTCTTTATGCCGCCCCTGTCCCTCTGCGGGGACAACGGGGCCATGATCGCCTGTCAGGGCTACTATGAATACCTGGCGGGACACCTGGCGGATCAATCCCTCAATGCCGCCGCCACCATGACCCCGGACCGGAATTTCGGAAAATGAATGGGAAATGACATGAAAAATTCTCGGGTTTTTTGAAAAAAATCAAAAAGATTTTCTTGACAGTTTTTTTGATATTTTTTTATGTCAACAGGTTTACCGCAGACCCGATTTCAGGGAATTTCCCAACCGTTCCCCAAGTTTCCGAGAATTTCGGGGCTTTTCGATGGACCGATCCGGACTTGTCCGGTGGATAACCCGGTGGAAACTGTGGATAACTTCGAAAACCCTTTTGTTATTCTTCCCTTATGTCAACTCTCTGTTACCGATGCGCCGAACTTTTTCCGAAGAATCCCTGCACAGATTCCTGCAAGGAGCTTCATCCGAAGCGCTTTTTCCATCCTCGGCGGACGCATTGCTTTTTCAGGGAAACTGTGCTACACTGAAACCCCGAATGTATGATTTCTTACTGTCTTCCAGGAAGAAGGTGGATTTCCGTGAAGAAAATGCTGCTGTTCGTGAATCCCGCTGCCGGGCGGGAGGAGATGCGCCATTCCCTCATGGATGTGATCTCCAAGTTCACCGCCGCCGGCTTTGACGTGATCTGTCATCCCACCCAGAAGCCGCAGGATATCACCGAGGTGATCGCGGCGGTGGGCAGCAGCTACGACATTGTGGTGACCTGCGGCGGCGACGGCACCCTGAACGAGACCGTCGCCGGGCTCATGCGGCTGAAGAAGCGGCCGATCCTGGGCTATATCCCCACAGGCACGGTCAACGACTTCGCCAGCTCCCTGAACATTCCGAAAACCATCCCCGAGGCGGTGGAGACCATCATCCACGGCGTCCCCTTCCCGGTGGATATGGGGGGCTTCAACGACCGGTATTTCACCTATGTGGCGGCCTTCGGGGCCTTCACCAAGGTGTCCTACGCCACCCCAAGAGCCTCCAAGCAGGCGTTGGGCCGGACGGCCTATCTGCTGGAGGGCGTCCGGTCACTGTCGGATATCCGGCCCATCCACGTCCGGGCCGTGGCGGGAGACCGGGTCATCGAGGACGACGTGCTCCTGGGCATGGTGACCAACGCCACCTCCGTGGGCGGCTTCAAGGCCCTGGACGACGACATTGTAAAGATGAACGACGGCCTTAACGAGCTGATTCTCGTTCGGGCCACCAAGGACCTGGTGGAGTTCAACGCTCTGCTGGGCAGCCTGATCCTCCGGGATTTCACCCCGGAGCGGTATCACATCCTCCAGGCGGAGCAGGTGACGCTGGATTTCCAGGAGGACGTGCCCTGGACCCTGGACGGAGAATTCGGCGGCGAGACCCGTCACGCGGAAATCGTCAATATCCCCACGCCTCTGCGCATCATGGTGCCGGGAGACGGGGAAGAAGCATAAACACGGGAGGTACGATTATGGAATTGCAGGAGATCAAGCTGAAAAACGGTTCTGTGCTCGTCAGCGTCACAGGCTACAGCGGCGAGACGGACTTTTATAACATGTTCGATATCATCAAGGAGGTGCTCTCCCCGGAGCACGCCACCTACGGGGTGGACAGCATGTGCGTGGACGGCTCCTTCCGGAAGGAGGGGCTGCTGGTCCGTATGTCCTCTGAGTGCGTCACGGACTGCTGCTGCTTCCACTATGATGAAAAGAATCTCTCGCCGGAGGACTGCGAGAGAATCCGGGGCTGGATCATTCAGGTCACAGAGGAGCTGCACAACCGGTATCCCCGCTGAGAAAGAGGCGAAATCATGACCGAACAACCGAGGCTGAAACGCCATTTCTGGGTCTGGGTGATCCTGATCGCCCTGGCCCTCTTGCTGCTGGGAGAAATTGCCGGGGAGGTCTGCGTGACCATTCTTCAGAACCTGATCCCCCTTCCCGATGAATACGAGTTTATTGTGTCCATATATCTGAGCTTCATCGGCATCGACGCGGTGGTGCTGATCTTCTGCTGGCTCTGGGAGAAGGACGTGTTCCGCAGCATGCTCTGGCCAAAGGCGGGAGGCGCCTCCGGGAACACGCTGAAAGTGTTTTTGCTGGGGCTTCTGGCGGGCTTCCTCTTGAACGGCGCCTGCATTCTCGTGGCCTGGCTCCACGGGGATATCCGTCTGTCTTTTGGAAGGTTTCAGCCCGTCTATCTCCTTTTTGCCCTGGTGGTCATCTGCATCCAGTCCGGGGCCGAGGAGCTTCTGACCCGGGGCTATATGCTGGGCGCGCTGCGGGAGCGGTATCCGGCCTGGGTGGCCGTGGCGGTCAACAGCCTGCTTTTCGGTGCGCTGCACCTGTTCAACGACGGTGTCACGGTCTTCTCCGTGCTGAACATTGTGGCATTTGGGGCGGTATTGAGTCTGGTGGTCATTCGATGGAACAGTCTCTGGATGTCCATCGCCATCCACACCGCCTGGAACTTCACCCAGAACATCCTCTTCGGCCTGCCAAACTCCGGCATCGTTTCCCAGGGCTCTCTGTTTCGCCTGGAGGCGGCCTCCGGCAGTTTGCTCTATGACGCCGGCTTCGGTGTGGAGGGCGGTTTGACGGCCCTTCTGGTCATGGTCCTCCTTGGGGCGCTCACCTTCCTGGTGGGGAGAAAAAAAGCATAAAAATCACGTCCCTCCGATCCGGTGCTGTTCCGGAACGGAGGGACGGTCTTTTTTTGTATTACGCCTCGGCGGCCAGGGTCTCGCTGAGCTCCAGGCCCGGGTTTTTCTTCTTGTTGAAGTCGATGGACCAGTAGCTGGAGAACACCAGCAGGCTGTGGCCCCGATAGTCCTCCAGAAGCTCCGCGTCCGAGGACAGGGACAGATCCGAAGGCTCGCCGGGACAGGCGGTGATGAACCGCAGGTGCTCGTAGGGCAGATTCTCCATCCGCAGATCCACGCCGTACTCGTTCTTCATCCGGTACTGGAACACGTCAAACTGGAGGGTGCCCACCACGCCCACGATGACCTCCTCCATGCCGGTGCCCGGCACCTTGAAGATCTGGATGGCGCCCTCCTGGGCGATCTGCTCCGTGCCCTTGATGAACTGCTTGCGCTTCATGGTGTCCCGGGGGCTGACCCGGGTGAAGTGCTCCGGGGCGAAGGTGGGAATGCCCTCAAACCGGAACTGCCTGCCCGGCACGGTGATGGTGTCCCCGATGGAATAGATGCCCGGGTCAAAGACGCCGATGATGTCTCCGGCGTAGGCCTCGTCCACAATGGCCCGGTCCTGGGCCATGAGCTGCTGAGGCTGGGACAGACGCTGCTTTTTGTTCCCCTGAACGTGGAACACCTCCATGTCCCGGGTGAATTTTCCCGAGGTGATCCGCATAAAGGCCACCCGGTCCCGGTGGGCCTTGTTCATGTTGGCCTGGATCTTGAACACAAAGGCCGAGAAGTCCTCGGAGAAGGGATCGATGACCTGATCCCCGGCGGTCCTGGGCAGGGGAGAGGTGGTCATGTTCAGGAACTCATTGAGGAAGGGCTCCACGCCGAAGGTGGTCAGGGCAGAGCCGAAGAACACGGGGCTTTGCCGGCCCGCCCGGACGCGCTCCAGGTCGAATTCCGCGCCGGCGCCAAGGAGCTCCACCTCCTCCTGGAGCTGGGCCCACTTCTTTTCGCCGATGAGCTCCCCCACATAGGGGTCGGAAAGGTCCACCTGCTCCGCGCCGGACTTCGACTTGAAGGAGGTATCGGAGAAGAACAGGATCTGCTGCCGGGGCCGGTCGTAGACCCCCTGGAACTCCTTGCCGGAGCCGATGGGCCAGTTCACCGGGCAGGTCTCGATGCCCAGCTCCTCCTCGATCTGCTGGCAGAGCTCAAAGGGGTCCATGGCGTCCCGGTCCATCTTGTTGACAAAGGTGAAAATGGGAATATGCCGCAGGGTGCAGACCTTGAACAGCTTCCGGGTCTGGGCCTCCACGCCCTTGCTGCCGTCGATGACCATGACGGCGGAATCCGCGGCCATGAGGGTCCGGTAGGTGTCCTCGGAAAAGTCCTGGTGGCCCGGAGTGTCGAGGATGTTGATGCAGTAGCCGCCATAGGTAAACTGGAGCACCGAGGAGGTGACGGAGATGCCGCGCTGCTTCTCGATTTCCATCCAGTCGGACACGGCGGCCCGGGCGTTTTTCTTTCCCTTGACCACGCCGGCCTGGGCGATGGCTCCGCCGTAGAGCAGGAATTTCTCGGTTAAGGTGGTTTTACCGGCGTCGGGGTGCGAAATGATGGCAAAGGTTCGCCGCCGCCGGATCTCTTCTTGCATTGTCATATTGATATGCCTCCATTTGCTGATTATGGGTTTGTTTCGAGCAGTCCAAACAGCACTAATGGGGCACCTGGAGGTG
>CAJOHR010000030.1 GCA_905234425.1 uncultured Oscillospiraceae bacterium | reverse complement strand
CCGGAAGCATCGGGTGCAGATTACAGGGTTCCGGAGACGGTCAGGACCGTCACACCCGGGGTGGTGGTCCAGCTGCCGTCATCGTTTTGGGTGAAGGTGGCGCCGGGAACGGTGATTCTTCCGGCCACAGTGGCGAATTCGCCGGTGGCTTCGTCATAGGTGTAGTCGCCGGGAGCGCTGAGAGCCTGATCGTCCAGGGTCACTGCAAGATCCCGGAGAACGGGATCAAAGGTGTCGGAGATCACCACCGCATCCTCGGCACATGCCTCCGCGCAGCCGGTGTTCTGAACCACAAAGGTGTAGGTCAGAGCGCCCTGGCAGGTGACGGAATCCGGGCACATGGACTTGCTGATGGTGAGCTCCGGCCTGCATTCCATGCAGACGGTGGCGTCGCCCTCCGCAGGGCACGCGCCGGTGACCACGGCGGTGTTGGTGATGGAGGCGTCGTCCCCCAGAGGCGCGAACTCGGTGACCTCCGCCTCATAGACCAGGGTCACGTTGGAATTTGCGGGAATGTCGATGCCGCTGATCACCAGGGGCGGTCCGGCCTCCACCGTGGGAACGTCCGCCCGGACGCCGCCCACGAAGTAGAGCAGACTGCCGTCCACATAGGACAGGGGATACAGGGTGCCGCCGCCGAATTCATACCCGCCAAGATCGTCCGTGACGGTGAGCCCGGTCAGAGGCGAATCGCCGGAGTTGACGATGCTTACGACGTAAGCAATGCTGTCGCCGGGGGTATAACCACCCGAAACGGCGCTCTTGGTGGCGGTGAGAACCTCCACCACCTGGCCGACGGTGATATTGGAATTGGTCGTGCCGCCGCTGTAGGACAGGGTGGCCTGGTTGTAGATTACTGGCATGTGTTTATCCTCCTTGACGCGGGATGTGCCCGCAGTCCATTTTATGCGGAAGGGATAGCCGGTGACCGGAATCGGCGTGATTTTTGCTTGCATTATGTTAACCGTGGTGCTATAATAGGAGCATCCAAATAAAATAGAGGAGATGGTAATCATGAAGAAGTATCTGGCTGAACTGATCGGAACCTTTATCCTGGTGTTCATCGGATGCGGTACCGCCATGACCGTGGGCTGCGACAGCGTCAGCGGCTGCGGTTACATTCTGACGGCGTTTGCCTTTGGCCTGGCGATCGTTGCGATTGCCTACGGCGTGGGCAACATCAGCGGCGGCCACGTCAATCCTGCCGTTTCTCTGGCGGTGGCCATCCGCGGGGACATGAGTTGGAAGGACTTCGGATGCTATGTTGTGGCCCAGGTCCTGGGCGCCACGATCGCCGCCGCGATTCTGGCTCTGATCTTCGGCGCCGGCAACGTCACCGATATGACCGGCGGCTTCGGCTCCAACGGTCTGGCAGGCGTCAACGGCTCCGCCATCGCGGGACTTCTGGTGGAAATCATCCTGTCCTGTATCTTCATTATGACGATCCTGGGCGTCACCTCCAAGAAGCAGAGCCACGGCTCCTTCGGCGGCCTGGTCATCGCCTTCACCCTGGTGGCTGTGCACCTGATCGGCATCGGCCTCACCGGCACCAGCGTGAACCCCGCCCGGTCCTTCGGCCCTGCCCTGGTGGCCCTCTGCACCGGGAACGCTACGCCCATGATCCAGCTCTGGGTCTTCATCGTCGGCCCCCTGGTGGGCGGCGCTCTGGCTGCGGTTATCTACGGCATGCTGGAATCCGACAAGTAATCCGCAAAATGCAGCTTCAGCTCGGATCGAAAACGGCCCGGGCGTGTTCCCCGTCTTGAAAGGAGGGGCATTCCATGTCTCTGGTCTATACGAACGACGAGGAATTCCATCTGAAGATCCGGCCCGGAGATGTGGGCCGCTATGTGCTCCTGCCGGGAGACCCCGGTCGCTGCGACGCCATCGCGGAACGGTTTGAAAACAGCCGCCTTATCTCCTTCAATCGGGAGTACAAAATCTTTACGGGGACCCTGGAGGGTACCGCCGTCAGCGTGTGCTCCACGGGCATCGGCGGTCCCAGCGCCTCCATCGCCCTGGAGGAGCTTGTCCATTGCGGCGCGGACACCTTCGTCCGGGTGGGTTCCAGCGGCGGCATCGACCCGGAGGTCCTGGGCGGGGATCTGGTCATCGCCACCGGCGCCATCCGCATGGAGGGCACCAGCCGGGAATACGCCCCCGTCGAGTACCCGGCCGTGGCGGATTTTGCCGTCACCGAGGCTCTGCGGGACGCGGCCCGGGACCGGGGCGTCCGGTATCATCTGGGGGTGGCCCAGTGCAAGGACGCCTTCTACGGCCAGCACGATCCCGATTCCATGGCCGCCGCCCACATGCTCAATCAGAACTGGGACGCCTGGGTCCGCATGGGGGCCAAGTGCTCGGAGATGGAGTCCGCGGCCCTGTTCATCGCTGGAGCCCTGCGCCGTGTCCGGGTGGGAGCCATCCTGACCGTGTTCGCCAACCAGACCCGCCGGGCCATGGGCCTGGAGGACCCGCAGTGCTACGACATGGACCCGCTGATCGACACGGCGGTGGACGCCCTTCGGCTCCTGATCCGCCGGGACAACCCGTAAAAAGCAAAAAAAGCGCCCGTACCGGTTTTTCCGGTACGGGCGAAACCTTTTTAGTCGGTCACGTAGGGGAGCAGCGCGATCTGACGGGCCCGCTTGATGGCGGTGGTCATCTGACGCTGATGCCGGGCGCAGGTCCCGGTGGTCCGACGGGGCAGGATCTTACCGCGCTCGGACAGATAGCGGCGGAGCTTCGCCGTATCCTTGTAATCGATGTGGTCGATCTTGTCCACACAGAAACCGCATACCTTGCGGCGCTTGCGGCCTCTGACTCTATCGTTAGCCATGGATGTTCCTCCTTGTCAAAGTACTTTGCGCCGGAGCTCAGAACGGCAGGTCACTGTCGTTGCTCTCCAGCATGGCGAAATCGCTGGTGGGCTGGGAAGGGGCGGAAAAACCGCTGTCAGCCGGGGCGGAATACCCCCCATCGGAGGGAGCGGAGAAGCCGCCGGAATATCCGTCGGAGTAGCCGCCCTCCCGCTTGGAGCTGCCGAAATACACGTTTTCGGCAACCACCTCAGCGGAGGTGCGTCTGCCGCCCTCCTTGTCCGTCCAGTTCCGCATCTGGAGCCGGCCGGACACCACCGCCAAACTGCCCTTGGTGAAATAGCGGGAGACGAACTCCGCTGTGTTCCGCCAGGCCACGATGTCGATGAAATCGGCTTCCTTTTCGCCGTTCTGGTTCTTGAAATCCCGATCCACCGCAATGCGGAAGGACGCGACGGCAATACCGCTGCCGGTGTGCCGCAGCTCGGGATCCTTGACCAGCCGGCCCATGAGAACAATGTGATTGAGCAATGGGGTTTCCTCCTTACTCTTCCACTGTGGTGATCAGGCAGCGCATAATGCCGTCCGTGATCTTCATGACGCGGTCCAGCTCGGCGGGGAAGTCGGGCTTGGCTTCAAAATGCATGAGCACATAGTAGCCCTCCGCCAGATCGTCGATGGGGTAGGCCAGACGGCGCTTGCCCCACGCATCGATCTCTGTGAGGGTGCCCTCCGCTTCCACCATCGCCTTGAACCGCTCCACCAGCGCCTGCGTATCCTCCTCGGTGAGCTGAGGGTTGATGATGTAGAGCGCCTCGTACTTTTCCGTGATCTTGGCCATGTTGTTTGCACCTCCTTTTGGACAAATGGCCGCCGGTCCCGCCGGCGGCAAGGATTTTGCCGGGATTCCCGAAGGCCGGGAATGACAGCCTTTCTATTATACCACCCTTTTCCCGTTTGTCAATCATTTTCCCCGGTTTTTTCCGTAGACTGCGCTCTGGAAGGAGAGGGGATCCCCATGCCCGGCGGGCGGATGCCGGGAGGCCGCCCAGAGCTGGGCCGCCGCCAGAGCGCCCGCCGGCAGGAGCACCATGCCCAGGACGCCCCCCAGCCGCCATCCGGCGTAGAGGGCCGCCAGGGTCAGCAGGGGGCTGACGCCAAGCTGGGCGCCCAGAAACCGGGGCTCCAGAATGTTCCGCAGAAGGGCCGTTACGCCGTAGAGCCCCAGCAGTCCCAGCCCCAGCCCGGTCCGCCCCTGGAGCATGGCCGCCGCCGCCCAGGGGATCAAAAGCGCGCCGGTGCCCAGCAGGGGAAGGGCGTCCAGCAGGGCAATCCCCAGGGAGGCGATCAGCGGCGAGGAGACCCGCAGCAGCAGAAGTCCCGGCAGCAGCACGGCAAAGGTGACCCCCATAAGCCCCAGCTGCGCCCGGAGCCAGCCGCCCAGGGTGGTTTTGAGGCTCCGGAGCACCGTCCCCGTCCGCCGGGTGACCTCGGGCGGCAGCCGAAGGATAGCCAGCTCCCGGAGCCGGGACAGTTCTCCGGCGGCGAAGTAGCAGGAAAGAATGGTCGTGAGCAGAAAAAACAGGCTTTTGGGAAGGGCGGAGAGAATCCGGCTCACCAGGGAAAGGGCCCGGTTGTAGAGCGCCTGGGGCAGGGAGCCGCTGCCGCTGACGATGCCCTGCCCCCAGGCTCGCAGAGCCTCTCCGGCCCCCGCCGGAAGTCCTGCGGAGAATTCATCCAGAAGTCCGGTCAGTCTTTGGCCTGCGGCGGACATGGACTCCAGAATGGCGGGCAGGGCGTCCCCCAGTCCCAGCAGCTCCCGGAGCAGGAGCCTTCCAAGCCAGAAGAAGCCGCCGCCGAAGAGCAGCAGGGCGCCCGTCACCGTAATGAAGGAGGCCCAGCGGCGGCTCAGACCGGCGAAGCGCTGGAGCCTTACCACCAAAGGCTCCAGGACCGCCGCCGCCACGATCCCCAGAACCACCGGCAGGGTCAGGGGCAGCAGGATCAGAAACAGGACGCCGGCAACCGCGAAACCGGCCCAGACCGGCAGCTTTCTCTCTCTGAAATGATCCATCCTGGACCTCCCCTTTGGCGGTTTTGACGGGAATTATACATGTACGCTAAAAAACAGGAAAAAAAAGAACAGATTTTTTGCAAACTGTCCGTTGTCAGCGGACGCCGGACATGATAAGATGTGTGAGCAGAATACAAATGAACGTCTGGCGCGGACACTTTGAGGAGCAGGAGACCATGGAACAGAAACCGAAATACTATATTGTGGAGGCTTCCGCGCTGCCGGAGGTGTTTCTGAAGGTGGCGGAGGCAAAGCAGATGCTGGACTCCGGAGAAGCGGACACGGTGGGCGAGGCCACCAAGCGGACCGGGATCAGCCGCAGCGCCTTCTATAAATACCGGGACGTGATGACGCCCTTTCAGAATCTTATGGCCGGCCGGATCATTACATTCCAGCTCATGCTGAAGGACCGGACGGGCGTTCTCTCGGGTATATTATCCATTTTTGCCTATAACGGCGCAAATATACTCACCATCAACCAGAACATTCCCTCCGGGGGCTGCGCTATCGTCACCATCTCCGCGGAGACCGGCGAGCTGCACTGCTCCGTGGAGGATCTGCTCAAGCGCATGGGCAACCTGGACGGGGTGCTCAAGGCGGAGATCGTGGCGGGCTGACCGGCGATCGGAAGCAACACTGAAAAAAGGGGAGATCAATATATGGCAAAGGTAGCGATCCTTGGCTTTGGAACCGTGGGCTCCGGCGTGGCCGAGGTCCTCAGCATGAACGCCGCGTCCATTGCATCGCGGGTGGGAGAGCCTGTGGAGGTCAAGTACATCCTGGATCTTCGGGACTTTCCCGACAGTCCCTATGCGGACCGTCTGGTGAAGGACTTCTCCGTCATTGAGAACGATCCCGAGGTCAGCGTGGTGGCCGAGTGCATCGGCGGCGCCCGTGTGGCCAGGGACTTCACTCTCCGGGCCTTGAAGGCCGGCAAGAGCGTGGTCACCTCCAACAAGGAGGTGGTGGCCGAGTGCGGCGACGAGTTCCTGGAGGCGGCAGAGGAGTGCGGCGGCAATTATCTGTTCGAGGCCTCCGTGGGCGGCGGCATTCCCATTCTCCGGCCCCTGGGCACGGACCTGGCCGCCAACGAGCTGACCGAGATCTACGGCATCCTCAACGGCACAACGAACTATATTCTGACTAAGATGATAAAGGAGGGCGTGCCCTTTGACACGGCCCTGGCGGAGGCCCAGGACATGGGCTACGCCGAGGCTGACCCCACCGCCGACGTGGAGGGACACGACGCCTGCCGGAAGATCTGCATCCTGGCCTCTCTGGCCTTCGGACGCCATGTGTTCCCACGGCAGGTCCCCACCCGGGGCATCTCCTCGGTGACGCTGGCGGATGTGGCCCTGGCGGAGTCCGCGAACATGCGGATCAAGCTCCTGGGCCGGACCCTCCGTCAGGCGGACGGGAAGATCCTGGCCTATGTGGCCCCCCATCTCATCCCGGAGGACAATCTGCTCGCCAGCGTGGAGGATGTGTTCAACGGCATCGTGGTCCGGGGCAACGCCGTGGACGACGTGCTGTTCTACGGCCGGGGCGCCGGAAAAATGCCCACCGCCTCGGCAGTGGCGGCGGACATTCTGGACGTGGTGAAGAATCAGGGCCGCAAGGTGGGCCTTGGCTGGGCCCCCGGCGGCGACGACGTCATGGGCGACCTTGACGCCCTTCCCATGGCCTGGTATGTGCGCGGCACAGGGACCGTCCCGGAGGGCTCCAAGCTGCCCCAGGGCGCGAGGATTCTAGGCTGTGACGAAGCCCCCGACACCTGGGCCTTCCTGACGGAGCCCATGACCCGGCGGGAGCTGAACGGCTGCCTGGAGGCATTTTCGGAGACGTTTGTGCTGCCGGTGCTGGCATGACGCGATATAGGAGGAAACGAGTTTTATGGCACTGATCGTACAGAAATTCGGCGGAAGCTCCGTGGCCAACGCCGAACGGATCGAGCATGTTGCGGAGATCATTACAAACACCTACAAGCGGGGCAACGACGTGGTGGTGGTCCTCTCCGCCCAGGGAGACACCACCGACGACCTGCTGGCCAAGGCCTTTGAGATCAACCCCTACGCCTCTCCCCGGGAGATGGATATGCTCCTGGCCACGGGCGAGCAGCAGTCCATCGCCCTCATGGCCATGGCCATCGGCCGCATGGACGTCCCCGTGGTGTCCCTGACAGGCTGGCAGGTGGGCCTGGAGACCACCTCCACCTACGGGGCGGCCCGGATCAAGAAGGTCAGCGGCACCCGGATCCGGGAGGAGCTGGACCGGCGGCGGATCGTTCTGGTGGCCGGCTTCCAGGGCATCAACAAATTCGGCGACCAGACCACCCTGGGCCGGGGCGGCTCAGACACCACGGCGGTGGCCCTGGCGGTGGCCCTGAAGGCGGACCTGTGTCAGATCTTCACGGACGTGGACGGCGTCTATACGGCCGATCCCCGGAAGGTCCCCGGAGCCAGAAAGATGCAGGAGGTCTCCTTCGACGAGATGCTGGAGCTGGCCTCTCTGGGAGCCCAGGTGCTCCACAACCGTTCCGTGGAAATGGCAAAACGATACAATATGAATCTTGAGGTGCTCTCCAGCTTCACGGCGGAGCCCGGCACCATCGTCAAGGAGGCTGTGAAACAAGTGGAAAAGACGTATATCAGCGGTGTGGCATCGGACAAGAACGTGGCGCGGATCGCCCTGGTGGGCGTGGAGGACACCCCCGGCGAGGCCTTCAAGGTTTTCAACCTGCTGGCCCGGGAGAAGGTCAACGTGGACATCATCCTCCAGTCCATCGGCCGCAGCGATTCCAAGGACATCAGCTTTACGGTGAAGAAAAACGACGCGGACCGGGCCTACCGGGTCCTGATGGATCACAAGGACGACCTGGGCTATGACCACGTGGACATCAACCAGGACGTGGCCAAGGTCTCCGTGGTGGGCGGCGGCATGGTGGACAATCCCGGCGTGGCCGCCACCATGTTCGAGGCACTCTATGAGGCCCACGTGAACATCAAGATGATCTCCACCAGCGAGATCAAGATCTCCGTGCTCATCAACAAGGACGACACGGACAAGGCCGTGGCCGCCATCCACGACAAGTTCTTCTCTTAACGCAGACATTACGGGCGCACCGCCGGTGCGCCCGTTTTTTGCGGCGCTGTCTTGACAAATCCTGTGAGGTAGAGTACTATTATTTGTATAGAAGTGCGAAACAATTGTGTGCCGCGTCATACCGACCCCAGTTAAAAAGCCGACAGGTTTTTATAGCGCCGCAGGCGCGTCTGGGGTTGTATGAGACGTGTTTTGCGCAACCGCGCAAAACGGCCAACGCCGTAAGCGATGCCTCTCAGATAAAAATATCTGATTTTTATCTGAGAATAGTATCAAAAAAGGAGAGAGCGAAAAATGGACCGCATTTTACCGAGCAATGAACCTGCCGTGGGCTATCTGATTACCAATATTTCCTATGGCATCCGACAGAATTTCGGGAATTTGTTCGCTGAGTACGGCGTGACCTATCCCCAGTCGAGAGTACTGCTCCACCTGTTTTCCCAGGCGGATCAGAAGGATGTGAACCAGCGGGAGCTGGAATACGCCCTGGGCATCAAGGCCTCCAGCGTTTCCTCCCTGGTGCGGAACCTGGAGAAGAAGGACCTGATCCGCTGTGAGCGGATGGCCAAGGATACCCGGAACAAGCGCATCCTCCTGACGGAACAGGGCTCCCAGCTCCGCAAAAAGCTGGTGGAGGCCACGGGAAAGGCGGAGAAAAATCTGATTCGCGGCCTGGAGCCTGACCAGCTCGCGGCGCTGCGGAGCAGCCTGGTTCAGCTCATGGAGAATCTGGAGCAGGAGTAATGACAAACTATAAAAAACGGGCCGCTGCGATACTGGTTCGCAGCGGCCCGAAGTCATATTCGGTTTACCGATAGATCACCGTATTTCGGATCAGGGGCGCCAGATAATAGATCTTTTTCACCTGGCAGTCGTGGAAGCCCTGGAATTTGGTCCAGGTGTGGTCGGAGAAAAAGTTCAGGTGGAGGGGCTGGCCGGGCTGATCCCCCAGCATGGAGGTTTCCAGACGCATGGGAAACCGCAGCTTGCCGCAGTGGGGCTCCAAAAAAGTGGAGGCCGAGGGGATCACCGTGAGCTGGTGGACGCCCACCCGGTCGAATTCCGCGATCATCCGGCAGAGCTTTTCCATGGGCTCGATGTGCTCCAGAAGCCCGACGGACACCACCAGATCGAAGGATTTGTCCTCAAAGGGCAGATGCTCGCCGTCGGCGGCCAGAAAGTGAAAATTCTCCTGGGTGATGTTTTTCGCGGAGGTGTCGTCCAGGTCCACGCCCCAGACCTCCGCCGCCGTTCCGTCCAGAAACTGGACGAAATCCTTGCCGCCGGAGCAGCCCACCTCCAGAATGCGGACCGGCTTCCCCGGGTCCACGGGCACCAGCGCCATGATCCGGTCAAAGCGGCGGCGCTTGAAATGGGTGGCGTATTTGCTTTTCCACTGCCGGTACAGGGGCAGCCTTCCCAGGATCATTCCCCTCACGCTCCTATTCTCTCGTTTCAGTTCCCCATTATAGGGAAATCCCCGGGAATAGTCAACCAAAAGATCCCGGGATCGAAGCAGAGGGGCTGCAGGGTGGAAAACCGGAGCATTTATGCACAAATTGCACCGTATTTGTAAAAAATGCTGTTGATTTCCGATTGAATGAAGCCGGTTTGTATGATACAATACATGCAGAAAATCTTCACCATGGGCGTACTGCGCCCTGTGTGGAAATTCCAGATAAAGGGGTTTAGCAAATGGGTAAAGTATCTCTGTTCATAGACGGGAAGGAGATCCAGGCCCAGGAGGGCATGAGCGTCCTGGACGCCGCTCTGGCCGCGGATATCTATATTCCCCACCTCTGTTCCCATCCCGATCTGCCCGCCACCGGAGGATGTAAAATGTGCGTGGTGGAGATCGATGGGGAAGCCGCCCCGGTGTCCTCCTGTGTCACGGAGGTTCGGGACGGCATGCGCGTCACCACCAAATCCGAAACGCTGAAGCAGATGCGGAAGATCGCCCTGGAGCTGATCATGGCGGGCCATCCCCACGACTGCACCGGCTGCCGGGCCTACGGCAACTGCGAGCTCCAGGCCATGTGGCAGTACTTAGGCGTGCTCCATGCCCGGATGAAGGATGAGTTCCCGGAGAAGGCCACCCTGAAGATCGGCACCGGCAATCCCGTGATCATCCGGGAGAACGACCGCTGCATCCAGTGCGGCCGCTGCGTCCGGGCCTGCAACGACCTGCGGAAGGTGGGGGCCATCGACTTCCAGAAGAAGGGCCTTGAGACCTACATCTCCACCCCCGACGATCTGCCCCTGGATCAGACCGGCTGCCGGTTCTGCTCCGCCTGCGTGGAGGTATGTCCCACCGGCGCCCTCATCGACATGGAGGGCCTGTTCCGGTCCGATCTGCCCCGGGAGCAGGCGCTGGTTCCCTGCCAGGCCGAGTGTCCCGCACATATCGACATCCCCGCCTTTATGCGGTTCATCTCCCAGGGCAAGTATTCCGAGGCCCACGCGGTCATGCACGAGAAGGTGCCCTTCCCCCATTCCCTGGGCTACGTCTGCAACCATCGCTGCGAGGACGGCTGCAAGCGGGAGAAGCTGAACCGGGCCCTGTCCATCTGCTCCATGAAGCGGTTTGCCGCGGAGCATGACGAGACGAACTTCTGGAAGAACAACGGATTCCAGAAGCCCGACACCGGCAAGAAGGTCGCCGTGGTCGGCGGCGGCCCCTGCGGCCTCACCGCCGCCTATTACCTGCGGAAGCTGGGCCATGACGTGACGGTCTATGAGAAAGACCCCATCGCCGGCGGCCACATGTCCAAGGGCATGCCCGAGTTCCGCATCCCCTTCGTGGATGTGAAGAAGGAGATCGACGCCATCGAGGAGACCGGCGTGAAGATCCTGACCAACACCCCCGTGGAGAACGTGGCGGAGCTCAAGCGCGACTATGACGCGGTGCTGGTCACCGTGGGCACCTCCGTGGGCAAGAAGCTGTCCTATCTGCCCGGCTCCGACTTCCGCAATGTCTATACTGCCGTGCAGCTTCTGAAGTTTAACCGGATCAAGCTGGTGGACCCCGACTACGAGATGGACCTGGATCTGGGCAAGACCGTCTCCATCATCGGCGGCGGCAACGTGTCTATCGACGTGGCCCGGACCCTGCGGCGCATGGGCTGCGAGGTCAACATCGTCTGCCTGGAGAAGGGCGAAAAGATGCTGGCGGACAAGCAGGAGATCGCCGAGGCACGGGAGGAGGGCGTCCGGTTCTATGACGGCCACTCCAACGAGGCCATCGAGGGCACGCCCGATCAGGTCACCGGCCTCCGGGTCCATGAGGTGGAGAGCTTCTACTTCGACGAAAACCGGAATCTGGTGGAGAACCAGATCCCCGATTCCACCCGGGTCCTGCCCTGCGACTCCATCGTGTTCGCCTCCGGCCAGGTCACCGGCCTGACGGACGCTTTCGGCCTGGAGCTCAACCGCTTCGGCTATCCCGTGGACCCCGCCACCGGCAAGTCCGGCTACCATACCTCCATCCCCGGCGTCTACACCGCCGGCGACGTGATCACCGGCACCAAGTTCGTCATCGACGCCATTGCCGGCGGCCGGGAGGTCGCCTCCCTCATCGACGTGGATCTGGGCGGCGACGGCAAGATCGACGAGACCCTGGTGGAGCGGGAGCTTCCCCCGGCCATCGGCGCCGTGGAGAAGTTCGGCCAGCTCCAGCGGGTGCCCACCAAGGTCGTGGACCCCGAGACCCGCATGAGCGAGGCGCACAAGTGGGACAAGGTGGACGCGAACTGGACCTGCGACCAGGCACAGTGCGAGGCCTCCCGCTGCCTGCAGTGCGACCTGCGGGTGCCCATCCGGAAGGTCGAAAACTTCAACGCTTACAGCGTGCGATAAGGAGGGACTGACAGATGATCAACAAGGAAATGCTTGCAGAGCGGGAGAGGATCGCCCTGGAAAACGCGTATAAACTTCCCGAGATCACCGCGGCTCAGTCCGTGGCCCAGGGCGAGTGCCCCGTGGCATGGTGCCTGAAGCTGGTGAAGGACGCCAGAGCCATCTCCGACGGCAAGAGCGTCATGAGCCGTGACGGCCTGTGGCAGCTGGAGCTGATGATCGAGGCCGCCATGCGCGGACAGTCCGGCGAAGAGGACCTGGCCGTCATGAAGGAGACTCTGGACGCCATGGAGCTCATCGGCGACGCCTTTGCCTCCAAGGTGGCGAAGCTCATCAAGGCCAATCAGGCGGCCTACGGCGAGGAGTGGGACCTGCATGTCCGCCGGAACCGCTGCACGGCCCTGATCTGCTACTACAACCTCTACATCGATCCCGCGGCCTGCAAGGGCAGCGGCGCCTGCCTCAAGGCGGCTCCCTCCGGCGCGGTCCTGGGCGGCGACGGCATGATCAGCGTGATCAAGAATGACCGGGAGCTGAAAAACGAGGCCTTTATCGCCTCCTGTCCCAACGGAGCCATTAAGAAGTGCGGCGCCATCAAGCCGCCCTGTCCCACGGCTCCCGTTCCTGTAGGCTCCTTCGGCGGCGGTGCCGAGGGCGCTGCCGGCGGACGGAGACGCCGCAGAGGCTGATTTCAGAAAAACGCAGGGCGCGACGGAATTCCGTCGCGCCCTATATCCGCCTGAAAAGGAGATGATCGTGCATGGTCATTATCAACGCGCATATCCATCCCGTGGAGGGCCCGGCGATTCCGTCAGGCTACCTGCGGTTCGGCGAGGAAATATTGGCCCTTGGCCCCATGACGCAGTACGTTCCCCAAGCGGGAGAGGAAGTCCTGGACGCGGAAGGCGCCTGGCTGCTTCCCGGCCTGGTGGACGTCCACACCCATCTGGGGCTGTTCGGCGACGGCCTGGGCTTTGAGGCGGAGGACGTGAACGAGATCACAGACCCCGTCACACCCCAGCTCCGGGCCCTGGACGGCATCAATCCCATGGACCGGACCTTCCGGGAGAGCTTATCTGCCGGGGTCACCGCCGTGGCCGTGGCCCCCGGCTCCGCCAACCCCATCGGCGGGCAGATCGTCATGCTCCATACGGGGGGCAAGCGGGTGGACGACATGGTGATCCGCGCCCCTCTGGCCATGAAATTTGCCCTGGGGGAGAACCCCAAGAGCTGCTATCACGACCGGGACGAAACCCCGGTGACACGGATGGCAACCGCCGCCCTGATTCGCCAGGCCCTGTTTGAGGCCCGGGAATACGGGAAAAAGCAGCAGGCGGCGGCGCAGGACCCGGAGCGGGATGCACCGGACTTCGACATGAAGCACGAGGCTCTGCTGCCTGTGCTGCGCCGGGAGATCCAGGCCCACTTCCATGCCCACCGGCTGGACGACATTTTCACCGCCCTTCGCATTGCCCGGGAATTCGACCTGGACTACGTGATCGTCCACGGCACCGAGAGCTATCTGGCGGCGGATACCCTGGCCGCTGAGGGCGCCCGGGTGGTCACAGGGCCCAATCTCCTGGACCGGAGCAAGCCGGAGCTCCAGAACATGACCTTCTCCGGCCCCGGCGTGCTCACAGCGGCAGGCGTCCTATGTTCCATCTGCACCGATCACCCGGAGACGCCGCTCAAATATCTGACCCTCTGCGCCGCCATGGCGGTGAAAAAGGGCATGGACCACGATGACGCCATCCGGGCCATCACATGGAACCCGGCGAAAATCGTGGGCCTGGAGGACAAAATCGGCTCCCTGAAGCCCGGGAAATGGGCCGATCTGACCCTGTTCTCCGCTGACCCCCTGACCGTGGACGCCCGCTGCACCGCCGTCTTCCTCCGGGGAAAGCGGCAGGAGATCGAAACAGTATAAGCAAAAGCTCCGCGGGAGATAATTCCCGCGGAACTTTTATTTATGCCTTCAGTTTTTCCGCCAGATCGGCCTCCGGGGTCACGTAGAGGGTGTTGTAGCGGTCGTAGATCACCATGCCCGGCTTGGCCCCGGCGGGCTTCTTCACGAATTTGACCTGGGCATAGTCCACGGGCACATTCTGGCCGCCTCTGGCCTGGGAGAACCAGGCTGCCAGCCGGGCGGCCTCCAGAATGGAATCCTCGTCGGGGTCCGCGCCCTCGCAGGACAGGATCACATGGCTGCCGTGGATTTTCTGGGTGTGGAACCACAGGTCGCTCTTGAAGGAGGATTTCAGGGTCAGCAGGTCGTTCTGGCTGTTGTTCCGGCCCACCCGGATCCGCAGCCCGGCGGAGGACCGGAACTCCATGGGACGGGAGGGCTGGGTCTTCATCCGCTTCTTTTTGTCCGCGTCCCGGACGTATCCACCCGCAATCAGCTCCTGCCGGATCTCGGCCAGATCCTTTTCCGTCTCCGCCCGGCTCAGCTCCTCCAGGATGCTTTCCAGGTAGCTAAGCTCCGCCGCCCCCTTCTGGAGCTGCTCCGTCAGATAGATTTCCGCGTTTTTTGCCTTGTTGTAGTCCTTGAAGCATCTGGCGGCGTTCTGCTGGGGGGATAGCAGGGGATTTAAGGGAATTTCGATCTCCTTCAGCTCCGGATCGTAGTAGTTCTCCGCGATCAGCTTTGTCTGGCCGCGCTCCATCCGGTAGAGGTTGGCGGTGATCAGCTCCCCCCGGATCCGGAAGAGATCCCGGTCGGCGGTGGCTGCCAGCTCTTTTTTCTGATTCTCCAGCTTCCGGGCCGCCCGGTTCCGCAGGTTCGTAATGGTCTTGGTCATGGCGGAGGATTTGGATTTCATCCGGGCCGCCGCGTCCCGCCGGGCGTAAAAGGCGTCCAGCAGGGCGGAAAAGCTCTCCTGCCTCCGGCATTCCACGAAGGAGCCGTATTGGGCGATGGGCATGTAGGTGAAGTCCCAGGGGGTCCCGTCCTTGATCAGAAGATAGGGCTCGCTGCGCATCTCTCCGATCTCGCTGAATGCCTGCCGCAGATAGGCCCCGAAGGCGTATCGGGAGGACAAAGGAAGGGCGTTGAGGTCCTCCAGCTCCGGATCGTAGCCATGCACCAGCTCCCGGCAGATCAGAGGCGGAAGCCCGGAAAAATGGTCCATCAAAAAGCCGTCCGGCCGGGTAGGGGAGGAGAGGTTGGTGAGCAGATCGGTGATCTCCTCCAGGGAGGCCGTCAGGGGGCTGAGCTTGTCCTGGGCCGGGGGCAGATGGTAGTAGAGCCCCGGCAGCACCTGGCGCTGCTGACTCATTTCGTAGTCCACCCTGCGGACGCAGTCGATGATCCGCCCGTCCTCGCCGCAGAGGATCAGATTGGAGTTCCGGCCCATGATCTCCAGCACAAGCTGCCGGGTCACGATCTCGCCGAACTCGTCGGTGCACTGGAAGGAGAAGGTCAGAACACGTTCCATGGGCGGCTGGGAGATCTCCGTCAGCCGTCCGCCCCCCAGATGCTTCCGAAGGAGCATGCAGAACATGGGGGGAGAAGCGGGATTCTCCAGGGCGGCGGTGGTAAGATGGGCCCTGGGGGCGTTCGGGTTGGCGGAGAGCAGCAGCCGGAGGTTTCCGGTCTGGCTCCGCATATGGAGCAGCACCTGATCCCTGGCGGGCTGGTGGATCTTGTCCACCCGGGCCCCAATCAGAGCCCCCTGGAGCTCCCGGGTCAGATGGGTCAGATAGATGGCGTCAAGCGGCATGGTATTCCTCCGTGATGTATGTAAACAGCTCCAGCAGCCGGTCCTGCCGGCCCAGCAGATAGAGAGCACCGAACAGGGCCTCCAGCCCTGTGGCCTTGGAATACTGGGCGTGGGTGGCGTGCTTGGGAATGGATTTGACGTTGGCGTTCCGGCCTCTTCGATAGAAGCCAGCCTCCTCCTCGGTCAGCCGGGGGAGAAGGAGATCCGCCGCCTCCGCCTGGGCGGGGGCGCAGACCAAAAGGGTGGTGTCGCGGTGGAGATGGGCGCTGGTGGTGTCGCCGCCGGTGACAAGATATGTCCGCACCAGAAGCGCATAGACCGCGTCCCCGATATGGGCCAGCCCCAGAGCGGAGATCGCGTTGACCGCCTGCGCCGTCAGAACGGGATGAAACAGATCCTCCATGGAACCATCCTTTCGTATTGGATTCGTAACTGCTTCAGTCGCTTGTGTCATCCTGAGCGTAATCGAAGGATCTTTTACCTGAATTCGTGAATAACGCCAAGATTCTTCGTCACTTTGTTCCTCAGAATGACAGCGACTGAACGGATACCTGGATTCATGATTTGCCGGATAAAATTATACCAGAAAACGCCGGGATTGCAAAGGGAAAACGTATGAGATAAGAGAAATGTGCGGACAATGTGCGGGAAAACAGGCGGCGTGCATCAAAAAACAAAGTGGATGCTCAAAAACACAAATCAACAGCTGGATATGAAAATAGAAGGATGACTTTTTCCAAATAGCATGCTATAGTATTCCCAAATTGCCCTTCGGGGCGAGGGAGGCTAAAATTGTGGAAGAAAAGTACGGTAAGAAGATCGGGGAAGCCAAGCCCCTTGTGATTGCAAACAGCGGCCTCATGCTGCTGGCATTCGTTTTGATCGTGGCGGGCGCGGCTGTCATGGGGTATTCCATCAGCAAGGGCGGCTTTAACGCAGTGAGCATTCCGCTGCTGCTGGTGGGTCTGGCTCTGCTGGCGTACATCATCAAGATCATGACCGGCGGCGTGTTTTGCTATGAGAACGCCATCGTCATCAAAGAGGCGTTCAACACCACCGTGATCCCCCGGGAGGACATCGGCGCCATCTACTGGGAGCAGCCCCACGCCAACGTGAGCAACGAGAAGGTCCGCACCAACGTGACCACCGCCGACATCCTTTTGGCCGGCGGCAAAAAGCACTATAAGATCTCCGACGGCGCTTATTCCAACGTGGACTGCATCGGCAAGTTCCAGGAAATGTACAAGATCCCCAGAGAGATCGTCCGCTGATCCTTTGCGCAAACGAGAATTCCCTCTGCCGCATGCCTGCGGCGGAGGTTTTTCTTGCGATTTGACGATGGCTGTGATAGAATAACCGCAATGCGGATATGGTGGAATTGGCAGACACGTTGGATTTAGGTTCCAATGGGAAACCGTGCAGGTTCGAGTCCTGTTATCCGCACCATAACGGGTGTTCTTATAGGATCTACGGATCTTATTAAGAACACCCGCTTTTCCTTTACATTCAGCGGGTCTTTGGAGTGATGATTCGATTGA